>JBAPWO010000177.1:0-36312 GCA_049283735.1 Candidatus Dormiibacterota bacterium
AATCCAGTACCCGGAGCGTCGACGTCCCACTAGCAGCACGCGGCATCGCCCGAGGCGGCGCCGTACACGAGGAACACGGGATGACCGAGACCGCATCGCGGCCGGGCACCACGCCCGCTGTCGCGACACTGACCGCGTCCGACCCCGACGGCGCAGCCCCAGTCGCTTCGACACCGCCACCACCCGCGTGGTCGTGGCCCGCGTCGGCCCCGAAGGCGAACCCGCAGGAGGGGGATGTCATGCGCGACGACGACGCTGATGAGCACATGATCGACGGATCGGCGAGCCCGCCACCGCCGGGGGCCACGCTCGACACCGATCCCACCGAGGTCACGATCGTCGCGGCGATCACCACGCCGGAGAAGGCGCTCCCCAGAGTGACGTCGTTCGGTCCTCCTGGGAAACGGCGTTCGACGTTCGCGGTCGTAGCGCTTTCGGTGGTCACGCTCGGCGTCTACAGCCTCGTCTGGCATCACCGGATCAATCGCGAGATCGGCAATTTTGACACGCGCATGCACGTCATCCCCGGGCGTTCCACCATCGCGGTGGCGATCCCCTGGGCGATCGGATGGCTGGTGAGCATCGCCGGGGCGGCGAGAATCGTGCTTGCGGTTGCCAACGTCGCGCTGCCGTTCGACCCGCATTTCACCGTGCTGCAGGCGTATGGATTGCTCGGCGGCGTCCTGGTGATTCCATATCTCGAGCTGTTGCTGCCATTCAGCGCCATCGCCATCGCGATGAGCCTGGAGCGCGTGCGCATCCTCGAGGACCGCATGGGTCGCACGACCGATGTGCAGTTGCGGCCGGCGCGCGTCATCTGCTGGATGCTGCTCCCGATTGCTGGTGGCCTCATCCTCATGGCAATCATGCAGCGCCGTCTCAACCGCGCCTGGGAGGACGACATGGCGGCGGCACCTGCGGTGCGCCCGACAGTACGGGTGGCTCCAAGCTGACCCTTTCTGTCGTCGCCATGCCCACTCTTGTGTCGCGGCTGCGGCGGCCTGGATTAGACTAACCGGTCGCGGTGGCTGTTTCGATCGCCTGTATCTCCGGAAAAGGCGGGGTGGGAAAGACAACCACCTGCGCCTCCTTGGCGGCTGTGTTCGCAGAGCGCGGACGCCGTGTGCTCGCAGTCGACATGGATCCGCAGTCCAACCTCACATCGGGGCTGGGCTTCAATCCGTACTCGCTCACGCACACGGTTGCCGATGCGATTCTCGAGCCGGACCAGTCGGTCGACGAGCTGATCGTCCGTACCAAGTGGCCGGGCCTGCACCTGCTCCCTGCGAGTCCCGACCTTGCGGCGGTCGAGGCCGGATTGCCGACGACACTCGACTCCGAAACGCGATTGCGCCGAGCGCTCGATCGCGATTGTCGCGACTACGACTTCATCCTGTTCGACACGCCGCCGAACTTTGCGTTTCACACCATCAGCGTCCTGGCGGCCACCGACTTTATCGTCATTCCCATGCAGATGTCGGGATATGCGGTGAAAGGCCTCAAGGAAACGCTCCGGTCCGTACACCACGTTCGCCAGGGGCTGAACCCGGACCTGCGCGTGCTTGGTCTGCTGCCGACGTTCGTCGTGATGCGGACGCGCTTTTCGCGCGACCTACTGGAGGGATTGCGCGCGATCCCGAACCTGCGCGTCTTCAATACCGTCATCAAGGTCACCGTTCGCCTGCAGGAGTCGGCGCTGGCCGGTGAACCGGTCACCGCGATGGCCTCGTCCTCCGAAGCCGCGGCGGCCTATCGATCGTTCGCTGACGAGGTGCTTGCCGCACTGATCGCCGAGGGCGAACGCGGTGTCTGAGCTGCGCTCGCCGCGGCGCCGTCGCAGCGTCGCCGTGGCGCCCGCGCTGCTCGACCCGGCCGAGTTGCCTGAGGATGCACCGGGGCGGGTCAAGTTGATCGCGGTGGAAGCGCCTGCGGACATCGTCGATGCTCCAGCACCGGCCGCTCCGCCACGCGCTTCGCCAGGCCCTTCGCTGCTGGCCGCCGGCGCGGGGTGGATTCCCGTGGCGGTTGCCGCCGCCCTGATCGTGGCCATCTTCGTGATCGGGATGCTGGTGACCCGGCACGCCTAGCTGGCATAGACAACTACACTGATTTGTGATACTCTCGGGCGGTGGATACCGATCCGGGACGCGGCGCTGGTGAGGCGGAACTCCTCGCCCGGGCCCTCGGCGGTTCGTCACCCGCAGCTGAACTGAGCGCCGTCGCGAATCGGGTGGCGCGCATCCCGTGGTGGGAGCGCCGGGCGCTCGATGCGGCGGGGCTCACCCGCGAGCACGGTGTTCCTCGGGAACGGGCCGAGCGGCTCGCAGCCATGTGGGAGCTCGCCGAGCGCTGGACCGACGACGACCGCCCGGCGATCGGTTCGCCGCGCGATGCGCTGCTCATGCTCGACGGGCTCCGGCGCGCGCGTCGCGAGCAGGTCGTGGTCCTGCTCCTCGACGCCCGCCACCGGCCGATCAAGCTCGAGACAGTCGCGGTCGGCACCATCAATGCGTCGCGGCTCCAGCCTCGCGATGTCTTCGGTCCTGCACTCCGCAGCGATGCAGTTGCAGTCATCATCGGCCACAACCATCCGAGTGGCGACCCCGCGCCGAGCCGCTCCGATCGCGTGGTCACCGCAGCGCTCCGCAGCGCGGGCGCGCTGCTTGGCGTCCCCGTGCTCGACCACCTGATCATCGCGAGGCGCGGACACCATTCCTTCCGCGAGACCGAGAGCTGGGACGAGGCCGCCTAACCGTCAGCTGAAGGCGTTCTCGCCGGTGAGCTCCTTGCCGATGATCAGTGTGTGCACCTCCTCGGTGCCCTCGTAGGTGAGCACCGATTCGAGGTTGGCCATGTGCCGCGAGACGGGATATTCAAGTGTGATCCCGTTGGCGCCGAGGATCGTGCGAGCGCTACGGGCAATGTCGAGGGCGGCGCGGACGTTGGCCC
The DNA here is from genome assembly GCA_049283735.1 of Candidatus Dormiibacterota bacterium. Taxonomy (GTDB): domain Bacteria; phylum Chloroflexota; class Dormibacteria; order Aeolococcales; family Aeolococcaceae; genus Palsa-851. The sequence continues at coordinate 2,950 of JBAPWO010000177.1, forward strand.
GCTTGGTGATCGACACCTGGACGGGATGGAGACGACCCTGATCCTTCAGGCTGCCGAGCCGGTGTGCGAGCAGGCGACCCTGCACGATCGCGGTGGCCATGTTCGCGAGCTTCTGCTGGGTGAGCTGCATCGCGCCGATGGGCTTGCCGAAGGCGTGGCGCGTCTTGCTGTACTCGAGTGCCGACTCGAAGCAGGCGCGCGCCGCACCCATGGCGCCCCAGCCGATGCCGAACCGGGCCTCGTTGAGGCACGAGAGGGGTCCGCGCATCCCGGTCACGCCGGGAAGCACGGCGCTGTCGGGCACGCGCACCGAGTCGAACGACAGCTCGGACGTCACCGACGCACGCAGCGACAGCTTGTTGTGCACATCGGACGACGTGAAGCCGCGCGTTCCGCGCTCGACGAGGAAGCCCCGCACCCCCGAATCGGTCATCGCCCAGACAACGGCGATATCCGCCATCGAGCCGTTGGTGATCCACATCTTGGTGCCGTCGATGACCCAGTCACCGCCGTCGCGACGAGCCGACGTGCGCATCGACGATGGATCGGATCCAGCGTCGGGCTCGGTGAGACCGAAGCATCCGATCGCCCGTCCCGCCGCCATCTCCGGGAGCCAGCGAGCCTTCTGCTCGTCACTGCCGTAAGCGGAGATGGGGAACATCGCCAGCGAGCCCTGCACCGACACGAACGAGCGCAACCCGCTGTCACCCGCCTCGAGCTCCTCAGAGGCGACCCCATAGGCGGTCGCCGAGGTCCCGGCGCATCCATGGCCGTGCAGATGCATCCCGAGAAGTCCCAGCTCCGCCATCTCGGGGATGAGCTCATGCGGGAAGGTGCCCGCCTCGAAATGCTCGGGGATCAGCAGCAGCGCGCGGTCGCGGACGAACGCCCGCACGGTGTCGCGGATCAGACGCTCGTCATCGCCGAGCAGGTCGTCGACGGCGAACAGATCCGAAGGGCTCAGCGCACGCGTGCGTGGAGCGCGCTCGGTGACGGCCATGCGCTCAGAGTACCCGGTCGGCTACGCGGCGACAGGCATGCCGGCTTCGACGAGCTGGCGCCGAAGCACCTCGCCGCTGGCGAAGCCGACGTTGATCTCGGTCACCAGGCCCGCCGCGTCGAGCACGATCGTGGTCGGAAGCGACATGACGCGATAGCGACGGGCCAGGTCAGGTTCGACAGCGATATCGATCTCGCGGATCTCGATATCCGGGTCTATACCGGCGGCAAGCGCACGCAACGCCGGTCTCTGGGCGGTGTGGCAGATCGTGCAGGCCTCGCCGGTGAAATACAGGATGGAGGGCCGGCCGCGGCTTGCCGAGGGCTCGACCGCCTTCCCGACCAGCTCGCGCTGCCCACCCTGCTGGAGCCGAAGCACGAGAGCGACGCCGCCGACGAGCGCGATCGCGATGAGCGGCGCCAGGAGGAGGATCATCTCGCCGGTTCGCGCGAAAGCGGCAGCAGCCCGACCCGCACGAGCTGGGCGTACATGATGCAGCCGACGCAGATGTTGAAGGCGAAGTTCAGAAAGGCGAGCGCGGCAACGATCCACGCCAGCACCCATGCCACCAGCAGGAGGCCGGTGATGACGAAGATGCTTGCCGCCGCGAGGAACACGCCACCGACGAGCTGCGCGAACCGGTGCGGCGCCGGGTCCTCCTGCACGACCCGCGGCGTGACGATGCCCGCCGGCTTGAGCCAGCGGAGATAGAGGATGCGAGGGACGTTGAACGCAGGGGACGCCAATCCGGCGAGCATCATCACCGCGAGGACGGGAAGCGCCCAGGCGGCGGGGTGATACGCGAGCCCGACGGCGTAGCCGGCGACGATGACGGTCATCAGGATCGCCTGATTCACCTTGAGAACGCTGCGATCGAACGGAACGACTGCCATGACCTCGAAATCATACCGCGCAGGTCAGGTATTGCAGAGGCGCCGACCCGAACACCGACGTGCGAGAGTCGGCGTCGTTCAGCCGCAGCCTCATGGAGGTGTCCGTGACGTCCGAGGGAACGGCCCGACTCGGCCTCGACGAGGTTCGCGCCGGCAGCGTCTATGAGGCGGCGCGCGCAGACGCGCGCCGCGGTCTCGCCGAGTCGAAGGGCGTGCGGAGAGTTCGGCTCAGCGACACCCTCGCCCTGGTCTTCGAGAACCGCGCCACCATCCGTTCCATCCTCGAGGAGACGCTGCGCACCGAACGGGTTGACGATCCGGATCGGATCGCCGGCGAGATCGCGGCGTTCAATGCGGTCGTGCCCGAGCCCGGTCAGCTCGGAGCGCTGCTCTTCCTCGAGGTGGCCGACCCCGCCGACCTCGCGGCGGCCGCGTCAGATCTGGAGCGCGTCGAGCACTGCATCTTCGTCGAGGTCGCCGGAAGCAGGACTCGGGGGATCCCCGAGGCGGTGGCACCTCCCGGGGAGAGCGCGCCCGCCCACTTCATGCGCTTCAGCCTCGACCCCGAGCAGCGGGCGGCCATCCTGAGCGGGTCGCCCATCATCGTGGGCGCCGAGCATCCCAGCCTGAGCGTGAGCGTCGCCCTCGACAACGCCCAGCGCCACGCGATCGCGGCGGACCTGTAACCCTAAGCTCGCCGCCTCACCCGCGAACGCTGCTGCTGACCGCAACCTCCCGGTACACGGCTGCGGTCATCGCCGCAGTGTGCTCCCACGTGTAGCCGGACGCCCGGTCGGCTCCCGTGTGACGCATGCGCGCCGCTCGGACCGGTTCCGTGAGCACCGATTCGATGCCCTGGGCCAGCGCATCGGGATCGCCGGCCGGGACGAGAACGGCGACGTCAAGCGTCAGCTGGGGGAGATTGCCGACCGCGGTGGCCACCAGCGGCGCCGCGCACGCCATCGCCTCGAGCGCGGTCAGTCCGAAGCCTTCGTGCATCGAGGGCAGCACGACGACCGCGGCCTGCCGGTACAGCGACGCCAGGTCGGTGTCCTCGACCGCTCCGCAGAGGACCAGGCGCACGTGCCGCCGCCAGGCTTCGGCGGCGATGCGGTCGGCCTCCGGGCCCAGCGCGCCGGCGAGGGCAAGCACGGGCCCGCCGCCGGGATGCCGCTCCATCGCCTCGAGGAGGGTGTCGAGCCCCTTGCGTGGGTCGCGTGAACGCAGGCTGCCCACCCAGAGCACGAACGGCTCGTCGAGACCCAGTGCCTCGGCCGTTCGCGCATCGCGTAGCTTCGGCCGCGATGAGAACACCGGACCGACCCCGAGGGGGGTCACATGGATCCGGCCGGGGTCGAGGCCGAGGGCTGCGATCGCCTCGCGACGCGTGCTCTCACTCACCGCGATGATCGCGGCGCACGACCGGAGTGCCGCGGCGAGCACCGCCGCATAGACGCGGCGGCCCACTCCAGTGGCGCCCGGAGAGACCGCGCTTCGCCACATCTCGACGTCGTGCAGCGTGACGACCTGGCGAGACATCGGGAAGCCGATGACCGGTTCCCCGCCGAGGCCGTGCACAAGGTGCGGGTGCCGGGCGATCGCGTCCGAGAGCACGTGCGGCTGGGCGCGCAAAAACCGTGCGGGGCGTGCCTCACTCCATGGTGGCGACGCCGGGACCGAGGGGGTCACCTCAAGGTCCCGGACGGATCGCAGCGCGTCGATCAGCTGGCTCGCGTACCGGCCGATACCGGCGTCCCGGCGGCCGTCTCCGAGGCAGCTCGCCTCGAGCATGACGCGAAGAGGTCTCGGCATCGAGGCTTTGTAGCAGGCTCGGCGCTCGGCACCGCTGGCACAATGGATTTGATGCCGAACTCCCGTTCCGTCATGCCGTTCACCGCCCTGGTCGGTCAGGATGCGATGAAGACCGCGCTGGTCCTCAACGCCATCAACCCGGGGATCGGTGGCGTGCTCATCCGGGGTCAGCGGGGCACCGCCAAGTCCACTGCCGTGCGGGCGCTCGCGCGCCTGCTCCCGGAGATCGACGTGATCGCCGGGTGTCGCTATCGGTGCGATCCGGAGGCACCGGCCACCTGGTGCGACGACTGTCGCGCCCGTGCCGACGCCGGAATCGCCCCGGTGGTGGAGCGCCGTCGGATGCGCGTCGTGGAACTGCCCGTCAATGCGTCCGAGGATCGCGTCGTCGGCACCATCGATACCGAGGCCGCGATCAAGCTCGGCGAACGCCGCTTCGAGCCGGGGCTGCTGGCGGACGCCAACCGCGGGATCCTCTACGTCGACGAGGTCAATCTTCTCGACGATCACATCGTCGACGTCCTCCTCGACGCCGCCGCGATGGGGTGGAACGTCGTGGAACGCGAGGGCATCTCCTTCTCGCACCCATCGCGCTTCATCCTCGTCGGAACGATGAATCCGGAGGAGGGGGATCTTCGCCCCCAGCTCCTGGATCGCTTCGGTCTCTGCGTCGACATCACCGGGCTCCGGGACGTCGACGAGCGCGTGCGCATCATGGAGCGCGATTCGCGCCGCAACCAGGACGGAGTCGCGCTCGAGAGCGAGTTCCTCGCCAGTGAGGATCACCTCAAGGCGGTCATCCAGGAGGCGAAACGCCTGCTCCCGCGCGTGGAGATCCCCCCGACCATCGGCTGGTTCATCGCCCTGGTCTGCATCGACGCCGGTGCGCTAGGGCACCGCGCCGACATCGTCGTGAGCAGCGCCGCGCGGACCGCGAGGGCGTGGGAGGAAGCCGAGAAGCTGATCCGGGCACGCACCGCCGGACTGCCGGCCCAAGCTGCCGACCGCCTGGTGGTTACCACCGCGGACGCCACCACCGCGGCCGAGCTGGCCCTCGCGCACCGGAGGCGCAGCCGCCAGGACGGCGTGTCGCAGCCCGGGGGAGCTTCGGCCGAACGGGCCAGGGAGCGGTTCGAGGAGATCGCCCAGGAGGCCGAGGCTGCGGTCGTGTCCGAGCAGACCGCGGAGTCGGGCGACCAGCCTCCGGATGACTCCGGCAGTGGCGAGGAGGGGGAGAGCCCGGGGCAGGTGCAGGGGAGCGACCAGGCCACCCAGGCGGTGACCCGCCGAAGCGCGGAGCAGCTCTTCGAGGGCGAGATCTTCCCGGTCCGCAAGATCGCCCTGCCCCGTGATCGCCGCAGCCGGGCGACCACGGGCAAGCGGAGCTCATCGCAGAGCAGCGACAAGCGTGGTCGCTACGTTCGGGCGACCCAGACCGAGAAGACCACCGACATCGCGTTCGACGCCACCATGCGCGCGGCAGCTCCGCACCAGATCCGTCGCCGGGCTGAGGAGCCCGCCGGCCGGGTTGGGCCGGCGCTCCACCTCGAGCGCCAGGATCTCCGCCAGAAGGTCCGTCGCCGCCGCACCGGGACGCTCATCGTGTTCGTCGTCGATGCGAGCGCGTCGATGGATGCGGAGCAGCGCATGCAGGCCACCAAGGGTGCCGTGCTCTCGTTGCTGCGCGATGCGTATCTGCGCCGCGACAAGGTGTCGCTCGTGGTCTTTTCCGGGCGGGCTGCGCGTGTCGTGCTCCAGCCGACCGCGTCGGTGGACCTGGCCGAGCAGCGGTTGCAGCGTCTCACCGTCGGCGGCACGACACCGCTGACCCATGGGCTGGTCGCGGGATTGCGGATCGTGCGCACCGAGCGGTTGCGCGACCCCACCGTCTATCCCCTGGTCGTGCTGATCAGCGACGGCCGCGGCAACATCTCGCTCTTCGGTGAGGAACCGCTCGTCGAGGCGCAGCGTGTCGCAGAACAGCTCGGTGCCGACGGCGTGCACATGCTGGTCATCGACTCGGCGCGCGATCACACCACGCGGCCGATGCCGCGCGTCGGAGGCCACAGCCGGCCGCCCCTCTTCGGAGGTTATGGATTCAACGCCTGCCGTGACCTCGCAGACCGCGCCGGCGGCGAATATCTCGGGCTCTACGACCTCTCCCAGGGCGCCATCGTCGAGGGCGTCGAGAAGTCGCTTCGAGGTCGCATGACACAATGAATGCGATGCAGACAGGCAGAAGCGTGTTCCCCTTCACCGCGATCGTCGGGCAGGACCTGATGAAACAGGCTCTGATTCTCAACGCGATCAACCCCGCGATCGGCGGCGTGCTGATTCGCGGTGAGAAGGGCACCGCGAAGTCGACCGCGGTCCGCTCGCTGACGAAACTGCTGCCGGGGCTTGACGTCGTGGCCGACTGTCGCTACGGATGCCCGCCGGATGATGCCGATCTGCAATGCATGGAATGCACCGAGCGCGTGGTGGGTGGCGAGACGCTGCCGCGCGGGCGCCGCCGCATGCGCGTCGTGGAACTGCCGATCAATGCGTCCGAGGATCGCGTCGTTGGCGCGATCGACATCGAGGCTGCCATCAAGCGCGGTGAGAAGGAATTCGAGCCCGGCGTGCTCGCCGAGGCGAACCGCAACATCCTCTACGTCGACGAGGTGAACCTGCTCGACGACCACATCGTCGACGTGCTCCTTGACGCAGCCGCGATGGGTCAGAACACCGTCGAGCGCGAGGGAGTGTCGGTGTCGCACCCGTCGCGGTTCATCCTCGTGGGCACCATGAACCCCGAGGAGGGCGAGCTTCGTCCCCAGCTGCTCGACCGTTTTGGCCTGTGCGTCGATGTCGAGGGCATTCGCGATGTGCGCCAGCGCGTCGAGATCGTCGAGCGGCGCGAGGCGTTTGAGGAGGATCCCGCCGCGTTCGCGGCGCGATTCGAGCCCGCCGAACACGCGGAAGCCGAGCGCATCGCCCGGGCAATGTCGATGCTCTCCGACGTTGTGGTGGATCGCAACATTCTCGTGGCCATCGCCGCGCTCAGCATCGAGCTCGAGGTTGACGGCCACCGCGCCGACATCGTCATGCGCAAGGCGGCGCAAGCTCTCGCCGCGCACGAGGATCGTTCGGCGGTCGCCATCGACGACGTGGAGCATGTTGCACCGATGGTGCTGGCGCATCGCGTCAAGCCCGGCCTCTCGGGAAGCCGCCGCGGATTGACGGATCTCGCGGAGATCCTGCGCACCGCGCACGACGGCGACGGCGCGCTGCAAAACTAGTACTCCCCTCCGTGATGCATGCGTCTTGACCGGATCCGCAACTTCAGCATCATCGCGCACATCGATCACGGCAAGTCGACTCTTGCGGATCGGCTGCTCGAGGCGACCGGGACCGTTGCCCTGCGCGATATGCAGGATCAGGTGCTCGACCAGCTCGACCTCGAACGCGAGCGCGGCATCACCATCAAGGCACAGGCGGTGCGACTCGCATACACGGCGTCGGACGGGATCACATACGAGCTGAATCTCATCGACACGCCCGGGCACGTCGATTTTGCGTACGAGGTGTCGCGGTCACTCGCCGCCTGCGAAGGTGCGTTGCTGGTGGTCGACGCGACCCAGGGTGTCGAGGCCCAGACGCTCGCCAACGTGTACCAGGCGCTCGAGAATCACCTGGAGATCATCCCCGTCATCAACAAGATCGACCTCGCCAACGCGGACCCGGAGCTGGTCCGTCGCGAGATCGAGGAGGTCATCGGCATCCCCGCCGACGGCGCCATCCTCACCAGCGCACGCCAGGGGATCGGCATCGACCTGGTGCTCGAGGCGATCGTCAAGCAGGTGCCACCGCCCACAGGCGATCCCGACGGCCCGTTGCGTGCACTCATCTTCGACGCCAAATACGATGCGTACCGCGGCGTCGTCGTCTACGTTCGCATCGTCGACGGTCACATCGCCGGGGGCATGCGCATCCGGATGATGAACAACCGGAGCGAGTTCGTCGTCGACGAAGTTGGAGTCTTCGCACCGGCGATGTCGCCGGTCGGTGAGCTTGCGTGCGGTGAGGTCGGCTATTTCATCGCGTCCATCAAGAACGTTCGCGACAGCAAGGTGGGCGACACCGTGACCGACGCCGCCCATCCGACCACCCATCCGCTGCCGGGATACCGGGCGGTCACTCCGATGGTCTATGCGGGCATCTTCCCGGTCGATTCCGACGACGTCACCGGCCTCAAGGAGGCGCTGCAGCGGCTCAACCTCAACGACGCCTCATTGATCTTCGAGCCTGAGTCGTCAGCGGCGCTCGGATTCGGGTTTCGCTGTGGCTTCCTGGGCCTGCTGCACATGGAGATCGTGCAGGAGCGCCTGGAGCGGGAGTTCAACCTTTCGCTGATCACCACCGCGCCGACTGTCGAGTACCGAGTCCGACTTCGATCCGGCGAGGTGATCGCGATCGACAACCCGGAGATGCTGCCCGACGCGTCGAACATCGAGGCGATCGAGGAACCACGGACGAAGGCGACGATCATCGTGCCGAGCACGTACGTGGGCGCGATCATGGAGCTGTGCCAGGAGCGCCGCGGGGAGTTCCAGCACATGGACTACCAGCCGGGTGATCGAGTCGCGCTCACCTACGATCTACCGCTCGGCGAGATCATCCACGACTTCTACGACCAGCTCAAGTCGCGCAGCCGCGGGTACGCGTCGCTCGACTATGAGATCACCGGCTTCCGCGCCGAGTCACTGGTCAAGCTCGACATCCTCGTCGGCGGGCAGCGCGTCGACGCGCTGAGCATGATCGTGCACCGCGACCGGGCGAACGCGAACGGCCGCAAGCTGGCCGAGCGTCTGCGCAAGCTGATCCCGCGTCAGCTCTTCGAAGTGCCCATACAGGCAGCCATCGGTGGCAAGATCGTCGCCCGTGAAACCGTGTCCGCCATGCGCAAGGACGTGCTCGCCAAGTGCTACGGCGGGGACATCACGCGGAAGCGCAAGCTGCTCGAGAAGCAGCGCGAAGGCAAGCGCCGCATGAAAAGGGTGGGCAACGTGGAGATTCCCCAGGAGGCATTCATGGCAGTGCTCAAGATGGACGAGCAGTAGGTGGACGCCTGATGCCACGGCCGAATCCACCTCGCAAACGTCCGCGCCGGCGTCCCGACACCCAGGAACGGTCGGCGCGCGCCGAGGTCTCGCTTGCCAAGCAGACCGCGCAGGTCAAGGAGAAGAACGGCTCCGCGGACGGCCGGAAACCGTCAAATGCGAAACAGCCGGCGGCCAAGGGCCGGCAGGCGCCCAGAGGATTCTTCGGGTCGCGCGGCGGCATGGACGAACCATTCGTCCCCTGGGCCAAGCGCTCCTACCTGGTCCTGATCGTCCTGCTCGCCGCGGCCGAGGTCGTGGTCGGGTCGCTGGCGTTCTTCACCCTCCCGAACACCGCGGCGAGCCCGAGGCCCACGTTCGGCCTGTACGTCCTCGGGGTCAGCTACAACCCACTGGTCCCGGTGGCGGCCGCGCTCGTCGCCGCGCCGCTCGCGAAGCTGATCACCAAGGAGGCGCGCTCGCTGCGCTTCATGGAGTCGGCGATGGCGGGGATCATGCAGTACTTCGTCTGGCTGGCCCTCTTCGTCGCCCTCACGTACCTGATCGGCGGCTTCAACTCGTCGAAGACAACCGCAACGACCGTCTCCACGCCGACCGCCATCGTCGGGCTGATCGTCATCGACATCCTCAGCTTCGTGGGAACCTTCTACCTGTATCCGGTGCTCTACAAGTTCATGCGCAGGCGCCCGCCGCCGCGAGCTGCCGCCACGAGGAAGCCGAAGCCGGCGGAGTCCCCCCAGCGTGCGAAATCGATCGTCGACAGGATGGACGATGCGTCGGCGCGGGACCCGCAAGCGAAGGGCCCGACGCCATAACCGCCGGATTCGACGACGTGCGTTCGCTCTACCTGCACATTCCGTTCTGCGAGCGGAAATGCGAGTACTGCGATTTCACGAGCGTCGCCGGAGTCACGGGGTCGGGCGAGTACATGGAGGCACTCTGCGCGGAGGTGCGCCGGCTGGGCGAACGCCTCGGCAGGCTGTCACTCGACACCGTCTTCATCGGTGGGGGCACGCCGTCGCTGGTCGAGCCCGAGCTGCTCGCGGGCCTGGTTGCAACGGTTCGGAGCACGTTCTCGATCGCGGCCGGCGCCGAGGTGACCATGGAGGCGAACCCGTCGAGCATCAACACCGACCGGGCGCGGATGTGGAAGGCCGCGGGGGTCAATCGGATCAGCATCGGCGTGCAGAGCCTGGAAGCCGACGCGCTGCGCTTCCTCGGCCGGGTGCACGACGCGGACCGCGCCCTGGCCGCCGTCGCCGAGGTGCGCGTGGCGGGCTTCACCGCCATCAACTGCGACCTCATCTATGCCGTTCCGGGTCTCGGCGACACCCGCTGGCGGCGCACCCTCGAGCGTGTGGTCGCCGCCGGCCCCACGCACATCTCGTGCTACGAGCTGACCGTCGAGCCCGGGACCCCGCTGCATACGAGGGTCCGCCGCGGACTGGTCAGGCCGGTCGAGGGCGTTCGCTCGATGCGCCAGCATCGCATCGCTGTCGAGGTCCTGGAGCGCTCGGGCTACGCGCAGTACGAGGTGAGCAACTTCGCGCTCCCCGGTTCGGAGTGCCGCCACAACCTCGTCTACTGGCGCAACGGGTACTACGCCGCTGCTGGCGTCGGCGCCCACGGGCATCTTCCGGCGGCGGCGGCCGCGGCGATCGGGCTGGAGGTCGAGGCCGGGGCGGTCTCGATGCGCCACTGGCACGGGCGCGGCATCGCCGCTTACGGGCGCGCCGTCCGGGCGGGGCAACTCCCCGTCGCCGGCTCGGAGCAGGTCGATCCGGGGATGCGCGAGCAGGAGCGGGTGATGCTCGGGTTGCGCCTCCGTGAGGGGGTGCGCATCGGCGCATCGAGCCTCGACGAGGCACGTTCGCTCGAGGGCCAGGGGCTGGTCGTCATCGACGGCGACCGGGTGCGCGCGACCGCTCGGGGCGAGGCCGTGCTCAATCAGGTCACGATCCGATTGGTGGGCGACCAGGCTGCTTAGCTGGTACGCTTAGCACTCAACCCTGACGAGTGCTAACAACGCCGGCGACCGGCCGCACCGTCGCCTCGGGGCACACGTGCAACATCCAGTCCCTCTCGATCAGCGCAAGCAGCAGATCCTCAAGGCCGTCGTCGCGGACTACACCCGAACCGGTGTCCCGGTGGGGTCGGCGTCGCTCGCCGTCCATCTCGCCACCTGGTCGTCGGCGACCATCCGCAACGAGCTGGCCACCCTGAGCGAGGTCGGGTACCTGATCCAGCCGCACACATCGGCCGGGCGCATGCCTTCCGACCTCGGGTACCGCTACTACGTCGACTTCCTGATGGACGAGGAGGATGTTCCACAGGCGGTGCGGCGGCAGGTCGACCCCTTCTTCGTGGTGATGCCGACCAGCGTCGAGGACATCCTCGAGATCGCCGCGACGGCGCTCGCGCAGGCCGCCGATGCGGTCAGTCTGGTGACCGCGCCCCGCGCGCTCGGCGTCCGCGTCAAGCACCTCGACCTCGTCAAGCTCAACGACGGCCAGGCGCTGCTCGTGCTCGTTCTCGAAGGCAACCTCGTGCGCCAGCAGGCGCTGAACCTGACCTCGCCGACCGACCAATCGGTGCTCAGCGCCATCGCCGCCGGGCTCAACGCGGTGGTCGTCGGTCTCAACGCCGCGGGGATGTCGCGGCTCCCCGCGTCGGTCGGCACCCACGCCGCGCTCGAGCGCGACCTGCTCACTCAGATCATCGCCTTCATGACCGTGTGCGACGCCCAGCAGGACACGCTCATCCTTCACGACGGAGTGCGCAACCTGCTCCATCAACCCGAGTTCGGCGACGTGGAACTCCTCCAGCAGGTCATCGAGGTGGTCGAGGAGGAGCGCATGCTCGCCGCCCTGATCAGCGCCGCCGATCTCGACCACGGCATCCAGATCATGATCGGGCGCGAGAGCGGGATGGCCGAGCTGTCGCGCTGCAGCCTGGTGTTGACCACGTACCGCGCCGGCTCCGAACGCCGCGGCACCATCGGGGTGCTCGGCTCCACGCGCATGGCATACGCGCAGGTCGGGCCCCGGGTCCGCTACGTGGCCCAGCGGGTTGGACGAGCCGTCGGGCGTGCTTTGAGCTGACCGTGGGCATAGTGAGCGCATGACGACGGACGAACAGGACCTCGCGGCAACGCGTCCGGAGGTGGAGACACCCGACGACGAGGCCGCCGAGCAGCCGGATGAGCGTGACGCCCGCTATCTTCGCCTGGCCGCGGACTTCGAGAACTTCAAGCGGCGCAAGGCCCAGGAGATCGCCGACCTGCGCCGATACGAGAGCGAGGACGCGGCGCTCGCGTTGCTGCCCGTGCTCGACAATCTGCGCAGGGCTGTTGAGCACGCCGGCGAGGCGGGTGCCGAGGACTTCTTCGTGAGCGGCCTGCAGCTGGTGGTCCGCGAGTTCGAAACCGCCCTCGAGCGCATCGGCATCACTCCGGTCCCTGCCGTCGGCGAGCGCTTCGACCCGGCGATCCACAATGCGATCGCGGCAGAGGAATCCGACGACGTCGAGCACGACACGGTGGTCGCCGAGCTCGTCCCCGGCTACCGCCTCCACGACCGCCTGCTCCGGCCTGCGATCGTTCGCGTGGTGCGGCCCCGCAGCGCCGCCTCCGGGGGCTGAGTGGTGGCGACGGTCAAGCGCGACTACTACGAAGTGCTCGGCGTCACCCGGGACTGCACCCCGGAGCAGTTGAAGGCTGCCTATCGCAAGCTCGCCATGCAGTACCACCCGGATCGCAACAACGGCGACAAGGGCGCCGAGGATCAGTTCAAGGAGGTCGGCGAGGCGTACTCGGTGTTGAGCGACCCCCAGAAGCGGCAGCGCTACGACGCTTTCGGCCACGTCGCCGACGGTGCGCAGCCGGACTTCGGCAACTTCTCATTCGATTCGGCGTTCGACCTCTTCGATATGTTCTTCGGCGGCGGCGGACGTCGCCGTGCGCATACCGGTCCGCAGCGTGGCGACGACCTTCGTATGAACGTCGAGATCACCTTCGAAGAGGCGGTGTTCGGCGCCAAGCGCACTGTCGAAGTCCCGCGGGCGACGCAGTGCGCGGAGTGCAATGGCTCGGGAGCCAGGCCGGGCACCACCGCCACGCAGTGCGCAACCTGCTCGGGCAGCGGACAGGTGCGCAGGACGATGCAGTCCATCTTCGGCCAGGTCGCGAGCGTCACCCCATGCCCGACCTGCCACGGCGAGGGGCAGGTGATCGCCGAGCCATGTCCCGTGTGCCGCGGGCAGGGCCGCATCCACGGGCGGCACAACGTCGAGGTCACCATTCCCGCCGGCGTCGATGACGATGTGACCCTGCGCCTGACCGGCGAAGGGGAACCGGGCCCGCGCGGTGGCGCGTCCGGAGACCTTTACCTCGGCTTCCGCGTGAAGCCGCATCCGAACCTCGTGCGCCGCGGACAGGATCTGCTCTACGAGCTCCCGGTGTCCGTGCCTCAGGCCGTTCTCGGTGACACCATCACAATCACGACCGTCGACGGTGAGCATCCCGTCGAGGTCCCACCCGGTACGCAGCCGGGGCGTCAGATCAAGATGCACGGGTTGGGCGTCCCGCATGTGCGGACCGGGCGCCGCGGAGACCTCATCTGCATCGTGCGCGTGGTCGTGCCGAGCCACCTGGGACACGAGGACCGTGCGCTCTACGAGCAGCTCGGGGAGCGCGAAGGCAAGCAGGCGGAAGTGAAGAAGGGGTTCTTCGACTCGATGCGCGAGGCGTTCCGAGGCTGAGGCCGCGTCGCCGCCCTATCCGGGCGGCCAGGTCATCTGGCGTCCACCGAGCAGATGGATGTGCAGGTGATCGACGGTCTGGCCGCCGCTCTTCCCTGTGTTGACGACGAGGCGGAAGCCGCTTTCGTCGATGCCCTCGTCCTGCGCGATGGACTGCGCCACGTGGAGCATCCGTCCCCACAGTCCGTCCTGGGCGGGTGTCAGATCCGCCACCGACGCGATGTGCTCGCGAGGGAATACGAGGACGTGGACCGGCGCTTGCGGGTTCACATCGCGGATGGCCAGCACCTGGTCGTCCTCGCGAACGAAGGTCGCGGGGAGCTCGTGTGCCGCAATGGAGCAGAAGATGCAATCGTTCATGAGCGCAGCAGGGTAGCGCGCAGGTGGTCGCCCTCGACGGCGTCGGCGCGAACGAGGTCGAGACCTCCCTGGCGAACACCGGAAACAGCTTCCACGACGACCTCGTGATACCCGGCGGTGAGACCGTGGGCGGTGTGTCCCTCCACTGCGTCCCACGCGACCTCGTGCACGCGCCCGCACGCGCCGGCGAGTGACCTCGCGCCCGAGCGTTTGGTGGCGCGGCGCACCTCGGCGCTGCGACGCCGGGCGGCGGCATCATCCACCCGGCCGGCGATCGCCGCCGCCGGGGTTCCTGGGCGCGACGACCAGCGGAAGACGTGACCCTGGAGAAACCCAACCTCGTCGACGAGTGACAGGGTCTCGGCGTGGTCGTCCTCGGTCTCGCCGGGAAACCCAACCATGATGTCGGTGGTGAATTCGGTCGACGGGTTCACCTCGCGGAGCGCGCGCGCCACCCGCAGGTACTGCGCGCGTCGATAACCTCGATGCATCGCGCGCAGCACTCGATCGCTCCCGCTCTGGAGTGGCATGTGCCAGTGCGAGCAGAGCCGCGGGTGCGCGTTGAGCGCCGTCAACGCGTTCGTGACGTCGTTCGCGTTGACGCTGCTGAGCCGGATGCGCGCGCTCTCCCCGCACGAGTCGAGGAGCGATGCAACCAGGGTCGCGAGGTCGGTACCGATGTCGCGGCCGTAGGATCCGAGGTCGACGCCGCAGAGCACGATCTCTCCATGGCCGGCGTCGATTGCCGCGCGGACCCGATCATGCACGGCGCGCACGGGAACGCTCGACGACACGCCGCGCGCCTGCCACACGATGCAGTACGTACAGCGATGGTCGCATCCGTCCTGCACCTTGATGAACGCACGCGAACGCATGAGTGGGGCATCGTGCGCCGGGTCGCTCCGGCGCGACATCGCCAGAACGTGGCCCGCGATCTGGTCCTTGTCGTGATTGGCGAAGATCGAGTCGACGGTCGTGTACGCGCCGGGGTTAGCGTCGACGCTGCAGCCGGTGAGGACCAGGTGCGCCTCGGGGTCCAGACGGCGGAGCCGGCGGAGACGCTGGCGGGTCGTGGCGTCCGCCTGCGCGGTGACCGTGCATGAGTTGAGCACGCGGACATCGGCGGTCTCGTGCTCGGGGACGACCTCGCACCCGCCTGCAGCCAGCTTGCCCGCAAGCTCGGCCATCTCCGCGAAGTTCACCTTGCAGCCGAGCACGGTGATCGCGACCCGCAGCGGGCGATCAGAAGGCGTGCTCATGCCCGCGGTGGCGCTGGCGTCGCTGCATCGAGGTCACCGGCCCCGGCGAGGAGCAGCGAGGTGGCCACCGCCCCGGCAAGCCGGCTGGGCAGGGTGCGCGGGCCGAGATGGACGGTGATGGCTCCGGCGTCGTCGAGAACGCTGAGGTCGGTGGCGTCGAGGCCGCCCTCGGGGCCGATCACCAATCCGACATCCGCGGGCGCCGCCGGGACGGCGCGCAGGATCGGCGCCGCGTCTTGACGGATCACGCAGGCGAGGATCCGGGTGCCGGCGGGCAGCGCGTCCAGGGCCTCCCCCAGCGGAAGGATCGAGTGCACGTCGGGGGGCGCGGCGCGCCCGGCGAGTTGCGCGGCCTCGCGGGCGATCAGCCGCCAGCGCTCGAGCCGGTGGACGACGCGGGAAGGATCGGGACGGGACACCGTCCGGTGGGTGAGGACGGGTCGAATCGTCGCCGCCCCCGCCTCGGTGAGCGCCTCGACGGTCGCGTCCATCGCCTGCGCGGGAACCGCCTGGAGCACGTGCACGGCGAGCCGGGGTTCCCCGCCGACCGCCCTGCTCCAGGCGATCGTTCCACTGACACGCGTTGGCGTCACCTCGTCCAGCGTCAGCCCGTGCTCGAACCGCCCGGCCTCGACGATCACGAGCGTCTCGCCCACCCGCGCGCGAAGCGCGCGTGAGAGATGGTTGGCATCGATCCCGGTCAAGGTGGCGCGGCCGCCGGCAACCTGGTCGGGTTCGACGAAGAATCGAGGCACGGCAGCGTGCATGGTGCGGCACCCGCGTCCCGCTATGGTGGTCGCGTGGCCGAGGCGCATCTCACCGCACGAACAGCCGACGGCGTCAGCCTGTCGGTCGTGGTCACGGGTGACGGCGACCCGCTGCTGCTCATCCCGGGCCTCGGCGCGGGCCGCTCGGCGTTCAATCCGATCGTTCCCGAGCTCGCGAGGGCCCACCAGGTCATCACCTTCGATCCCCGCGGGATCGGCGACTCGGAGGGCGGCGCCAATACGACGATGACCGCGATGGCCCTCGACGCGGCCGCGGTGCTCGACGCGGCCGGGGTCGCATCCGGCGCGGTGTTCGGCGCCTCGATGGGCGGCCTGGTCGCGCAACACCTGGTGGTCGATCACCCCGATCGGGTCGCCGACCTCATCCTCGCCGCCACGTCCCCCGGGGGCGACCACGGCGTCGATCCCAGGCCCGAGGACCAGGCGGCGCTCCTCGGCAAGGGCGCGCGAACCCCGGAGGAGGCGTACAGGATGGCGTGCACGGTCCTCTACTCACCGCAGTTTCAGCGCACGCACGCGGACTTCATCGAGGAGCAGATCCGCGAGCGCGCGCTCCACCCGGTGCGCCCGCGCGCATTCTCCGCCCAGTTCAACGCCATGTGGCTACCGGATCACTCATTCGAGCGCCTGGCATCCGTGGCGGTTCCCACGCTCGTCCTGCACGGCACCGAGGACGTGGTCACCCCGTTCGAGAACGCGCGAATCCTCGCGGGCCAGATCCCCGGCGCGACTCTGCGCCCGTTCGAGGGATGCGGCCATCTGTTCTTTCACGAGCGTCCCGCGGAGACCGCGCGCGTGGTGAGCGAGCACCTCCGGCGCGCCGGATCGCGTACCGGTCAGCCCTCGACGTCGGAGTCTGTGCCCTCGTCGTCGGAGCCTGTGTCCTCCTCGCCGTCCGGCGATTCGTCGGCCGACGCCTCCTGACGTCCGCCGGCGGGCTCCGCGACGGCGGCACGCACCGGCACCAGCTGAGCCGGGGCGGTGGCGGTGGCGGTCGTCTCCCGGATCACGGTCACCTTGATGACCCCCGGATATTGCATCTCGGATTCGATCTCACGGGCGATCTCACTGGTCAGCGGAGGCATGTCCGTGTCCTTGACCTGCGACGCCTTGACGAACACGCGAAGCTCTCGACCGGCCTGGAGCGGAAACGCGCGGTCGACCCCACCGTGGCGCGTGGCGATTGTCTGCAGCTGCTCGAGGCGGAGCAGGTACGTCGCCAGGGTGTCGCGCCGGGCGCCGGGGCGCGACGCGGAGATCGCATCCGCGCAGATCGTGAGCATCGCGAGGTCGGTTGACGGTTCCTCGTCGAAGTGGTGGGCCTTGACCGCATGGACGATGCCCGGGTCGACGCCGAGCACCCTGAGCAGCTCGCCGCCGATGATCGCGTGCACCCCCTCGACGTCGTGGTCGACCGCCTTGCCGATGTCGTGGAGCATGCCGGCCTCGCGGGCCACACTCTGAGGCAAGCCCAGCTCGGCGGCGAGGACGCCGCAGAGATGCCCGGTCTCCTCGCAGTGCAGGAGCGCGTTCTGCCCGTACGAGAAGCGGTGATGGAGGGTGCCCACCAGCTCGGCGAGCTCCGGACGACCCTCGATCTGCATGACCCACAGCGCGCGCTCACCGACCTCGACGACGCGGCGCTGGGTTGAGCGACGCGCCCGCTGGATGAGCGGGGGGACCTCGGCCGCCTGCAGGCGACGGTCGACGACCTCGAGAGCAGCCTGGCGCGCGATCTCGCGTCCGATCGGATCCACGGTCCGCAGCGTCGCCTGGTGCTTCTCGGTGTCGATGCCGAGCTCCGCGCCCGTCTGCTCGGCGATCACCGCGAGCGCCGAGAGCACGCGCTCCTGCGCGTGGTCGTCGAGACCCTCGAGCGAGAACGGAGAGATCCTCGGCGCGCTATCGACATTGGAGGCGTCCTGCCGCTCCACCGCCTGCAGGATCAGGTCGTTCGCGCTCGTCTCGACCCGATCGCCGACGATGTCCGCCACCGTCGCCTCGACGAGGGCGGCTCGCTCCGCGGCGAGCTCGGACTGGACCCGCTCCAGCACCATCAGGGCAGCGGCGTCGCGGTCGAGCGCCGCCTTGGCGCGCAGGTTCTCCTCGATCTGAGCACCCTGCTCGGCGACGCGCGCACGCCGTTCCTCGATCTCGTCGCGGCGCTTGCGATAGGCGAAGCGGCGCTCGTCGAAGATCTCGCGGCGCTCCCGGAGATGCTTGTGGCGCTCGGCGATCACCGCCTCCCGGCCCTCGACCGCGACCAGCCGTTCGTTGACCTCTTCCATGGCCGCTTCGTGCAGGTGCAGCGCTGCTGTGCGGGCTTCGGCGATCAGCGCGCCGGCGGACTGGTTGGCGTCGGTCAGGCTGGGGCTGAGCAGTGGCGCCGGCGAGCTTTCCCTGGGTCCTCGCCTCGCGTTGAGCACGGCGATCGCGCCGACGGCGGCCAGAACCACGGCGATGACGATCAGGACGGCTGGGATGATCATGGGTGGAGGAGCTATGTGGGGACGGTCAGGCGCTGACCGCCAGGTCGAATGGGTCGCTTGCCTCGGCGATGAGCCGCTGGGCGAAGAGGTTGGCGGCGGGAGGCAGGGTGCGTCGCCGGTCCCAGCAGAGGGCCATGGTACGCGCGATCGGCGGGTCGCGAAGCGGGATCACCGCCACCCGGGTGCTCGGTACCGGCAGCGGCATGGGCATGAGCGTCGTGCCGAGACCGGCCTCGACCAGTCCCTGAACGATCGTGAAGTCGTCTCCCTCGTATGCCACGTGGGTGGTCAATCCCTGGGCGGCGAATGCCGAATCGATCACCCGCCGGAGCCCGCTTCGCGATCGGGGCAGGATCAGGGGCTCACCGGCGACATCCTCGAGGGTGCACGAACTCCGGCCCACCAGGCGGTGGTTGGCCGGGACCACGACGGCCACACGCTCCCGGAAGAGGGGATGGATCTCGAGGTCGGCGACCCCGGTTGGCGGCGGGCCGAGGATGCCGAGGTCATAGTCGCCGCCGAGGACGCCGCTCATGACCTCTGCGGCGGTGCCCTCCTCGAGGGTGAAGCGGACCGCCGGGTAGCTCTCGAGGAATCGCGCCAGTCGCTCCGGCAGCCAGCGCGCGCCGACGGTGTGGAGGAAGGCGACGCAGACCCGGCCGCTCTCGGCCGCCACCGCTCCCTCGGCGTCGGCGATGGCGTCGCGCAGGTCGTCGAGAATGCGCTCGGCACGCCCGACGAGGCGCCGCCCGGCCTGGGTCAGGCGGATGTTCCGGCCGATCCGTTCGAAGAGCAGCACCCCGACCTCCTGCTCCAGCCGGGCGATCTTTCGGGATACCGTTGATTGATCAGCCTGCAGCGCCTCGGCCGCGCGGCTGAGATGTTCGACTTTGGCGACTTCGACAAAAGTGCGCAGAAGGTCGGCATTGATGCGGTCCATGCATCAATCTCACCCTAAATGTGCTGTTGATGTCAATGAGCACACCGGGTAGGCTAGGCAACGTGATACGAGAACCCGAGGTACTGGATCGTAGTCAGGTAGTCGACCCGGGGCTTCTCATCGAGAGCGCCACCGAAGAGGTGCACGCCGCCCGCCGCAGGCATCGCCGCGAGGTTGTCGAGCGAACCCGTCTGCGCCGGCTGGTCGAGCGGGTCGACAGCGCGATCGAGCTCTGCGAGGAAACCCACCTCCAGGGCATCAAAGAGGTCCCCCCGGATGTCGCGGAACGGGCGCACAAGGTGTTCGTCTTCGCGCGCGGCGCGGTCCGGAAGACCGGCGACGTCGACGCACTCTCCACGGTGGAGACAGCCCTCGCGCGCCGTCAGGTCAAGATCACCGAGGTCATGGACATCCTCTGGACGATCCAGGAGGTCGTGTTCGACCTGATGCTCCCCTGGCGGACGCAGCTTCCCGAGGACGTGGAGCCCGAGGGCGACGAGGCGTCGTTGGTAGGTTTCTGGAGAGAGTTCCGGCTGCATCCCTGAGCGGCGGCGCCACTGGGGCGGCGTGATGCGGCGTCGGCTTGTGCTCCTCACTCGGTCACGCACATGAGTGCGCTCCCTCAATCCACAATCCGCGGATGGAGTCGCGGGTTGCGGTCGATCGGATGGTGGTCACCGGCCATCGCATCGATGTTCCGCTCGACTGGACTGAGCCCTCGGGACCGCAGATCAGCGTCCATGCTCGCGAGGTGGTTGCGGCCGAGCACGCTGATGACGCGAAGCGTCCGGCGATCGTCTGGTTTCAGGGCGGCCCGGGACATGAGGTCGCGTTTCCGGATAACCGTGGGAGCTGGCTCGCACAGCTGCTGACGCGGTATCGCGTGCTGCTGCTCGACCAGCGCGGCACGGGGTTGAGCACACCGCTCGAGGCACGTTCGCTGCCGTTCTCAGACCCTGTGGCGCTGGGTGACTACCTGCGCAACTTCCGCCAGGACTCGATCGTGCGCGACGCGGATCGGTTGCGCGCCGTTCTCTATGGAGAGGACACGGACTGGTATGTCTTCGGACAGAGCTTCGGCGGATTTTGCTCACTGACGTATCTGTCACTGCTCCCCGAGCACATCCGGGGGGTGATCATCACCGGCGGCTTCGCTCCCGTGCTGCATGAGACCGAGGAGATCTGCACCAGGCTGTTCAACCACGTGGCCACGCGCAACGCGGACTACTACGCACGGTTTCCGGACGACGCAGCGCGGGTGCGCCGGATCGTCGATCATCTCGAGACCGGCAACGAGCTCGACGGGCAGGGGCAGCGACTCAGCGCGCGCCGCTTTCTCATGCTCGGTATCAAACTCGGCCTCCAGCACGGGGCTGCCGAGTTGCACGGCATCATCGAGCGCGCAGACAACGATCTCCAACAACTGCGCACGCTGAGTGGCGTCGTCCACGCGCATGTCGCCGCGACGATGTCACCTGCGACGAATCCCATCTATACGGTGCTGCACGAAGCCGCGTACTCCAACGGCCCGGCGACGCGATGGGCGGCGGAGCGGGCGCGGCTCGCCGATCCGCGCTACGCCCTCGATGCGCAACCGGTGCCGTACTTCACGGGGGAGGCCGTGTTCCCGTGGATGCTGGATGAGCTTCGCGAGCTGCAGCCGCTGCGCGAGGTCGCCGACGTGCTGGCGGAGCACGAGAGCTGGCCGCGCCTCTACGACATACCGCGATTGCGGGCCAACACCGTCCCGGTTGTCGGCACCGTCTACTGGGACGACGAGTATGTGGAGCGGACCATGGCGCTCGAGACGGTTTCGTTGCTCGGCAACTGCCGTCCGTGGATCACGAACGAGTACGAGCATGGAGCGTATCGAGTCGATCCCCAACGGGTTGCCGATCGGCTGTTCTCGATGCTCGATGACCTCACCGCGCGGTCGGCCGGGGCTGCGTGAGATAACGCTCCACTGGGCAGGGCCCGCAGGTGATGACGGGGCCCTGACCGGAGGTTCCCGCGTGTGCGACGCCGCGCAGATGGTAGGTACGCACAGCGTGTTTGCGGTCGATCGTGAGCGCGGTTAAGCGAACATATGTTTGCTATAATATTCCAATGCAAAACGTCGGTGCTGTCGAACTTCAGGAGCGCATCGGCGTGCTCGCGGCGCGCATCCACGCGGCTACGGCAGAGCTGGTGCAGCTGAGCGCAGACCTCGACACCGACGGCTCGTGGGCGGAAATCGGCGTGCGGTCGTGCGCGCATTGGTTGTCGATCAACATTGGGTGTGACGTCTGGAGCGGTGGAGAGATGGTTCGCGCGGGCCACGCACTCGAGGAACTCCCCGTGCTCAGAGCGGCATTCGCAGAGGGTCGGTTGTCATTCGATAAGGTCCGAGCCGTCACGAAAGTCGCGACGCCGGCCGATGACGAGATGTGGTGCCTGGTGGCACTGCACGCGTCCGGCGCTCAGCTCGCGCGCATCTGCCGAAGTGTCAAGCAGGCCCTCGATGCCGATGATCCTCGCCGCGCCGGCGACGCTCTTTTCAACCGCGGCGTCCGGACGTGGTGGCGTGACGACGGAATGCTCCAGTTGATGGCTGTGCTTCCCCGCGAAGATGGTGCTGTGGTCGTGGCTGCGCTCGAGGCGGCGGCACATCTGGTCGCAGATGAACAGCGACACGTCCCCTCTCCGGATCAACCGGAACTCGCCGCCGAGCACCGCACGCATCCAATGCTGCGCGCAGACGCTCTGGTTCGCGTGTGCGAGCGGTGGATCGCGGCGGATGCAACCGTCCCGGTTGTCGCGCCCACGTCTCAGGTCGTGGTCCACGTCGACGCTGACGCGTTGAGTGGCGACTTCACCGGTGGGCGCTCGCACATCGAGAACGGGCCGTGGCTCTCGCCTGCCGCGGCGCGGTGGCTCAGCTGTGACGCGGACGTCGTCACCGTGACCGAGCGCGATGGGCTGCCGATCGATGTGGGGCGTGCGCGGCGGCTGATCACGCCGCGTCTTCGTCTGGCGATGCAGAGCCGCGATGGCGGCTGCCGGTACCCGGGGTGTTCAGTTCCCGCGCCACGAACCGACGGCCATCACGTCCTTCACTGGTACGACCTGGGTCGGACCGATCTGTGCAATCTGATCTCGCTCTGCCGCTTTCATCACCGCCGTCTGCACGAAGGCCGATTTCTGACAGAGCGAGAGCCGTCCGGTGCATTCACATTCACCGACTCGAATGGGAAGCCACTGGTGAACGTGGAACCGCAGCCGGCGGTTGGCAGCCTCGACATGTCCGCCTGGACTGATCCCGAAAGGGCACGAGCCCGCGATGGCGGTGCGCCGTACAGCCGGGAGTATGCCGTGTCGGCGCTCGCGGACGCCTGTGTCTTTGTGCGCGCCGCCGGCGCGGCGACACGAGCGGGTCCCGCGTAGTCTCGCCGCGCAGCCTCCTCGATGACACGACCGACGGGTCGGTGGGCAGCGTCGACGCAAGCTTCCAGGCTATGGGCTCTGCGCCAGCAGGTCCGACCGCCGTCACGCAGCCCGCACACATCGTCCAGGTCGCCGAGGAAATCGTCGACCACGGCACGGTCGTCGTTGCGCAACGGTGGATGAGCGAACAGAGAGCAAACAACCGACCAAACGACCTTCCGATGTACGCCAACGGTGTCGAGCGCACCCCAGCGGTGCCTGCGCTCGCTGACGACACTCTCATCTACCAGCTGGACCGGGGCGTCCCCTACAAGCCGGCGCCGTACGACGGTCCGTACATCGGCACCGTCGACACCGACATTCAAGTGCGTGACGGCGACCTGATCTACGCGATCAGCTTCATCTCGGTACCGGACACCGGCGTGGCGTCACTCGCGGTGTCCGTGATGCGGGCGCTCATCGCCAAGGAGCAGTCCGTCTGCGGCTGACACACCCACTGGCGCCGACGATCACTCGTCGCGGGCAGCAGCGCGGCCCTCGTCGCAGACGGTCCGGAAATCGCAGCGCTGACACTGCCAGCGCGAGGGCTTCGGTGGAAACGATCCGGTGCTCGAGGCCAGCGCCAGCTCACGCGCCGTCGCAGACAGGTGCCCGTGCGCCTTGCGCAGGAAACCCTTGTCCGCGACCACGCGGGTGACAGCCCCCTGGAGGTAGTGGAACTCCACCGCGACCGCATCGGTCTGCTCGCGCTGCGCGAGTCCGACGGCATACGCACGCAGCTGCAGGTCCGAGCGCAGAGCGGTCTCCTCCTTGGGACGGCCCGTCTTGTAATCGACGACGGTCGGAATGCCGTCCAGGCGTCTGTCGACGCGGTCGAATCGACCCGCGGCATCGGCGTGGTCGAGGCTGATCGTCACCGGCTCCTCGACCTGGTCGATCGTGGTGTCGATCCACCCGGGTGACTCGAGATAGCGGCGCAATTGCTCCTCGCCGTGTGCGCGCAGCTCGGCGTGACGCCCCTTGGGGCCGCGCGACTGGTCCCAGGCCGCGTGCCACATGGATGCCACCACATCGCCGCTGACCGCCTCGCCCGCGATGCGCCGGGTCGCTGCGGAGCGCAGCACCTCATGAATCATGGTGCCGTACCAGCTCCGCGCGTCGGGGCGCACCGGGAGATGCCAGCGTCGCAGGTAGTTGTAGCGGCGCGGGCAACTCCTGAACACACCCAGATCGGACACGGCGATGGACAGGCGCTGGAGCACCGGAGCGCCGGCGGGACGCGGCGCTCGCACGGCAATCGTGCTGTCAGCCGGAAGCTCCTTGGACAGCACCGAGCCGCCGCGCAGCGACATCGCCATGGTGAGGAACGGCGTGCACGACTCCTCGCTCGAGGGCTGCGGGTACGAGCGCGCCCACGTGTACACGAGCCGGTCACGGGCGCGCGTTGACGCCACGTAGAACAGCCGCCGTTCCTCGTCGACCGCCACGTCTCCCGGAGGTGGCGGTTCTGGTACGAGGTCGTCGGGGAGCTGCAGGTCCGACGACGACGTGGTGCGTCCCTGCCAGCGCCGCTCGGTGCAGCGCGACAGAAACACGACGGGCCACTCGAGTCCCTTGGATCCGTGAGCGGTGAGCAGGACGACACCGTCTTCGATCGCCTCAATGCTCGGCAGCTCGCCGCCGTCGCGGCTGTCCCGGAGCACGCCGAGGTAGCGAAGCGCGGTGCTGACGCGCCGGTCATCGCTCCAGTCCGCGAACGTCTCCAGGAGCTCGCCGAGCTTGTTGAGATTCGCACCCATCTGCAGGCGGGCGACGCCGGACTGCTCGTCGATGATGCCGAGAAATCCGCTCGCCTCGAGCGCGAGCTGAAACAGGTCGCGAACGTCTTCACGCTGCGACGCCGCGTGAAGCTCCTGAATGTCCTGCACGCAGCGCTGCGCGGCCGCCAGGTCCACCGCATCGAGATCCTCGACGGCCGCATCCGCGACGAGCACGACCAGCGGGACGTCGTGCTGGTGGGACGCGCGCACGAGGGCGACCCGGCCGGCGGTGGTGACGCCCCAGCCGGGGAGCGTGAGGCAGCGCAACACCGCCTGAGAATCGTCGGGATCGTCGACGGCGGCGAGCAGCGCCAGCGCGTCCTTGACCTCGCGTTCCTGGAAGAAACCGCGACCGCCGGCCACCTGGTAGGGCACGCCGCACTGACGCAGCGCGCGCATCGCCGGTTGCATGTCGACGTGCTGGCGGAAGAGCCACGCGATGTCCGCGGGCCGCATTCCCGATGCGATGAGACGGGCGCATTCACGGGCCACGGCCATGGCCTCGCTGCGCTCCTCGGGGGCGCGCCACACCTCCACCGCGGCCCCAGGTCCGCGATCGGCGATCAACCGCTTCTCAATCCGGGTCGCCGGGCTGGCGACGCCGATCAGCGCCCGCGACGCGGCAACGATCTGGTCGGTGCTCCGGTAGTTGTGGGTGAGCACGAGCTGGCGATGCTCCGGATACTCGCGGCCGAATCGGTCGAGGTTCGCACGGCTCGCGCCCCGGAACTTGTAGATGGACTGGTCGTCGTCAGCGACGACGAAGAGGTTGCGATGGCCGGCGACGAGGGTTTCGACGAGCTTGGCCTGCGCGTAGTTGGTGTCCTGGTACTCGTCGACCATCACGTGGCTGATGCGGTCCGCGACGGCGCTGCGCACCGCCGGGTGCTCGCGGATCAAGCGCTCCGCGTAGAGGATGCAGTCGTCGAAGTCGAACACCCCCGCACGCCGGTAGCGTTCGTCGAGGCGCGCGTAGAGACGCGCCACGTCCTGGTGGCGTTCGAGGACGATCCGCTCGGCGGGGTCGTCGCAGCCCTCGAGCCGCGCCGCCGCCCACGTCGCATAGGCGTCCGGCGTGACCAGCTCCTGTTTCGCGGTGCCGATGACCTCGAGGAGGGGATCCATCAGGTCGTGGGGGCGCAACGGGTTCCACAGCAGCGGTGGGCGCAGCTCATCGAGGACCGCCTCCGCATGGAGCCAGCGCTCGGCGGCATCGGCGATACGGAGGACGGGGGAGATGCCGAGCAGCCAACCCCACTCCCGCACGACTCGGAGACCGAACGAGTGGTAGTTGGTGAGGGGGGCGTCGTCTCCGAACGACCCGTGCGCCCGTTCCACCCGCGCGCGCATCTCGTCCGCGGCCTTGCGCGTGTAGGTGAGCACGAGCTGCCTGCCCGCCCCGACACCGAGCGCCGAGAGGCGGTGGAACCGTTCCACGATGATCCGCGTCTTGCCGCTGCCCGGTCCGGCGATCACCAGACACGGGCCGTCACCATGCTCGACCGCGACACGCTGCTCCTCGTCGAGCGCTGCGGTGGGTGGGGCGTCGGGGAGTGCGATGCCGGTCATCGAGGTCGATTCTGGGCCGACCCGGCGACAGCCGGGTGTCGCGCACGGTGGAGAATTCGAGCATGGAGCCGAGCCCCATCACCGACGCTGCGCCCACGCCGGGCCTTTCCGATGCTCTGCCCTGGCTGCGCCACGCTCGGCGCATCCTCGTGTTCACCGGCGCGGGCATCTCGACCGAGTCCGGCATCCCCGACTTCCGGGGGCCGAGCGGCGTCTGGAAGACGACCGACCCGCAGAGATACTCGATCGAGAGCTACGTCGCCGATCGCTCGGTGCGCGTCGAGCGCTGGCGAGCGCGGCTGGAGGGGCGCTTCTCCAACGCGCAGCCGAATGCGGCGCACCTGGCGGTCACACGGCTCCAGCAGGCCGGCCTCGCCCCGGTCGTGGTGACGCAGAACATCGACGGGCTCCACCAGAAGGCGGGCACGGTCAACGTCATCGAGCTGCACGGCACGTCCTCCGAGGCGGTCTGCCTCGACTGCAAGCGGCGGATGCCCATCGAGGTCGCCCTCGATCGGGTGCGCGAGGGTGACGACGACCCGCACTGCGAGCTCTGCGGCGGTCTGCTCAAGACCGCGACGATCAGCTTCGGCCAGCCGCTGGTGGCAGCCGACATGGATCGAGCCATCGAGGAGGCGCGCCTGTGCGACGTCTGTCTCACCGTCGGGTCGACGCTCTCCGTCTGGCCCGCGGCCGCCGTTCCGGTCGAGGCGGTCCGGAACGGTGCGAGGCTGGTGATCGTGAACGAGGGCGCCACCGACCTCGACGGCATGGCGAGCCTGATGCTCGCGGGGCGGGCGGGCACGGTGTTGACCGAGCTGGTGGCGGCGCTGCTTGGTGGCGCGGAGTCAAGGTAGAATTCAAGGTCCGAGCCGGTGAGGCCCGGGTTCAGCCGAAAGGAGGTGATTCCGACCGTGTCGGAAGTGAAGGTCCGCGAAGGCGAGACCTTTGAGAGCGCGTTACGACGGTTCAACAAGAAGATCAAGCAGAACGGCATCCTCTCCGAGGTTCGCAGACGCGAGCACTACGAGAAGCCGTCCGTGCGCCGCAAGCGAAAGCTGCTTGCAGCGCGAAAGCGTCGCGTCAAGAGCGCCTGACGCCTCTGCGTCCGTGCGGGTGACCGTCATCCGCGATCCGTCTCTCAGCACGCGGCAACGTCGCGTTGTCGGTGAAGCACGCCTCGGCTCCTTGCTCCGCGCCTGCGGAGATCGGCTCGACGTACCCGGCCGAGCGAGCCTGAGCGTGCGCCTGACCGGTGATGCGGAGCTTCGCGATCTCAACGCGCGCTTTCTCGGAATCGACGCCCCGACCGACGTGCTCGCGTTCCCGGCGGGCGAACCAGGTCGCGTCGGTGACATGGCCATCTCGGTGGAACGGGCGATCGGTCAGGCCCCCGATGGTGTCGGAGAGCTTCGCCTGCTCGCCGTGCACGGATTCCTCCACTGCCTCGGACACGACCACGCCGTGCCGGAAGCCGCCTCAGTCATGACCGCCGCGACCCGGATGCTGCTGCCGGATGCAGATGTCCCCGATCTTCAGACCGCCGGACCGTGGCCCAGCTGATCATCGGCCTTGGCAACCCAGGAGGTGAATACGCGCGTACCCGGCACAATGTCGGGTGGATGTGCCTTGACGAGCTCGAGCGCCGCGGCAAGTTCGGCCGCGAGCGGCGCGAGGGGTCGGCACGCGTGCGCGAGGGAACCATCGACGGCTATGACGTCCTCACGGCTCGCCCGCAGACCTTCATGAACCTCAGTGGCAAGGCGGCGGCCCAGCTCACCAGCAAGCACGGCATCCCTCCGGGGGACGTGATCGTCATCCACGACGAAGCCGATTTCCCGCTCGGACGCGTGAAGATCAAGCTCGGCGGCAGCGCCGCCGGGCATCGCGGGGTGCAGTCGCTCATCGACTCCTGGCGCACCGATGCGTTTCCAAGAATCCGCATCGGTGTGGGCAGGGACGGCGACAGCAATGACCTGATCGAGCATGTGCTCGACCCCTTCCTTCCCGATGAGCGTCCGCTGGCCGAGGCTGCGATCGCGCGGGCCGCAGGGATGGCGGTGGCGATCATGCGCGATGGGCTCGCGGCGGCGATGAACCTCTGGAACCGTGCCGGCCCGGACTGATCACCGCCCCACCTCGACCGCGGTGGCGTCGGCCACCCTGCGGGAACGCCTCGACAGGCTGCCCGAGCTCGCTGAGCTCGGTGGCGCTCACGGCGGGATCGTCGCGGGGGTCCCCTCCGGTGCCGTCGGCCTCATCGCCTGGTGGCTGCGCGAGAAGACGGAGCGGACGGTCCTCGTCGTCGCCGCCGAATCGGAGCGCGTCTACGCGGACTCGCTGGTCTGGGATGGTGGCACCGGTGCGGCGATCTTCCCCGCCGGCGACACCCCGCCGTTCGACAGGGTCCCGCCGTCTGAAGAGGTGACCCGCGCGCGGCTCGCGACCCTGATGCGACTGCACGCGGGCGTTGCGCCACTGCTCGTCGTGGCCTCACCGCGCGGCCTGCTGCGGCCGACTCTGTCGCGCGCCGTTGTCGAGGCGGGGCTGACCGAGGTGAAGCGTGGAGCCCGGCTGCCTCGCGACCGGCTTGTCGCCCGCCTCGTGGAACTCGGCTACCGGCGCGAGAGCGCCGTCTCGAGTCCCGGGGACTTCGCGGTCCGCGGCGGCATCGTCGACGTGTTCGGCGTGGATCGTGCGCGCCCCTGGCGCGCGGAGTGGTTCGGCGACGACGTCGAGGACCTTCGCGCCTTCGATCCGGCAACCCAGGAGTCGATCGCCAAGCTCGAATCGGCACAGGTCTGGCCGGCGCGCGAGCTCGACCTCAGCCGCGAGTCCGTGGCCCGCGCACTGGAGTCGGTCGCAGGTCTCGACGCCGCCACGCTGCGCGACGAGGTTCGTGAACAGTGGGACAGCGACTGCGAGCTGCTGGCGTCGGGGATGTACGAGGAAGGGCTCGACCTGTTCTTCCCGTACCTCGGTGGCCGGCCGGCGGCGACGCTGCTCGACCATCTCCACGACCCGATCGTCCTGCTGGACGGCGGCCGCGAGCGCCTGACCGCGGCCGCTGAGCGCCACGCGGCCGAGATCCAGGGCCTCCGGGTGCAGGAGGAGACGAGAGGCGAGCTCCCCCACGGCGCCTCGGCGGGCCTCGTCGACGTGGGCGATCTCTTCGCCGCACTCGATCGCTATCCGTGCTTCGAACTCGTCCGCGAAGCGCCGAGCAGCGCCGCGGTCGCAGCTGACCTCGGCTGGCGCGGGGTGGACAGCTATGTCGGCCGTTTCGACGCCTTCGTGCGCGAGGCGATCCACGAGCGCGAGCAACGCGGGTCCGTGCTCGTGGTGTCCCGGCAGCAGCATCGCGTCGAGGAGCTCGCGGCCGAGCACGGCGCGGATACCGTCGATGCAACCGATTTTGCGGCGGCGTCGACACCGCTGCCTGAAGGCGCGATCGTGGTCGCGTCCGCCGACCTGACTCAGGGGTTCGCCGTCGCCGACGGATCGGTGCACGTGTACACGGATGCCGAGCTGTTCGGTGCCATCAAGCGGCGTCGCTCGGTGCTCGCGCGGGGGTCGCGTCGCGTCGTGTCCACGTCGGCGCGCGGCTCACGCCGTGCCGCCAGTGGCAACGCCGCGCGCGAAGCCTTCGTGCTGCAGTTCGCGCCCGGCGACCTGGTGGTGCATCGCGACCACGGGATCTCGCGTGTCGTCGAGATGCGCGCGGTCACGGACGACGGCGGTGCGGTGCACGAGTACATGCTCCTCGAGTACGCCGACGGCGATCGACTCTTCGTTCCCACCCAGCACCTCGATCGGGTTGACCGCTACATCGGAGGCGCCGAGTCGCATCCGAAGCTGTCCCGGCTGGGCAGCGGCGAATGGGAGCGCACGCGACGGCGGGTCAAGGAGCGCACTGAGGAGGTCGCTCGCGAATTGCTCGGTCTCTACTCGCGACGCGAGCAGGCGCAGGGCCACGCGTACGCGCCCGACGGCGCCTGGCAGCAGGAGCTGGAAGGGTCCTTCCCGTACCAGGAGACGCCCGACCAGGTGCTCGTGCTCGAGGAGATCAAGCGTGACATGGAGGCGTCGCGGCCCATGGATCGGGTGGTGTGCGGCGACGTCGGATTCGGCAAGACCGAGCTCGCCGTGCGCGCCGCCTTCAAGGCGGCGATCGAAGGCCGTCAGGTCGCAATGCTCGTGCCCACCACGGTCCTCTGCCAGCAGCACTTCATCACGTTCACGGAACGTCTGGCCGCGTTCCCGGTCACGGTGCGTCAGCTGTCGAGGTTCGTGAGCGATGAGGAGATTGCGCGCACCCTTGCGGGCCTGCGCAGCGGGGCGGTCGACATCGTGGTCGGTACCCACCGCCTGCTCCAGAAGGATGTCGAGTTCAAGAACCTCGGACTCGTCGTGATCGATGAGGAGCAGCGGTTCGGGGTGCTCCAGAAGGAGCGGTTCAAGGAGCTGCGCGTGGCGGTGGACGTGCTGTCGCTCTCGGCGACACCGATTCCGCGCACGCTGCACATGTCGCTCGCGGGCATCCGCGACCTTTCCGTGATCCAGACACCGCCCGAGGAGCGGCAGCCGATCAAGACGTATGTGACTGCGCGCGAGGACTCGCTGATCCGCGAGGTGATCACCCGCGAGCTGGCACGCGGTGGCCAGTGCTTCTTCCTGCACAACCGGGTCGCGGGCATCGAGGCGGTCGCCGACCGGCTCCGCAGCCTCGTCCCCGAGGCGCGTATCGAGGTCGCCCACGGGCAGATGCCGGAGGGGATGCTCGCGGCGGTGATGCGCGACTTCGGTGACGGCGAGATCGACGTGCTGCTGTGCACGACCATCATCGAATCCGGTCTCGACATTCCGAACGCGAATACGATCGTCATCGACGACGCGCACCGGTTGGGACTCGCGCAGCTCTATCAATTGCGCGGGCGTGTGGGTCGTGCGGGGCAGCGTGCCTACGCGTACATGATGTATCCGCCCGCGAGGTCGTTGACGGAGAAGGCGGACAAGCGCCTCGATGTCATCGGCGACCTGCAGGATCTCGGCGCCGGCTTCAAGCTGGCCATGCGCGACCTCGAAATTCGCGGCGCGGGCAACCTCCTCGGCGAAGAGCAACACGGGGAGATCGCCGCCGTCGGATTGGAGCTGTACAACCACCTGCTCGCCGATGCGGTGACAACGCTGCAGGGCAAACCGGTGCTGGAATCGCCGGCCCAGGTCACGGTGACGCTCCCGCTTGCCGCGTTCCTCCCCGCGGACTACGTGTCCGACGAACGCCTTCGCCTGCGCTGCTACCAGGAGCTCGCCGCATGCGTCAGTGAGTCGGAGCTGGAGCAGCGTGCGCGCGGACTCGTCGATCGGTTCGGGCCGATGCCGGCGCCGACGTCGGCGTTGATCGACTCGTTGCGCGTCCGCCTGCTCGCCGCCGCCGCCGGCGCCCTCGGCGTCGAGACCGAACGCGGTCGCGGCGTCGTGATCCGGCTCACCCTGGATCACGGGCTCGACCTGCAGAGCGTGGCCGCGCAGTTCCGCGGGATCACGGCGACGCCCTCGCAGCTGCATCTCGGTGATGCGTGGCAGACGACGCTCACACCGGTGCTGCGGGAGCTGGGCCGCCTGGTGCGAGCCCGGGAGCGCGAGCCGGTTGCGGCGCAGAACGCGCATGCGTGACCAGGCCGTCGACGCGCTCCGCGCGCTGAACGAGGTGGTCGAGCGACTGCGCGCCCCGGGTGGATGCCCGTGGGACCGCGAGCAGACGCATCGAAGCCTGCGCCCCTACCTCCTCGAGGAGGCCCACGAAGTCCTCGAGGCCATCGACAGCGGCGAGACCGGAACCCTGCGCGAGGAGCTCGGCGATCTCCTGCTCCAGGTGCTCATGCACAGCGCGATCGCGATGGAGGACGAGGGCGGCTTCGACATCGGCGACGTTGCCGACGATGTCCGCGCCAAGATGATCCATCGCCACCCGCACGTTTTCGGCGACGTCACGGTGGACGGGCCCGCCGGCGTGGTCGTGAACTGGGAAAAGCTCAAGACCGCCGAGAAACGCCAGCGGTTGTCGCTCCTCGACGGCGTGCCGGCGGCGATGCCGGCGCTGGCCCACGCGCAGGGGGTGCAGAAGCGCCCCGCGCGGATTGGGTTCGACGAGACACCGACCGCTCCGGTGGCTCTCGACGCGGTCCGGCTGGCACTCGATCGGGTCGAGGATGTCGCCGGCGGCCTGGCCGAGGCGGAACGCGGGGAGGATTGGGCAGCCGAGGCCGGCGATCCCGAAACCGCGATCGGCGACCTGCTCTTCGCGGTGGTCGCGCTGGCGCGACGCCTCCGCGTCAACCCGGAAGAGGCGCTGCGCGGACGCACGCTGGGCTTCGCAACGCGATTCCGATCACTCGAGGCACGTGCCCGCGAAGATGGCGTCGACCTCCACGACCTCGACGACGCGGAATGGCATGCGCGCTGGGACGCGACGGCTTCCTGAGCTCTTGTCAAATCCGGCCCTGGGCCGCATCCTATCCCGGCACCCGGCGTCACATCGCCCCATTCGTCTCACTCAGCGCCGGGAAGAGGACCGAGTTATCCGTCCCACCCCGCGTCAGACGATCGACAGCCCAATCACGCTGCGCCGGATTGCAGTCGTGCTCATCGCCGGGATCTGCGGACTGGTCGCATTCGCGGTGTACGGACAGGTCGCGCAAACCCGCCACCTCGACACTCAGGTGAGCGCGCTCGCCGCAGAGAACTCGGCGCTGACCCAGCAGATCTCGGATCGCGAGCGCGAGATCGCCGACGCTCAGACGGTCGCCTGGCTGGAGCAGGAGGCCCGGCAGCTCGGCTACATCTTCCCCGGAGAGCAGCTGTACGTCCTGGTTCCACCGGGCGCCGCCCGGGCGTCGACGGGCGGCGTGCCGGCGACGATTCCAACCTACAAAGCACCGGCAACGCCAACGCCCGCGCCGACTGCGACTCCAAAGCCGAGTGCGAGCCCCAGCCCCTCTCCGAGTCACAGCCCGACAGCCGCTCCGACCCCCACGCCGGCGCCGCACTGAGTGCCCTTTGCGCCGAGGAGGGAATGCCACGTGCGGTATCCTCTGAGAGCGGCGTGGAGCAGTGGAAGCTCGTCGGGCTCATAACCCGAAGGTCGTCG
>JBAPWO010000178.1:0-3182 GCA_049283735.1 Candidatus Dormiibacterota bacterium
GACGATCCCTATCCGGACGTTCTGCGCCGGCCAACGAGCTTGCCCGCGTGGCGTACGCGCTCCCCAAGCCGACTGAACCACGGAAGTGGTCGGCGAATCCCCGCCCGCCGATGAGGGACTCGAGAAAGTGGCCGATCAGACACCGACGGGTGTTGTCATGAACGTGCACCCGCCCGGGCTGGACGTTGTCGGTGCCTCCTGACGCCACGATGGCGTCCGCAGGGGACGGCGAGGTCGACGCGGAACATCTGCCCGGCGGCGAAGCCGGTGGGCTGAACGCCTCGGTGACCGTCGTCTTGGTCGAGGATCACCGTATCGTCCGCGAAGGCACTCGGCAGTTGCTTGTCCACGACGCCTCAATTCGCGTCGTCGGAGAGGCGAGCACTGGCGAGGAGGCAATCCGGCTAGCTCTAGATCTGAAGCCCTCGGTGATGCTCGTTGATGTCCAGCTTGAGGGAATGAACGGAATCGACGTGATCCGCACCGTTGCTCGAATCGCGGATCAGGTCCGCTGTGTTGTTCTCTCCGCATATGACGACTACGTCTACATCACCGAGGCGTTCGAGGCCGGGGCATGTGGTTACCTCCTCAAGACGGTCAGCGCCGCCGAGCTGGTTGCTGCCGTCCGCGCCGCCGCCGCCGGTGCCACCGTCACCGACGAGAGGATCTCAAAACGGCTCATGGAGCGCTGGCGGAGCAAGCGGCCAACCACGGAGCGCCTCACGCCTCGGGAGACCGACGTGCTTCGCTTACTGGTGAAAGGATCGTCGAACAAGGAGATCGCGGCGACGCTTGGCGTGGGACTGCGAACTGTGGAGGGCTATGTCTCCAATGTCTTCGCCAAGTGTGGCGTCCGATCCCGGACCGAGGCAGTCCTGTACGCCCTCAGGCACAACCTCGCGACGGTCCCCACCGCCGAGACCGATGAGTAGCGGGTTCGGGCTGGCACCGGAGGCTCAATCAGCCCACGGTTGGATGTTCACCGCCCGGAGCGTGCTTCGCCAGGCCTTCCACCCGCCCCTGCGCGACGCCTCCTTTTGGGCACTCCAATTCGCTGTCGTCACGCTTGCCGGGTTTCACTTCTACCTCGATTCCTCGGGCACGCTCGAATCAACCACCTTCCCGACTGGCAGTCCGGTGGGACTGCTGCTTCTCCCGGTGCTGTACTCCGCGCTGCGCTATGGGTTAGCTGGCTCGGCTGCGACCGCCATCTGGGCGACGCTGCTTTGGTTTCCAGATCTTCTCCTTCCCAACGGTCACCCCGCAAACGATCTGATCGATCTCGCCATAGTCGACGCGGTCGCGATCTTCGTTGGTGAGCGCATCGAGCGTACAAGGATCCAGCAGCGCCGTGCCGATGCGGCTGAAGACGAGCGACGTGAGACGGAGCTCCGGTATCGAGAGCTGTTTCAGACGAACTTCTTTCCCATCGTGATCGTCGATGAGGATGGCGTGATCACCGAGGCGAATCCCGCGGCCGTAGAAGCGTTCGGAGATCGCATCACCGGGAGAACGACCGACACGGCCTTCGGCATACCCCGAGAAATATTGGGCCGCCACACTGAGGCGTCCATCCAGTCCTTCGACACGGGCGACGGCACGTTACGTACCTATCGGTTGCGCGTCGCCCGTGTGCGTCCTGGCGGCAAGGACGGCCGCGAATTTCAGCAGCTCGTTTTCCAGGATTTGACTGAGGAGTACCGCGAACGGGCTGCGGTTCGCACATACGCAGCCCGCCTGCTGGCGGCGCAGGAGGAGGAGCGCCGCCACATCGCCCACGAGATCCACGATGACCCGCTTCAGCGGCTGATTCACCTCGCCCGTCGCATGGATAGCCTGGTCATCGCAGGGGGCCCAGGCCCGGCTTCTGCAGCGGTGCTTGAGAACCGTGAAGAGCTGCTCGAGATTATCGGACGTCTTCGTGATGTGGCTCGCGGTCTGCGACCGCCAGGGCTGGACCAACTGGGCTTGGTCGCTGCCGTTCGCGGCCTGCTCGCAGACGTCGAGGACGCTCATCCGCTCCGTCTCGATTTCGAGGTCACAGGCACCCCGGTGCGACTAGCGGCCGACGCCGAGCTCGGAGCCTTCCGAATCATCCAAGAGGCGGTGAGCAACGTTATCCGTCACGCTTGCGCGCACGTCGCTCGAGTGGACCTTCAGTACGACGAGGATTCGCTCCGGATTCGCGTGGGTGACGACGGAGTCGGTTTTGATACACGACCTGGGGCGGTCCCTGGGGCGGGCCAGCTGGGCCTGGAGGGCATGCGGGAGCGTGCCGATCTCCTCGGAGGACACGTGGTGGTCTCTTCGGAGCTCGGCAAGGGCACGTCGATCGAGGCCTGCTTGCCGGCCCTGCCGCCCCCGATGTCGGTCGCGGGTTGAGATAAGTTCGCCGGGAAACTACGGGGGCCTCGCCCCCGTGGATGCTCGCTGGCGAAGCCGCCGCGCCAGGTACATCCTATAGGCATGGAACGTGAACTCCTGATCCTCGCTCCCGGCACTCACGGCGTTGTTGGCTCCTGCGGAGGACCATCCGTTGGCGGTGGCTGCCCGCGGGTTGCCATTGGCGAGGTGATCCCATGTGCCGGTTACGAGCTCGCTCTCTCGGGATCGCGAAATGCGCGCCCCTACGAGGTCTCGCCCCGAATGACCCTGTGCCCGCTGACGGTCGCTGAGGCGCTTGCCGTGCAGTCGGACTCGACACTGATTGCGGCGTGATCAGCGCTGGGCAGCGAACCCTTCCACGTATTGCGACACCCGGGAGAAGTTCGTAGGCCTTCGCCCGCTTGCGCAACGTCATTTGAAGCGAATGACCGTCTAACCGCAATCGATCAAGGAGATGCGGAGCTCGCAAGTCGACGTGTCGTTATTTGAAGATACACGTCGTAGATCCACTTCGGGGTTTGCACCTGCGCGGTGATGCTCCAAGCACCACGCAACGACAGATTGGCGCCGTTCGCCGAAAAGATCCCGGGCCTGGCGGACGTCAATTCGAGGGCCGATCCGCCAATCGTGCCAGCGCCATAGAGGAACCCGAGCGTTACTGTCGCGTCGTTGATGGGACTGCCTGTGGAGTAGTCCGTGATTGCGACGGTGAAGTTGTTGTATCCGGCTGTCCCAGGAGACACTTCGAGTCGGACCCTGAGGGTGTTGCCGTCGGAACCGGTGGCAACCAGCGGAGT
>JBAPWO010000179.1:0-6007 GCA_049283735.1 Candidatus Dormiibacterota bacterium
GTCAAGCCCCGTGCCCGAAGCGCGTCGAGATAGCGCTGCTCGTGCTCCGCACCGAGATTCGCGAGCACCTCGCTGAGCGCGGTCCGGTCATGTTTGATCGGCTCGCCGGCAGCGATGCGCCGCTTGAGCGCGACCAGGTGCCCGCATGCGAGGTAGTCGCAGAGGTCCGTGGCCGTGTACACGGGACAGCCGTCCTCGAGGTATCGCATCAGCGCACCATCCTGGGCCGCCGGCGCGTGGGTTGGCGCGGCATGGGCAGCATGAGCTGCCGGCTCGCATGCCGGAGCTTGGAGGCCGCCCGGTCCCGCGGCGGGCCGCTGACAGCGGCGAGCCGCACCGAGCGTCCCGGCCCGGCCAGGAAGAGATCCCCTCTCGCGGCCAGCAACTCCTGGGCGCGCCGAAGATAAGGCCCGTCGTCGGCGGCCGCGGTGTCGATCGGCGCCGCTGTGTCCGTATCCATGCCGCAACCATGAGCGGCTCTGGCGACAGATGTCTGTCGCGTAGGGTTCCTCCGTGCCTGTCGAGATCGAGATCCGCCCGATCCGCGAGTCCGAGTACAGGACCGCAGGCGAGGCGACCGTGCGCGCCTTCCGCGAGTTCCTGACGCCGGACTCGCCCGGCTGGGAGGCATACCTGGCGAGAATCGCCGATGTCGGGAGCCGGGCCGGCCGGGCCATCGTATTGGTGGCCGTCGAAGATGGCGTCATCGCGGGATCGGTAACCCTGGAGCTCGACTCGCGAATCAGCCCCGGGGTGGCCGACCCGCTGGCGCCAGACGAGGCGCATGTCCGCATGCTGGGGGTGAGCCCGGACCATCGTGGACGGGGGATTGCTCGCCGCCTCATGTTGGCGTGCATCGATGCGGCGAGGGCCCACGGCAAGCAGGTCATGACGTTGGACACCGACTCGGTCATGACAGCGGCGCAACAGCTATATGCAAGCCTTGGTTTCGCGCCGACCAGCCCGCAGGTACGGCCGGACGGGATGGTGCTGCTCAGCTACACCCTCGCCATCGAGTCCGCGGCCCCGGCAAATCGCTAGGCTCGTCATGTGCCACGCGTGTACGAGAAGGGAGAGAAGCAACTCCGCGTCATCAAGCTGTTCGCACGGCTCTGTGAGACCGAGGTCGGACTGACCACCAGTCAGCTCGCCGATGAGCTCGAGGTCAACCCGCGCACGGTGCAACGCTACGTCGCCACCCTTCGCGACAGCGCCGGCATCGACGTCGAGGAAACCGGAGGTCGATGGCGGATCGGCAAGGGCAGCCTGCTGCCCCCGTTGCAGCTCGACCACTACCAGGCCACGTTGCTTCTGGTCGCCGTGCGCCTGCTCCAGCAGGTGCGCACCGAGCAGGATCCGGCGCTGGTCGGCGCGCTCGCCCACCTCTCGCGAGCGTTGAGCGTGCCGGTCGTGAGCGAATACCTGCGCCGGACCCTGATCGCCGCCGAGCGCCGGCCGGCTGACACCGAGCGGCTCAAGGTCGAACGCACGGTGATCGACGGCTTCGTCAGCCACCGCGAGATTGAGGTTCGCTACGTCGACGCCAAGGGCAATGAGACCCGTCGCGATCTTCGTCCTTACTTCATCCAGCCGACCGCAGAGGGGCGGCACATCTACGTCTTCGCGCGCGACTCCGTGTCCCGCGAGGTTCGCTCATTCCGGCTCGACCGCATCCGGTCGGCGCGCCTGCTGCCGTCCATGTTCTCGGTCCCGGACGACTTCGACATCGACATCGTGCTCGGTGCCTCGTGGGCCATCTGGCAGGGCGCGGGCGCCGACCGAGTGGTGCTGCGTTTCTCACCCGAGGCGCGTCAATGGGTCGATGAGACCCCCTGGCCGGCCCGCGCCAGACGGACAGACCTGCCCGCTGGCGGGATCGAGGTGCAGCTCGACGTTGCCGGCGAGGTCGAGATGCGCCCGTGGTTGCTGCGGTGGGGCGCCAACGTCGAGGTGCTCGAACCGGCGTCGCTGCGCCGGCACATGGCGGAGACCCATGCCGCGGCCGCCGCACTGTATGCGTCGAGTCCCGCGAAACGGGGTAAAACCTGAGCATCATGGACGACAAGGTCACCCTCACCGACGATGAGTGGCGTCAGCGCCTGACGCCTGAGCAGTACTCGGTGCTCCGCAAGGCGAGCACCGAGCGCCCGTTCACTGGGCAGTACGTGCACGTGGACGCCAAGGGCGTGTACACGTGCGCGGGCTGCGGCGCCGAGCTCTTCAGCTCCGACACCAAGTTCGACTCGGGGACCGGGTGGCCGAGCTTCTTTGCCCCGCTGAATGACACGGCGGTCGAGGAGCATCGAGACTGGAGCATGCTCATCCCGCGCACCGAGATCCGGTGCGCCAAGTGCGGCGGCCACCTCGGACACGTCTTCCCGGACGGCCCTG
This sequence comes from Candidatus Dormiibacterota bacterium, assembly GCA_049283735.1. Lineage (GTDB taxonomy): Bacteria > Chloroflexota > Dormibacteria > Aeolococcales > Aeolococcaceae > Palsa-851. Next base: position 2,392 of record JBAPWO010000179.1, read on the forward strand.
CGCCCACCGGTCAGCGCTACTGCACGAACTCCTGCGCGCTCAAGCTGGAGAAGTCGGCGAGCTGATGCCGCTCGAGCCCTCGCCTCGGGCTCGCGCGGTCCTCGAGCAGACCTTCGGATTCGCGGAGTTCCGGCCCGGGCAGGCCGACGTCGTCGCCGCAACTGAGACGGGCGCGGACGTGCTCTTCGTGGCGCCGACCGGCTCCGGGAAGAGCATCGCCTACTGGGTCCCGGGGATCGCCGGCGGCGGTCTCACCCTCGTGGTGTCGCCACTGATCGCGCTGATGGTCGACCAGGTCGCGCGCCTCAACGCGCTCGGTGTTCCCGCCGCCTGCGTGCACAGTCAGGTCAGCGCCGCAACCCGGGCCGAGTCGCTGCGAGCCGCGGCGGACGGCGAGCTTCGATTCCTGTACCTCGCCCCGGAGCGTCTCGGCGCCCCCGGCTTCCTCGACAACCTCGGCAGGCTGGCCGTCGATCGCTTCGTCGTCGACGAGGCACACTGCATCTCGAGCTGGGGCCACGACTTCCGCCCCGATTACCGACGCCTCGGCGACGCCATCGCTGCGTGCGGCCGCCCGCCGGTCGGCGCCTTCACGGCGACGGCGACCCCGCGGGTCCGCGAGGACATCGCGGCCTGTCTCGGCCTACAGGCGGCCGTCGAGCGGATCACCGGGTTCGTGCGCGACAACCTGACCATGTCGGTCGTGCGCTGCCGCGGCGCGGCCGACAAGCGCGACGCCCTGTTGAACCTCGTGCAACCGGGCCGGGGCCGCGCGCTCGTGTACTGCGGGAGCAGGCGCTCCACCGACGAGATTACCGAGCTGCTCACCGGTGCCGGCGTCGCCGTCGCGTCGTATCACGGCGCCGTCGACGGGGACACGCGACAGCTCGTGCACGAGGGGTTCGCCGCGGGCCGCCTGCAGGCGATCGTCGCCACCTCGGCGTTCGGCATGGGCGTCGACTTCCCGGACATCCGCCGGGTGATCCATCACGACTTCCCCGGAAGCCTCGAGGAGTACTACCAGCAGGCCGGTCGCGCCGGCCGTGATGGCGAGCCATCCGAGTGCATCCTGCTCTACAGCCCCGCCGACCGCCAGCTGCAGGAGTTCTTCATCGAGCAGGCCTATCCGGAGCGCGACACCGTCCGCGCCGTGTATCGCGAGCTGCTCCGTGACGGGAGCGACGCGATCGACGACTGGCAGGCGCGGGGCATCCCGATCAATGGAGCACGAGCCGCGCTCGACCTGCTCCGCCGCGCCGAGGTGATCCAGCCGGACGGCGGGATTCGACGCCTGACCGGAGCGCCCGTCGATTTCGACGAGCAGGCGCTGCTCAAGGCCAACGCCTACGCGCGGGTGAACCAGGTCATGGAGTACGCGGGCTCACGCACCTGCCGGCATGCCCGCATCGCCGACTATTTCGGCGAGCAGGGCGTCGCTCGGACGTGCATGGCGTGCGACAACTGTCTCGACAGCAACCGCGCGCCCTACGCTCCGGTCGATCCCACCCACGTAAACGCGGCGCTCGGCTGCGTGGTCCGCTTCGACGGTCATCTCGGCGGCGTCCGGATCGCCTCGATCCTGCGTGGCTCGGCGGATGCGTGGACGGCCTCGCGACAGTGGGTCACCGATTTGCAATGGTTCGGCGCTCTCCGCAGCTGGGAGCTCGAGCGAATCCGCGAGCTGCTCGAGCGACTCGTCGAGCTGGGCTGCATCAGCCGCGGTCACGGCGAGAAGCCGACCCTCGGGATCACGCCTCTGGGCAGTGCCGTACTTCGTGGCGAGGAAACCCTCGAAGTCGACGTGCGCGCCGCTCGTTTCCCCCGAGCCGGCGACGTTCGCAAACGAGCGGCGAGGACGACGCCGGCGCTCACGATGACGCCGGACGTCGCCGCGCGATTCGAGGCATTACGGACCTGGAGGCTCGAGATTGCGCGGCGCGCGGAGGTCCCGCCCTATGTGGTCTTTCACGACCGGACCCTCGCCGAGATCGCCGAGCGCCGGCCTGCATCCGCCGGCGCCCTCGCGAGCATCCCGGGGGTGGGTCCGGCGAAGCTCGAACGCTACGGGGAATCCGTGCTGGCGGTGCTCAGGGACTGAGCCTCGCCCCTGGCTGGGATATTGCACGTAGCCGCGATTCCTCGCCGGGAGAAATACTTCTGGTGGTACTCCTCGGCGTCCCAGAACCGCGCCGCAGGAACGATCTCGGTCACGATCGGGCGGCGGTAGCGTCCCGACTCCTCGAGCCGCTTCTTGGACGCAATCGCGGCGGCCTCCTGCTCGCGTGAGTGGAAGAAGATCACCGTTCGGTAGCTGTCACCGACGTCCGGACCCTGGCGGTTCAACTGCGTCGGGTCGTGGTTCATCCAGAAGATGTCGAGGAGCGTGTCGTAGCTCACCCGAGCGGGGTCGAAGGTGATCTCAACCGCCTCGGCGTGCCCGGTGCGGTGTGAGCACACGTCCTCATACGAGGGCGCCTGGGTGAAGCCACCCGTGTACCCGACCCTGGTCGCGGTGACCCCGTCGACCTGTTCAAAGACCGATTCCACGCCCCAGAAGCATCCTGCGCCGAACGTCGCTGTTTCCATGCTCCGAGTATGCCTCGATCCGGCTTCAGCCAATCACGCGGAGGACAGCGACAGCCTGACCTGACCGGTCGAGTAGACCGGTGGCCAGACCACGACGCTGTGCCGGGGCGCCTGCCACTGCCACACCACCGCCGCAGCCCGGGTGTTCTGGCCGAGCTGATCGCGGGCGGTCGAGAACAGCACGCCGCCGCCGTTGGGGAGGCTGCCGCTGGGGAGGTCGAGTGCTCGCGCAGCTGCTGCGACGCTTGCGGCGCTGTCATTGCCGGCCCGTCCGAGGACGTCCGCGAAGAGCACCCATGCAGCGCTGAAGCCGGCGATCCCCTCCTCGTCCGGAGCGGCAGCGCCGGTGCGCTGCTTCCAGAGGGCCGCGAAACGGTTGTAGAGCGCCCGCGCCTGCGGATCGAGGGCGCCCGGGTTGAAGTCACCCTGGGGACGATCCGACGCGAAGACACCGACCGCCGCCGAGCCGAGCACGTTGCCGAAGTCCTGGTCGCACTGCGCCATGGTCGTGCCCATGAACACCTTGACCTGAAGGCCGGCGGCGAGGAACGCCCGCCGAAAAGCGATGCCGTCCTGGATGTGCGACGAGAGCACGAGGATGTCGGGCTTCTCGACGGCGAGCGCGCGCATCACCGGCGCCCAGTCGGGTGTGTACGGGTTGTAGATCGATTCGCCGCTGATGCTCATCCCGCCGGCTTCGAGCGCGGCGCGGGTGGCATCCGCGACCGAATGGCCGTAGTTGTCGTCCGCGGTGACGAATGACACGCGAATCCTGTCGATGGGAATGCCCATGCGCGGCACCAACTCCTGGAGCATGAATGTCCCTGAATTGCTGCCGAGCTCGGCGCCGTTGACGCCGACACGGAACACCAGCGGCGACCCCTGGCCGGTCACCCGGTCGGCGACCGCACCCGTCTCCCAGTACACCATCCCCGCCGCCGACACCGCCGCAGCGGCGGGAATGGAGAGCTGCGACGAGTATGCGCCAATCACGACAGGAACTCCATCAGCGTGGAGGCTCGACACCGCG
>JBAPWO010000180.1:0-12210 GCA_049283735.1 Candidatus Dormiibacterota bacterium
GTATGTGGTTGACCACAGGCGAGACAGGAACCGCCGATTTTCAGGCGTGTTGAGTGCGCGCTGGGGGCTGCGAGGAGCTCCGATCATGGCCGTCTGGCGACGGCTTCGGTTCGCTTCAGATTGGAGCCGGCTCGTTGATCTGGAGCGTGCCACCCCGGCTCAGGAATGGGTGATCAGCGACGATTCCGGCGGCAGCTTCCTGGCTCTCGGCCTCGACAACGGACCACCCCTGGAGCGGACCCTCCGCCGGACGTTCGCTGGTGCCGCTGCTGGATATCGTCCTCACCGCGACCACCGGCGCCCCGGGTTCGACAAGCGCTGGCCCAGCCTTCTGTGCCCACGCCATGAAGGCGGTGCGGGCCTGGGCCATGGCCTCTGGTTCATGGGACATCTCACTCCCGTGGTAGGTCACTAAATATCGAGCCATCCTTCCGGGACCTCCTGACGAACGTGGGGCTGACGCAGGCGAAGAGATCGGTGCGGCGCTGATACTAGATCGGCACCGCTAGGGGCGTCGACCACGATCGCCATCCGCGTCCCGGGCGTAAGCTAGCGAATGCCTCGACCGTCGAGGAGCATCGCTCGTGGTCGCCATTTCCTTCGCGAACGAACGCTGCGGGAGGTCGTATTCGCAGGAGGAATGGAGTGACGCAATGCTTGGTACCGTCAAGAGGTCGTCCCTGAACGCGGTTTCGGGTTCATCACCGGCGAGGATGGACAGGAGTACTTCTTCCATCGCGCGGCGCTGAGCAGCTCCCTGACTTTCGAGTCGCTGACCCCTAAGCAACGGGTGAGCTTCGACGTCGAGAGCAGCGACAAGGGTCCGCGCGCGAGCCAAGTTCGCTCGGTCTGACCCGACCGCGGGCCGCGACGCGTTAAGGCTGCTCCCGGGTTGGCAGTTCTCTAGCGGACTCGATCGGCGATCGAAGCCGCTCGCGTAGTATCGGCAGCCCAAAGCCGCCGCACCCGTGGCCGCTATCAAGACTGACCCGATTCCGGCCGGGACTGGCTGTTCCAGCGGGAGCGGGGCTCGACCCGCTGTGTGCGCACGAGGTCGGAACCGTTCCAGGGCGCCGAACAAGGTGCTCCTCATATCCGAGGCAAGGCACCAGGTCGACGCTGTTTGGCGCGGCGACTGTACAACTACGCTATTGCAAATCCCGTTGGAGGCTTGCCCGGATGCTACGGTTCTTTCCTGTGCTAAGATCAGCTAAGGAAAGAACCTCATGACAAGCCTAAGTCCTCTCAGCAGCATTAACGACCTCTATCGCCAAGCCGGCGAGATCAGTTCGGTACGTCCTGATGTCGCTGAGGCGATCAATCGCGACGTCTCGACGCTTCTTGGCGGAATGGCGGCTCTCACGGTGGCGGAAGCTGCCAATGAACTCGGACAGTCGTCCCCGACGATTCGCTCCTGGATCCGAGCGGGCCTCTTGCCAGCGCAACGGCTCGGCGGTCAAATGCGGGTCCCTGCCCAAAGCCTTCTGCCGCTGCTGGGCATCCTCGAGGTTTGGCACGCGGAGGGAAGTCCGGGGCGGCCGTCGGTGTTCGTAAAGCGTTGGATCGATGGCGAGCAAGCAGCGCGCGTGGATCGTATTCGGATCGGCCGGGCGCGATCGCGGGGGCACAATCCGGTGCTCTGGCCGGGTGGGGACGGGCTCGTCTCAAGGAAAACCGTCTCGCGAGCATCTCGACGGAGACTAACGACTGGTGAGGCTCCGGAGTTTCCGTAGCGCGCGAGCCCCATCGACCGTCAAATCAGCTGGCGCTACCTCGGTGCAGCAGGGCTCCACGTCAATCTGCTTGTGCCCCGCCGACGATGGCAAGTCGTGCACCTCGGAGAGTGCATCGTAAACATCACCGAGCTGACCGCTTCCCAGGTGAAATCCCACCATCTCGATGAGCACAAGATCATCCACAACGCGATACAGGATCCGCATCGTACCGGGCAACTCGAACTTACAGAAATCGTCCCAGCGGGAAGTACCCGAATCTGCTAGATCTACTTGGCGCAAGCGCGAACCGCTGCATGGGTCGCGGAGCAAGCTCAAGATGTCCGTAAGGTGTCGCCGTAGGATGGCGCCATATTGCGACCAGCGCGCATAGGGCTGAATATAGAAGGAGAAGACCACGGTCAGACGTCCCGAGCCGATTGCGGCACCCCGACCTTGTGCATGGGGCCCATCGTAATTCGCCTCGGGAGACGTGCGCAGTCACGTTCTGCGTCCGGGTCGACCGAGCGCTTACGGCGCTCTTCCGCTCTCATTGAGCGAGCGAGCCACTGATTTCGCCGGGGCGTGCGCTTGCCCGCTGGTCACGCCATCGATGGGCGCTGGAGTGCGCGGGCGGCGACACTCAGCTAACAAACACGAGCGGTCGATAAGGAAAGGGCGCTCGCCAGTGCGACGACGTAGAATTCCGAGCTTGACACGGCACGTGAGCTGTCACAACGTCCGTCACAACCGATTTGGTCGTTAGGTCGGCGACCTGCACGAAGCTGCTCAGCCCGCGTTGTCGTCGACGGCGATGAGCTTGCCATCGAGATCCTACCAACGGATGGCATCGCTCGATTTCGCCTTGGGACGCGCGAGCGGACGAGGACCGAACGAGACCGGACTCGGCGTGGCCCTCGTCGGGACGCTTGGAGTCGCGCTTGACGCCGCGTCAGAAACAACGAAGGCCTTCTCGGAGGGCGGTACTTCGCCATCCCAACGCCCAACATTGTCCGATCCTATCCCGAGGGCCTTGACAATGGTGCAATTCCTTCGATGCCAGATCTTGCCCGTTCGTCTGCGTGTTCACAGCGAGGATACCTTCGGGGCGATCGCCTTTGGCGCAACCTCCCGCCCCTCCTCTGCGGGGTATTGCTGCCCATGAACCTCGCTCCCCGCTGGCTCCAGGTTCTCAGCGACGCAAATCCACTCCTCTACGCCGTCAACGGTGAGCGGGCACTCTTCGCCAACCACACCTGGGGGCGGTCGCCTGAGGCTGCCCCAGGCCATAGCGGGCCGTCGCGGTCCGAGGGCCGGCCTGCTCCGGCGAACTCGCGTTGCACCTCCGTTAGTTTTATACGGTCGATCGTGGTCGAAACTGTAAGCGCTATGTATGCGCTGGACTGCCACAATCTCTTGCTATGAGCAGCGGCATCCGGCCTCAACCGTGGGGATTGATGCCCTTTGCAGGAAAAGTCCTTATTCCCGGTTAGAGCACTACACCCCGTTAGCCGACAGGCGCCCGACGCGCCGCGCAACCGCTCCATCTGAATTCAAATTGCGCGTCCGTCGGGGAGACAGGACTCGAACCTGCGACCCCTGGTCCCCCAGATTAGCCCTTATTTCCCGATGCGGGCTGAGATCGATTTAGAGTGGTTTTGTGGGGAATTGGTTGGAATGACGACTAGAGTGCGTGTTTTGGACTTCGTTGGACTGGCGTGGACATGATGCAGTGAGCGGCATCCTCAACGTGTCTCAAAGCGGTCCGGGCTTGCTGAGGTAATACCCCGGTGCGAATGGGTGGCGCTGCCCACGATCACCTTTTTCGTCATTGGACCGGCGGTGCGCTATGAGCGCGACCACCCGCAGCGACGCCCACAAGCGTATGAAGGGAGCGCCACACGTACACCCTGCGCACCCGGCCCGGCACCAGCGTGGCGGCTGGAGGGACACCGCTCTGGAACTGCGCGCAGAGGTCGTGACACCTCAACGCGGACCACGACACCGGGGCCGGCCGCGCTGTGCCCTGGGCACTCGTGACCGGCATCGTTGCGCGGTCAAGGCGAGTGGGTCGACCTGCCGAGTGTGACGTCCGTCACGGATAAGCCGGTCCACGCGCATCACAATCGACCGTCTATGAACACCGAAAGCGCGGGGGGCGCGACGGCGGTCCCGTCCGGGCCACCAGCTTCTCTGCGGACGAACAGCGTCCGCTTCCTCGGCACTGCCGCGAGTGCCGTTGGCATTCAGGCTCCCACCGCGGGGGTGACGTTCTTGCCCGCACTCATGGCGGGAATCGTCGGGGAAGCCGGTCCGCTCACTTTCCTGCTCGCCCTCGTCGCGATGCTTCTGGTCGCCTACGCGTTCGTCACCTTTTCTTCGGAATTCGCCTCTGCTGGATCTGTGTTCGCGTTCAACGGGCGGACACTTGGCGCCGGCTACGGATTTCTCTCGGCATGGCTGCTCCTCGCCGTCTATGTCGCCTACTCGGCATCGATATTCGCGAGCAATGCCAACTTCCTCGAGAATCTCGCCCGATCCGGCGGCATCTCAGTCGGGTGGCCCGGCTTTGCAGTCCTCTTTTGGGTCGTGGCGCTCGTCCTTGCCTACCGCCGGATCTCGGTCTCCACACTGGTGATCTTCATCCTCGAAGGCATCTCGATCCTGCTGGTCGCCATCGTGGCTGTCGTTGTCGTGGCCAAAGGCGGCTCTGGAGGCCATGGCATTTCCGCGGCGCCGTTCACGACGGGAGGCATTCCCCTCACCACCATTGGACTGGGTGTCGTCTTCGCGTTCACCGGCTTTTCTGGGTTTGAGGTTGCCGCCACGCTGGGCGAGGAGACGCAACGACCGCGCCGGCTGATTCCAGCGGCGATGGTGACTTCCCTGCTCGTCTCCGGAGGAATCTACATTGTCCTTTCGTGGGTTGAGACGATTGCCTTCCCCAACCCCGCAGCGCTGGCCAGCTCGTCCGTTCCGCTCGTCGATATCGCGGGGAGCTACGTGTCTCCTGTGATGGGAACGGTGATCAACGTCGCGGCGCTGATCAGTGGCATCGGCGCGCAGTTGGCCACAGTCAACGGCGCAAATCGGCTGCTCTTTGCGCTCAGCCGGGACGGATTTGGACCGAGGTGGATGAGCCTGGTGCAGCGCAGGCATGGCGCGCCTGTGGGAGCTCTGACCGGTGTTGGCGCCGTCAGCCTTGCCGCAACCATCCCCTTCATGCTCAACGGCACCTCTCCTCTTGACGCCTTCTTCTACCTGGCAACCTATGGCGCCGATCTGATCATCGTCACGTACCTGATGACCGCGGCCGCCGCTCTGGTGTGGTCGATCCGGCGGCGGCAGCGCAGCGTCCGGCGTCTCGGAGGACTACTCGCGGCAGTCCTGGTCATGGGCTACATCATCAAGGGGACGGTCTATCCGGTTCCGGCCTCGCCGTTCAACCTGTGCATGTACGGGGCCGGACTGACCATCGCGATTGGGGTCGGTTTCACCTTGATTCCGAAGTTGCGGCGCGATTTAGCGCGCTCACCGAACTTTCGCCTCGAGCCGGCCGATTAATGACGTCTGCCCCGTTCGCGCCCTCCGCGCCACCGACGCTGCGTGCGCAGATCGAGGAGGCACTCCGCCGACGCCGCGACGAGGAGTTCTTGGTGCTGTCAGACATCACGCTGTCATACGGTGAACTCGATCGTCTCTCCAACGCCGTCGCGAATGTCCTGCTGGAACGCGGAGCCCATGAGGGCGACGTGGTGACGACACTCGGCAACAACGGGGTCGCCATCGTCGCGACCTGGTTCGCGTCCATCAAGATCGGGGCTGTCTTCTGCCCGCTCAACGCCAAGCTCACGGGCGAGCCGCTGCGCCATGCGATGGCTCGCGCGGCGGGTTCCGTGGTCGTCTGTGACGCCGATCTCGCCGACACTGCGAGCGCCGCCACGTACACCGCTCCGCACCCCCATGCAGTCCTCGTCGCAGGCGTGGCGCCGACCGGCGCCGACAGCTTCGACCGCGCAATCGACTGTGCAAGCACCGAACCGCCCCCACGACCCACCGACTGGGGCGCGGCACCGGCACGTTTGTTGTTGACGAGTTCGACCACGGGAGAGTCCAAGGGTGTGCTGTGGAGCCGGCACGCGGAAGCGCTCCATGCCAGCAAGTACGGGGAGGAGTTGATCCGTGTGGCCCCCGGTGAGACGGTCTTCTCATGTCTTCCGCTGTTCCACGTCACCTGCCAGGGCACCCTCTTGGGCACCCTGTTGTGCGGTGGACGAATCGTCATTGCACGTCGATTCGACCCATTCACCTTCTGGGAACAGACCCGCGCCGCAGGTGCCGTCTTCTTTCCCTATGTGGGAACGATCCTCACCACACTGCTGGCTCGTCCACCTCGAGACGACGACGCGGAGAACCCGGTCCGGCGGGCCATGGGTAGTGCTGCCCCGAGCGACTCGTGGCAACGGTTCGAGCAGCGCTTCGGCGTGCAGCTCGAAGACGTGTGGGGCCAGACAGAAACAGCCTCCTGCTGGACGCGCATTCCGCCTACCGGCGCCCGACCCGGGACGGTCGGCATCCCGTCCGATCGCTTTGACGCGCGACTCACTCGGATCGACGGCGCCGAAGCCTTGACGGATGAGCCCGGGGAATTGTGGATTCGCCCCCACGAGCCGAACGTCATTTTTGAGGGCTACGTCGACCACGCGCAGGTGCGACCGGCTCTCGATCAGGACGGCTGGTACCACACGGGCGATCTGCTGAGCCGCGACGCGCAAGGCACCTACGCGTTCCGCGGCCGGCTGCGGGAGTCTATCCGGCGCCGGGGCGAAACCATCGCGCCTGCTGAGATCGAATCCGCCGCGCTGCGACACCCCGCGGTACTCGAGGCCGCGGCGGTGGGCATTCTCGCCGACGATGGAGTTGAGGACGAGATCCTCCTGTGTATCGTCATGCGCCCGACCGAGGCGACAACACCCGCCGAGGTTGAGGCCTTCCTACGGAGAGCGTTGCCCCGGTTCATGGTTCCTCGATTCATCCGATTGATGACCGAGCTCCCCAAGACAGCGACGACCCGTGTTCGTCGGCTATCACTTCGCGATCTCGGCCGCGCCGGCGCCTGGGATTCTCGATCAGCAGGTACCCGCCGCGAATGAAGTCCACACGGGCTCCGAACGAGCATGCGTTTTCGCTGCGCATCCAATGTCGAAGGCATTGCGCCGTCTGGCGATGCGCGACAGTTTCGCTCAGTCAGCCATCGATGTCGGCGCACCCGAACCGGCGGATGACCGGTCGCGCGCCACGAGTACAGGCGTGGCCGCGGTCGGCCCCTCATATGGGAGTGCGCCCCGCGATGTGAGTCGCACTGTCCGCCCGATTCGGCTTCGTCGTGACCGAACGCGTGGATCTGCTTGTGATTGGCCGGGGCGGCCGGGCTGTTTGCGGGGAGCGCGACCGCAAGCGAATTCCGCGAAGGATCAGGGCCCGACGTCGACGCATCATCCCCGGCGCGGGCTCTATCGAACTCGTGCGCGTCGTTCCGCCTCCGCTTGGATCGACTGTAATGCCTCGCTCACCGCACTCTCCCACCTTCTCGCCACCAGCCGCCCCCAGCAGGCACCCACTGACCAGAGGTCAGTCGACAGCTCACCGCGATACTCGAAGTCCGTGGTTCCATCCGCGCTGCCCGACCTGAACTCGAAGGTTTCCGTGACCAGCGGGACGGGCCCGCGCAGCAACCGAAAGTGGATCATGTGCGGCCGCTCAAAGCGCACACTCTCGAGGGTGGTTGCGACCATGCGCCCACCGAGAACCGCGGTGTCGTGCTCCCCGATCACCATATCGTGGCTGCGCTCGATAACCCTGAGCTTGGCGGCCAGCGCCCGCGGAGTGCGACCGAGATAGGGTGCGGCGACCACGTCGAACACCACCTCGGGCTGAGCCCGGATCTCCGCCTTAAGGGGACCGAGCTGCCGAGTACGACGCCCCAATCCCAGATCGATCGTCACCGCACCGCGCACAACGAGCAGCAAGCCACCGGCGAGACCGCCCGCAGCCGCGCTACCTATCACTAGGGCGCGCCTGCCAAAGACCATGCGCTGAGTCTGGCGCAAACAACGCCCGGTACCGCGTTCCGCCGACGTTCGCTCCGCGGCGCTGCGGTCACCCCGGATTTACACCACACTACGGGACATCACTTCCCCGCTCGGATGCCAGAGCGTACCCGGGCCGTTCGGATCGCATGGACTGCCACGGCGCGTCCACGGACCAGTGAGAGACTCGTGACCTGGCCGTTCAATTCGTGCGCCATGACTATCGTGATTGCTCAATGGAACCTGGAACAACCGCCGTGCCGGCACGCGCGAAGTCGGAGTTCAGGGGTTGGCGAGCTGCACACCTCGCAAACCGTCCCGGCGTCGTTCCCTGGCTCACGGTCATCGGCCTCGGCGCCGCGTTGCTCATCGCCGGGGTGTGGTGGCCACCGCTGGCACGACCCTTCTGGGTCTCGCCGCTCGGCCTGTTCTGGATCGTCGTCCCCGCAGCTAGCCTGTGCTGGTGCGGCGGGCTCGTGGCACTTCTGATCGGCTGGCGGGACGATCTTGCGGAAGTCGCCATTCTGGGAGCGGCGATTTGCGTCCAGTCTGTTCTCGCGCTTGTGCACGGGCTCACGTCCCCAGGGGTGCTCTTCGGCCCGACTCATGTACTCACGACCGCAGTCCTGGTTGCCAACCCGATGGCCATGGCGGCGGCATCGCCGCTGCTCGTGCCTCGTTTGCGGTTCTCCGTCTGGGCGGCGCGTCATGTCCGCATCTGGACCGGGGCTTGGGTGGTCGGCTCCGCCGCAGTCGCCACATGGTTCGTCATCGCACCGAATGCCGTGGCCGCGAGTGCCGGCGGGAGCGTCGTTGCCCTCGTGGTGACCCTTCCCACCGTGGCAGCGGCATTACTGATCTCCCTCCGCGAGCTCAGGCTGTACTGGCTCGGGCGCAGGCGCGCTTGCCTTATGGCAGCGATCGGTGTCGCACTGCTCGGACTCTCAGGGCTCGTCTGGCTCGGTGATCCGCCCTTCTCGGCCGCCTGGTGGGCCGCCCACGCACTCGACGTCGGGGGAGTCCTGGTCGTTGCTGCGGCCCTGATTGTCGGGTATCGACCCGACCGCTCCATCAGCAGCGTGATCGCCCCGATCGTGACTCGCGATCCGGTGATCGCGCTCGAACTCGGCTTGTCGCCGATCGTTCATCGCTTCGTTGCCTCACTCGCCACCAAGGACGCGATCACCCGAGATCACGTCGTGCGCGTGGCCGAGTTGGCCATTCGATCGGGCGAGCGCGCTGGTCTGCGCGGGTCAAAGCTGCGCCACCTCGGGCTCGCAGCGCTCCTCCACGATATCGGCAAGCTGGACGTGCCCGACGCCATCCTCACTAAGCCGGGACCACTGACCAGTGCGGAGACCCTGCGCATGCAGGTGCATCCGGCGGTCGGAGAAGCGATCCTCGCCGCCAGCCCGCTGCTCGCACGGGCCGCGCCATTGGTGCGTGCCCATCACGAACGCAACGACGGCGCGGGGTATCCAGATCGCCTGCTCGGAGACGAGATCCCCGTCGAGGCAGCGATCCTCGCGGTCTGTGATGCGTACGACGCAATGGCGCATGCGCGTCACTACCGCCGGGCGATGGATTCCACGACCGCGATCGCGATCCTTCGAGAGCACGCCGGCACGCAGTGGCTGCCTTTCGCTGTGGACGTCGTGATCGCCACGATCGCGGAAACACCACCCGAGCTCACACCCATGCTCGACGGCGTAGGACGGCTGCGAACCGGCGAGGCACCCCGCGCCGCCGACTTCTGCACCGATGGCTTGCCCGGCATGGTTCCAGAGGCGTTCCCCACCAGCTAACGCCTTTCATCGACGCGTGACAGCAAAGGCATCCCGGCCCAGGACTGAATGTGGTCGCGGCGGCTGCCCGGCGAGACCTGCTGGACCACCGGTCGCCGAAAGGCTTACGAGACATTATCCGGTGTCTGAAGCCCGCTGCTAGGTCATGCCTCCGGTGCTATTTGCCGAAGGCGTGGAGGGTGTCTCCGTCCCAGTCCGTTATGTAAAGCACCCCGCGGTATGGAAGATGCGACTCGATTGACGGCCGGCCCGTTCATCACCATGAACGAGCAGAGCTATTTGACGGCGATGACGTCGACGAGGCGAATGTCGGGGTCCCGGGCGAGCAAGTCCGGTCCGACCTGGGCGAGGGCCCGGGGGATCTCGCCGTTCAGGTGGGCTTGTCGGGCGTCGTCGGTTTCGAAGGTATCGAAGATCCCGTAGCTGGCGTTGCTGATCTTGAACGCATACCAGGTCACGGTTCCGGGTTCCGCCGCCGCGAGAGCCCGACCGCCCTCGAGGAAGGCGCCAAGCTCATCACCCTTACCGGGCTTAGCTTCGAGAAGGGCGAGCACGCCAAGTCGTATCGTCATGTCCTGCTCCTTGTGGTCGGGTCAACGTTCAGAGGCCGGCAGCATCGTGCGCGTCCACGATGTCAACTGGTTCGGGGCGGGTGGAACAGTCGGGGCGAACGCCTATCCAGCGAATGACGCGGTCGGCGTCGATGATAACGGTGGCGGGCATAGGGATGGCGATGGTGCCGTCGGCATTGACGGTGGTGAGGTCCAGACCGAAGAGAAGCTGCGCGCCGGCATTAATGGCGCTGACCTCAGGGATGGTGGCAGCGGTCATTTCGGCTCGTTGAGTTCCCTCGTGCGACGGTCCTCGGCGGCATCTTAGTCACTTGGCGTCAGTGGGCCGCCGCGTGCATTGCCGCGTCGCAGGCGATGATGAAGATCCCACGGCTTGCTCATTCGTCCGAAGCGGTGTTATGCCGCAGCGGCATGGTCGCGCAGGTAGCGGATCAAGCCCACAACATCCTCGGGGACGAGCCGCCCGATGGCGCCGCTCGAGTAGACGCTCACGACGACGCGTCCACCGGGGTCGAGAACGAACCCCGTGGATTGCAGATATATGGGGTCGGGGTTGACGAACGCCCCGGTCACCTCTGCGATGGCCTCGGCGTCGGCGCTGTATCCGACGGGGAAGTTGAGGCCGTGCTTTGAGATCAATGCTTGGGTCGTACTCGCGTCATCGACCGAGAGGGCGACCACCTTCGCGTCCACGTCAGCAAGACTGTCGTGAGCTCGAGCGAAGGCCCGCAGCTGGCCGTTGCAGTATGGACACCACGACCCTCGGTAGAACAACACTGCGGCGAAATGGCCAGCGACCGAATCCGGAAGCTGGAGCGCTGCCCCGCCAACCGGCATCACGGTGAGCGAAGGGAAAACGTCGCCCGGATGCAGCAGAGTCATGTGTGGGTCTCCTTACTGTGCGGCTGGTGCTAGGTGGTGTCAGACACATCCCAGATCTCTCCTGTGGCGTCACGCTGCAGGTGCATGAGCAGAGACCGGGCAGGCTGTTCGGGGGAGATCAGTAGGCCTTCGGCATGCGAGCGCGCGAACCGCTCGTGCAGTGGCGCCCCGATTCGTGCTGGATCCTGGCCGCGGATCCACGCGGGCATGGCGGTGTCGACCGATCCTGGTCGGAAGGCATTGACGGTGACGCCACTGCCGGCTAGTTCGGCGGCCAGGTTGACCGTGTGGGCTTCGAGGGCGGCCTTGCCGGTCGCGTAAGCGTTGGCTCCGATCATGGCGCCGGGATGCTCGGCGATGGCGCTCGACACGTTGACGATGCGTCCCCATCCTCGTTCAAGCATGGCCGGGAGCAGCGCGAAGCTCAGGGCTGCGACGGCCACGAGGTTGATCGCGATCGCCGCCGACCACTCGGCTGGCTCGACAGTGGCGCTGGCACCGAGCGGCCAGACGACCGCAGCGTTGTTGACAAGGATGTCCACCGCTCCGAGCTCGTCGTTTGCGCGTCGCACGGCTCGCTGAAGCTCGTCCAACTTGCCGAGATCCGCCGGGGCAACGAGTGCAGCTCGACCGAGTGCGAGCACCCGATTGGCTGTCTCGTCGAGCTCGTCTCGTGAACGCGCGACCAGGGCAACCGTCACCCCGGCACCGGCGAGCTGCAGTGCAACTTCACGCCCGATGCCTCGTCCCGCTCCGGTGACCAGCGCGGTCTTACCTTCCAACGAGATGCTCATATGTGGTTGGTGGCGGCGTCGGCCACGAGTCTTACCTCGTGCGCCTCAGTCGGCCGGAGCATTGGGCAGCTACTCCGTCAAACCGAGCGCCAACGCGGATGAGTCGCCGGGCTCCACTAGAATCGGCTCATGGAGCCGGCGGAGCCGACCGCACGAGGCGGATGCGCGACGTTAGATGCAGAGCTGGATCCGGATTCTGCCGAGTGGCTCCGCTCGCTCGGCGGCAGCCCCCGCGACAGCGATGCTGCCCAGATCCGACTCCATGCCCTGCTGTTGCGCATCGCTCGCAGCGAAGTACAACGGCGCAGCGGCCAGCTGAAGATCAGTGGACCCGAGCTCGATGACATCGCTCACCA
>JBAPWO010000181.1:0-11288 GCA_049283735.1 Candidatus Dormiibacterota bacterium
GAGGTACTGCGGCCAGACCACGTCGTACATCGACCAGACGGTGCCCGCCGCGAAGAGGGCGACGATCGGAACGAGGATGCCGCGGAGGCGCCACCAGCTGAATCGCTCCTTTCTAGCCGCTGCGGCAGCCGGCGCCGCCCTGGTTTCAGGGACACGAAGCAGCGACCCGAGCCCGATGAGCATGGACAGCCCGGTGATCCCGAATACAGCCGAATCGCGCCAGAGCGCCGCCGCACCGCCGATCAGCGGGCCAACCAGGAGCCCGACCATCTCGTACGCCTGCAATTGCGAGAATCGCTGGGCTCGCTGCTCCGGCGCGCTCAGATCGGTGAGCGCCGCGCGCAGCGCCGGCGCATAGGCTCCGGCGCAGGCTCCGGTAGCGATCCGGATCGCGGTGAGCACGGGGAGGGTGCCGATGTTCAAGAACAGGAACATCGAGAGCACCGCGTAGGCGAGTCGCGATCCGACCAGGAACGGTTTCCGGCCCCAGCGGTCTGACAGACGTCCGGCGGGGACCTGGACGAGCGTGGTGGCGACCAGCGGACCGGCGATGAAGATCGCCACCGCAATGGAATTGCCGCCGCGGTGGGTGACGTACAGGGGGGCGATCGGGAACACCGCGGCAACGCCGGTGAACATGATCAGCTGCCCGATCAGGAGCCAGAATACGGGGTCAGCTCTGCGCTTTCCCGTGCGCGCAAGGACGTCGGTGCGAGCCATGCCCCCATTTTCAGGTTTTGGCCGCGAACCGTTGGACTACGATGGTCCTATGGCAGTCGGCTATACGCCCGTCGATGACGATCTCTATCGCGAGATCATCCTCGACCACTATCGCAACCCTCGTCACCATCAGACCGTCGACCCTGCGGATCGCGTCATCGAGGCCAACAACCCGCTGTGTGGCGACGAGATCGACCTGAGCTACAGGCTCGACAACGGAACGGTCGCCGCGATCGGTTTCACCGGGCGCGGTTGCTCGATCAGCCAGGCGTCGGCGAGCATGTTGTGTGAGGCCGTGACCGGGATGAGCGCGGAGGGCGCCGCGCGGCTCGCCGAGCGCTTCCGGGCGATGTTGACCGGTGACGCCTCGCTGTCTCAGGATGACGACGTCGGCGACCTCGAGGCGCTCCGCGGAGTGCGTGCCTACCCGGTCCGGGTCAAGTGCGCCACGCTCGTGTGGAACGCGCTCCTCGAGGGTCTTTCCGCAACCCCCGCGACGAAGGCGTCAGCACTGAGGAGCGAGAAATGAGCACCACAGAACCCCTTCTTTCGCCGAGCGAACCGGCAGCGCCGAAGGAGGCGAAGGCGTCGGACGAGCTGATCCGGGCCGCGCTCAGCGAGGTCTACGACCCCGAGATCGGTATCGACATCGTCTCGCTCGGCTTGATCTACGACACCAACATCGACGATGACGGGCTACTCACCATCGACATGACGCTGACCACCCCGTACTGCCCGATGGGTCCGATCATCGAGACGCAGGCGCACGCGGTGTGCGCGCCCCTCCCTGGGGTACGGGATGTGCACATCAACCTGGTCTGGGCGCCGCCGTGGGACCCGCGCACGATGGCCTCCGACGAGGCCCAGCTCGAGCTGGGCATCTACTGATCTCGACGCCGCCGGGGCAGGTCTGGCATGGTTCGCTGCATGGAGCGCGTCTTCACGCACGCAGAGGCGACCGCGCTGCTGCCGCGGCTCACCGAGTTGCTCTCGGCGCTTCGCGACGCCCACCGCACAACGCTGGACCAGACGGCCGGGAGCGACCATCACCCGGTGTCATCGAACGGATCGGCGGCCGCGGCGATCAAGGCATCGGGCCCGTTCCACGAAGCCCAGCGCGTCAGCGCTGATATCGACCGGCTCGGAGTGATCCTGCGTGATCCCGACACCGGGCTCGTCGACTTCGCGTCAGCCCGCGAGGGAGAGCCGATCTACCTCTGCTGGCGTCTTGGGGAAGAGCGGATCGGCTATTGGCATCCGCGTGACACCGGGTTCATGGGCCGCCTGCCGCTGTGATCCCTGCGCTCAAGGACGAGCGGGCGCTTCGGACAGCCGCCTGACGTCCTCCGGGGTCATGCGCAGGAACAGCGCGAGATCGTCGCTTCGGTCGAGAAAGCGCACCTGCACGACCACGTCGTGCGCGAAGAACCCGGTGGCGCGCACCACGATGCCCACCAGTTCGCCGTCATCGAAGAGCACGTCCTCGACGGTCCCGAGCTTGTCGCCGCCGTGACCGATCATCACGTTCTCGCCGCGCCTGATCTCGATGTCACCGTCGGGCTTTTCGGCGCTCTCCTGGAGGCGTGGAAAGATCGGACCCGCGCCAAGTGAGCCGCCGGCGAGCGCTGCCGCGAAGCTCAGGCCGTCGCCTCGGTCGAGCGGCTTGTAGTGATAGCTGAGATATGGGGGCAGGGCGCGCGTTGCTCGCCTGTCCAGCGTGAGCCGGATGCTCTCAGGCCCGACGTCGCCGACGGCGTTGAGCGGCACGATCACCTCGGTGATCATCAGCCCTGCTCCCGGGGCGAGGGTCCTCCCCGAGAACCAGTTCGCCTCTCTGACGATCAGGGCGTGCGGATCCCAACTGTCGGCGTCGACCACGATGCGTTGCAGGGTGCCGACGTGATGGCCGTCGGCGGTGTGCACCGAAGCGCCGAGGCGAAGGTCGAGGCGGCGGCTGGGCAGCTGGTCGGATTCGGTCACGCCGCGCCCCCGAACCGGGATACACTTTGGGAGCGTCTCTCGGCCCGGACCCGCCCCGCCTCAAACACGACGCATGCGGACGCGGTGCCGTGGCACTCAGGCAAAAGGAGGAACCTAGCCCATGACAGATTCTTCGAGTACCACCTCCTTCCCGACCAGCGCAGTGGTGGAGAGCTGACCGCAGGGAGCCAGGTCACCACTCGGAGAGAGGCGCAAACCGTCGCACCAGGCGGACTCTCCACGCATTTGCGCTAACCGCGGCCCAGCCGCGGCTCGAGCCAATCACCGGCTTCATTAGGTGAAACGCGCCGTCTCGACCTGTGCCGCACGGGTCGAGACGGCCGGCGAAGGGACGATCTGGTCGCTCTCGACCCAGCCCTCATCGGCGCCGGCGACGCGTACCTTGACAAACTGCCCGCTGCGCTCCGGGAGCGCCTCGACCTCGGTGGCGGTGAGGATCTCGCGGCCGCGAGGGGCGTCACGCCGCGGCTCTGCAAAGAGGCGATAGGGCATGCCGGCCCACGATGCGACCAGCGTCACCGGGCCCGGCGGGATGCGCCGGTCGCGGTAGACGGTTCGGGGATCCGAAGCACCGGCCGTAAGTAGCCGGATCACCTGGAGGGCTCGCGTGGTCGGACCCCGGTCTGCCTTGCCCATCGCCTTGGAGATAAGGCCGCCGCCAGAGCTGGCTTCCACCTCGACCCAGGTGCCCTCGGTGACCGCCACAGCGCGGCACCGAACCCAGCGAATGCGGATCCTGGGGCGACCCCAATTCCCGAAGAGTCCGCGGCGGCGATGCTCGACGATCCGCGCCTCGCTCTCCCCGACCACCTCGTAGCGGTACGGCGTTGTTCCGATCATCTGCTCCACGACCGCGAAGACCTCACGAGGGGGAGCGGCCGATAGGAGGCGCCACGTCTGAGCGGAGGGTGCCAGCATCGCCCCCGGATTGTAGCGGGGCGCGCTCAGGCGTCCGACGAGGCGCCGACCGGCCCGCGGGCGATCGTATAGCGCTCGCACATGGTGTCGAAACGTGCAGCGGTGTAGGCGTCCAGCAGCGACCGGTGGCGCTCCACCAGCGGAACGATGTATTCCCGGAGATACTTCCCGCGCGCCGACCATTGGTAGTAGGAACGGCCGCCGTGATGGTACGGGCCGTGGAGGGCGCTACCGGCATACGTCCGGCGCAGCCACTCGAAGGTTTCCTCGTGCCTGATGTGCATGCGCAGCGTTACCTGCGGCTGACGGCCGTCGCCGCCGAAGTGGCCCTCGCCGACCAGGAGGCCGAGGAGAAATCCGACCGACAGATCGTCGCCATCCGGGACGGTCGTATCAGAGGCCACGATCGCAACCATAGAGGCTGTGCTGTTTCACCGTCAAGTTGTGTGCTGAACACTGCCCTGCGGTCCGAGTTCGATCCAGGGAAGTTTTCCACAGGATTTGGCGCCGGCGTGGCAGCTTCAACTCGCAAAGACCCGAGCAGCGGTCGCCTGGCCTGGGGAAACTCGGGATAACTCGCTGTCCCGCTGGCGGGCGCGGCCATCCGGCCATAATCAGCCGCTAACCGTGCCACCAAGCATTCTCGCGGTCGCCAATCAGAAGGGCGGGGTCGGAAAGACCACCACGGCCGTCAGCGTGGGCGCATCCCTCGCCGAGATGGGCCGCAAGGTGCTCCTGATCGATATCGACCCCCAGGCCAACGCCACGTCCGGGCTCGGCGTCGATCGGAGCCGAGTCGAGACGAGCATCTACGACGTCGTGGTGATGGGGCGCTCGCTCGCGGAGGCCCGGTTGCATACGGCGGTGCGCGGTCTCGATATCGTCCCGTCGGACATTGCCCTTGCCGGATCGGAGATCGAATTGGTCGACCTCGCCCGCCGGGAACGCCGCCTCCAGTACGCCCTGGAAGCTCTCGAGTCCGACGACGACTACGTGCTCATCGATTCGCCGCCCAGCCTGGGGTTGCTGGCGATCAATGCGGTGGTCGCGGCCGACGCGCTGCTCATCCCGATCCAGTGCGAGTTCTATGCGCTCGAGGGGCTTGGCCTGCTCATGCACACGCTGACGCTCCTCCGCAGGGAGCTCAACCCGGGACTCGGCATCGCGGGCATCGTCATGACCCTCTTCGACGCCCGCCTCGCGCTCGCGCACCAGGTCGTCGACGAGGTTCGAGCGCGCTTCGGCGATCAGCTGCTGACCCCGCTCATCCCCCGCAACGTCCGCCTCAGCGAAGCGCCCAGCCACGGTATGCCGATCACCATCTACGACCCCACGTGCCGGGGAGCGATCGCATACCGAGAGCTCAGCGCCAATCTCGATGCGCGCATCCGCGGCGGCGCCCTCCTCGCCGCCGCCGGGGTCCAGGGTCCGGCATGAGCGACCCCGCGCCGCCTCGGGCGTTCCGCCGCCGCGGCCTCGGCCGGGGGCTGGACGCACTGCTGACCAATGAGGCCGAAGCCGAGGAGGGATCGCCACTGATCAGCCTCGATCCGCGCGCGGTCGCCCCGAACCCGGAACAGCCGCGGCGCGCGTTCGAACCGGATGCGCTCGCGGCCCTTGGTGATTCAATCCGCCTGCACGGGCTGCTCCATCCGATCGTGGTTCAGCGCGATGGGGATTCCTACAGCCTTGTGGCCGGGGAGCGACGCCTGCGCGCTGCCCAGCTTGCGGGGATCTCGAGCATTCCCGCGATCATCCGTCCGGCAGCGGAATCGAGCCGCCATCAGCTCGAGATGGCGCTGACCGAGAACCTGCTACGAACCGATCTCAACCCGATGGAGGAGGCGGCCGCGTATGCCCGCCTCTCGGATGCGTTCGGCCTCACCCACGAGACGATCGCACTCCGCCTGGCGCGCAGCCGGTCCGGCGTCACCAACGCGATCCGCTTGCTCGATCTCCCCGCGCCCGTCCAGGAGGCTGTCGCCGACTCGAGGCTGACCGCGAGCCACGCGCGGGCGTTGCTGGTGCTCCCGCTTGCGGCGGATCAGGAGGTGGTGGCTGCCCTGGCGATCGCCGGCGGTCTAAATGTGCGCGAGACCGAACGCGCCGTCCAGGAGCGGCTCGCACGGGCGTCGGGGCCTGCTCGCCGGCGTGTGCCCGTGGCCACAGCGCAGCAGCCCGCCCCCGATGACGCGGCGCTGCGACGCGGCCTCGAGCAGGCGCTTGGCGTGCCGGTCCGCCTCCAACGCCGCAAGGGCGGCGGCGGCAGGATCGTCATCGACTGGGCCGATGAGTCCGACCTGGACGCGCTCTATCTGACCCTCGGCGGCCCGCCGCTCTAGCCGCCTGGGCGGGGCTCAGCCGACCGGCCGGTCAGCGGCTCCGGTGAACCGTGCTTCGGCAGCGTCCGCGTCGAAGTTGGCGAGAAACGCCTCGATGTACTTCGGACGATCGGCCGGCTTGTAATCGAGCAGGAACGCGTGCTCCCAGACGTCCATCACGACGATGGGCTTGAAGCCGGCGATGTTGCCGTCCTCGTGCAGCGTGATCCAGTGGTTGCTCAAGCGGCCGGTGGCCGTGTCCAGGTAAGTCACCGCCCAGCCCACCCCGCGCATCCCGCCGATCGCGGTGAAGTCCTTGCGCCACGTGTCGATGTCACCGAAGGACTCGCCGAGTGCGCGCCCCAGCGCCGACGACGACGCGATGCCGCCGCCGCTCGCCTTTGTGAGGTTTCCGAAGTACCACTCGTGGAGGACCATGCCGTTGTATTCGAAGCCGAGCCTGCGGGTGATCTCCGAGTACGACGGGTTCGAGGCCAGACCCTGGCCGGCCTGCTGCATCGAGACCAGTTGCTCGTTCAGCAGATGCGCGTTTTTGACATAACCGGCATAAAGTCCGAAATGGACTTCCAGGGTGTTGTCAGAGATGCCGGTGAGCCCGGACAGGTCGAACGTTCTCGTCTTGTACGGCGTCTGGGTCAGGAGGGCCATCTTGTGCCTCGTGTGTGAACCGGGTCCACGGTCGTGTTGGGTCACATTCTGGCAGCGTGGGACGCCATCCCGCAGCGCGGACTCATCCGATCGGGGCGACGATATCCACCGGCTTGTCGTAGCTCGTGTAGGTGTCGGTCATGAAGTGGCCGGGTGCGTCCATCGCCACCTGGCGAACGCGCCCGGTGGCGTCGATCCAGAAGGTGAACCAGATCGGCGTGGACTGCGAATTCCCGAAGCTCGCCACCATCGTGGTCGGGACGCCGTCGAGCGTCGCCTGACCGATCACGTGCGCATTGGTCAGCGGTCTGAAAAAATCCCAGACGAACGACGGGACCGTGACGACCGGCGACGCCTGCTGGTGCCACGGCTCGCCTGCCGCGTCCTGCGTGTAGAGGGTCGTGCCGATCCGGATGGTCGTGCCGGCGTTGTTGATCGTCCACGTGGCCCGGTCCGGCGCCTCCGACGAATAGGCGCCGCTGATGGTCGCCATGCCGGTGTTGAGGACCTCTTTGTACTGGTATGCGGTCAGAGCCTTCATGGCCGTCTCGAGCTTCGCCAGGAGGTCGTCCCCTGATGGGGCGGGAAGCGCCGGGATGGTGAAGGTCGCCTCGCCACCGTCGCTGCTGTTTTGCACGTCGACCCATACCGTGTCCCCTGGCTGGATGTCGACCGTGGCTGTGCGGCAGGTGTCCCCGCACGGCAACAGCGCCTTGAAGACGCCATTCACGGCGATGTTGGCGGCGAGGCCCTGGGCCGCCACGGTGCCAAAGATGGGGAGCAGGTAGACGGTGGCATGGTTCGGCCCAGGCAATCCCGGTGACAGGCTGAGGCCGACCAGGTCGCTACCGGCGGCACCCGCCATGGTGAGCTCGTCGCCGCTCGGCAGCCCCGCTTTCGGGGTTGCAGCCGCGTCTTCAGCCACCTGCCGGGCAGCGGCCGTCGGCGGCGTTGGGAAAGAGGCGAGCAGCGCCGCCGCCGCGATCACGCCGGCCGCAAGCGCCGCCTCGATCCGGACGCGCGGACGCTTCAGCCGCCATGCCATTGCCGAGAGCGGCAGCATCAACGCGACCAGGGCCATCTTCACGAGCAGGACTCGCCCATACGCCGTTCCGAACAGCGCCTGGATCGACCCGAGCTGCGTGATCGCTTCCAAGCCTCCCGCCACAACGGTAGTGGCAAAGGCTCCCAGCGCGAATGGCGTGAACCTGGCGAGCAGGCGGCGCGCATCGTCCGACCGCCAGCCGCCGGGAGGACGGACCACTGCCAGCGCCGCGATGCCGCCCGCCCAGAGACCTGCCGCGATCAGGTGTACGGCGTCGAGCCCGATTCCGTACCAGGCCGGTTGAACGCCGGCGGCGTGGCCTCCGGCGGCGAGCATCACAAGTGCCCCCGCCAGCCACAGAGGAATGGTTCGCCAGCCCCGAACCACCGCGGCGAGCGTTGCGGCTTCGAACACGAGGCGGGCGATCAGCGCGGCTCCGGAGAAGCCGTCGAAGAACGCCAGGTAGCCGGCGACGCTGTGTCCTCCCGACCCGACTGTCGCTTCCGCCCAGACCGCCACAAGCCCGGCCGACAGGGCGATGCTGGAGGCGCGGAAGCCGGGCTTGACCCACTCCAGCGCGGGTGCGCGCGCCGCGAGCCTGCCGACGAGCACCTGACCCGCCAGGAACAGCAGCGCGAGCGCCTCAATCCACTTGATAGCACCGATCGCTATATCCGACGCCTGCGGACCGGGAACGGCGTTTGCGGCGACCACCGACGACGGGGGTCCGGCGACCCCGACGTCAAATGTGAAGCTGCTGCTGAGGCGGTGCCCGTCGAACGTACTCACCGAGGTCCAGTCGACCGTGTACACCCCTGAGACGTTCGTGGCCATCGGAATGCGGACCTCATAGGCGCTGTCGACCCTTCCGGTCCACACGTGCCCCGTTGGGTCGACCACCGTGGCGTGTGAGAGGGTGGGGTTGAGGGGCTGGTCGAAGTCGAGAGTCACGACGCCGGGGGCGGTGCCGAGATGCGCGCCTGCCGGAGGCGATGAGGCACTGAGGAGCGCGTGAGCCGAGGCCGTGATCGGGATGACCAGCGCCGCGAAGGTAGCGACCATCACTGCGGTGAAGCGGCGAACCCCCGTTGTCACGTTTCCCATGATGGAGCAGCGCCTCGCGGCGACAGATGTGGTGCGGGCGGATGTTCGCCTCATAATCGGGTCGAGTGGCTCAGGTACTCCCGCCCCCGGACGCGACGAGCGCGCCCAGTGCCTGGTGGCGAGGATCGTGGGTCCGCGACACCATCGAGGTGCTTCTGATCGCGGTGATCCTGTATGTCGCCATCGCCTTTGCGCTGCAGACGGTTCGGGTCGACGGCGAGAGCATGCAGAACACGCTGCAGAACCAGGACCTGCTCCTCGCAAGCAAGATCTCGTACGACTTCGGCGGCAATCCCCAACGCGGTGACATCGTGATTCTCATCCCGCCGACGGATCCGACGCAGGACTTCATCAAGCGAGTCATCGGCCTCCCCGGCGACACCATCGAGATCGACGGGGACACGAATCCCACCGAGGTGCTCCTCAAGCCGGATGGGAAAGGCCCGTTCCAGATGCTGAAGGAGCCCTACCTTCCGGAGGCGTGGAATACACTCAAATTCTGCTGCACCTCGACCGGGATGGCGTCAACGTCCGCGCAGCCGCTTACGATTCCGGCCGGCGAGTACTTCGTGATGGGCGACAACCGCAATTTCTCCAGCGATTCGCGGGTCTTCGGCCTGGTGCCGCGCAAGAACATTCTCGCCAAGGCAATCCTGCGCATCTGGCCGGTCGATCACTTCGGCGGACTGGGCTCGGGACCGACGCTCGAGCCGGTGACCAGCACCGCGCTCGCGATTCCCGCGCTCGGGATCGCCGGGTTCGAGGTCTGGCGCTGGAGGCGCAGGCGGATGCGGCGGCTGGCCGCCGCGGACCGCGGGCACCCGAGCACCGACCGCCCCGAGTAGCGATCCGGTCGGATCAGCCGTTGACCCACGCGGCGTCGACGCCGCTCCACTCGATGAGCTCCGCGGGTTGAAAGAACAGCGCAACCTCCTCGGCGCCGCGCCCCGGCGAGTCGCTGCCGTGCACCACGTTATTGCCAATGCTGACTGCAAGATCGCCGCGAATGCTGCCCGGTGCAGCCGCGGATGGGTTGGTCGCGCCCATCATCGAGCGCACCTGGGTGACCGCATCGTCGCCCTCCCACACCATTGCGACGACCGGCGCCGAGGTGATGAAGTCGACTAGTCCATTGAAGAAGGGCTTGCCGCGATGCTCGGCGTAGTGGCGTTCCGCGAGCTCGCGGTCGATCCCCGTGAGCTTGAGCGCCACGAGGTGCAGACCGCGACGCTCGAAACGCGTGATCACCTCGCCGACCAGCCGGCGTTGCACGCCGTCGGGTTTGACGAGGACCAGTGTCCGTTCGACGCTCACGGCGCGCAAGTCTGACAGGCGCGCATCAGACCGCGATCGCCTTCTCGAACCGCGTCTCGCTGCGGAAGGGCCCGACCACGGCGGCGCGCAGGCCGGCGGCGAGCACCCGCGCGGCGAGATCGCGGACCTGGGTGGCGTCGACTGCCTCCAACCGCGCCACCAGCTCGTCGGGTTCGACGATCTTTCCCTGGAGCAGGAGCTGCTGCCCGGCGTACTCGCAGAGCGCCGACGTGCTCTCAAGCTGGAGCAGCAGACGCCCCTTCGCGTATTCGCGTGCCTTGGTGAGCTCGGCGTCGTCAACGCGCTCCTCGGCGAGCTTGCGCAGCTCGACGACGGCGGCTGCGAGCGCCGTGGCAGCTTGACGCGGCTCGCAGGCCAGGCCGATCCCGAGCACCCCGGTGTCCGACATGCGGCTCATGAACGAGTGCACGTCGTAGACGAGCGCACGGCGCTCGCGAAGCTCGAGAAAGAGACGGCTCGACATGCCCTCGCCGAGGATCACGTTGAGAATGTCGGCCACGTGGCGGTCCGGGTCGTTGTACGAGGGTGCGCGCGCCCCGACAAGGATGTTCGCCTGCTCGGCGCTGCGCCGGATCACGCGCAGTGGCGGGCCCGACGGTGGGGTCGCCGGCAGGGCCGGTCCGGGCGGCGCGCGGTGTCCCGCGGCCCAGGGCCCGATCGCCTCGTCGATCATCGCCGCGGCCTCGGCCGTCTCGAACCCTCCGGCGACGCTCACCACCAGGGTCGACGGGAGCACGTGCCTCTCGAGGTGGCTGCGACAATCGCCGTCGGTGAACGAGAGGACGGTCTCCTCACGCCCGGCGACATCCCAACCCAGCGGGTGGTCCGGCCACATCAAGGCGTCGAACGCGATCTGCACGTAGTCCTGCGGATTGTCCTGGTACATGCGCAGCTCTTCGATCACAACCTGACGTTCCTTGACGACCTCGGCCTCGTCCAGTGCCGGGCTGAGGAGCATGTCGCTCAGGACCGACACCGCCAGACCGAGCTTCGCTGTGGGCACACGTGTCCAGAAGACCGTCGCCTCGCGATCGGTCGCGGCGTTGAGCACACCGCCGACGCCCTCGATCGCCTCGCTGATATCGCGGGCGGTGGCATATCGCCTGCCACCCTTGAACACCATGTGCTCGACGAAATGGCTGATACCGCTCTCCGATTCGGTTTCGTAGCGCGAA
>JBAPWO010000182.1:0-8196 GCA_049283735.1 Candidatus Dormiibacterota bacterium
ATCCAGGGCAGCTGCCAGGAGGACTCGGGATACGGCGTGGAGAACACCTCGAGGCATCCCGTGGCGTTGGCGGCGATGAGGCGATTGTTGGTGGCGCGCATGGCGGCGTCGAGCGCGTAGCGCGCTCCCAGGGCTTCACCACAGCCCTGGCAGGCACGGTGTCCCGAGGTCAGCGTGTTCGAGCGATCAGCGTCGGACTGCACGGAGCGCTGTTCTGGGTCGAGCAGGCGGTTGCCGGCAACGAAGCTGCCCGCCTGGTAGAACTTGATGGGCTGAAAGGGCATGTCCCGTCTCCTCAGACCGGGCCCGCGGCGACCGCGCCGAGGTCACGAAGCAGGTTCTCCGCGTGGGGACCCGACTTCCGCTTCGCGTCACGGCGAGAGAGCTCGCGTTCGACAAGCCCGCGGTCGAGGTCCAGAAATGTGGTCTCGGCCAAGTCACCAACGACGGCACTCCGCAAAAGCCGGTGCAGCGATGTCGTTGTGATCGGCCGCCCACCGAGACCAGCGATGACCGTGTGCACCGCCTGATTCATTCCTGAGAGCGCAACCCGCACGTCGAGCGACACGACGCCGCCGATGCCCACGGCCAGCGCCTTCTCGATCACGACGATCCGTTTGGCTCCGCGCAGGGCTCGACGCACCTCCTCGCTCGGCCACGGCCGGAACGTCGTGATACCGAGTGCGCCGACGCGCTCGCCCTCAGCGCGCAACTCGTCGACCGTGTCCTTGATGGTGCCCAGCACCGACCCGAGCGCCACAACGATGGTCTCGGCATCCTCGGTCCGATAGGGGCGGATCAGGCCTCCGGAGGCGCGCCCAAAGACGCCCTCGAACGTCCGGCTGATCTCGGGGATGAGATCGAGCGCCTGCATTTGTGTCACGTGCGCCAGGAATCGCACCTCCATGAAGGCCTCGGGCCCGACCATCGCACCGATGGAGACGGGATCGTCGGGATCGAGGACCTGACGGGGCTCGAACCGCGGCAGGAACGCGTCCACCTCTTCCTGGGACGGCAGGTCCACCTGCTCGACCGCGTGGGTGAGGATGAAGCCGTCCATGCAGACCATGACCGGCACCGAGAGCTCTTCCGCGAGCCGGAAGGCCTGGATGTGCATGTCGACCGCCTCCTGGTTGCTCTCGGCATAGAGTTGGATCCACCCGGAGTCACGTTGCGACATCGAGTCGGAGTGGTCGTTCCAGATGTTGATCGGTGCGCCGATCGCGCGATTGGCGACGGTCATGACGATGGGCAGTCCCAGCCCGGATGCGTTGTAGATCGCCTCGACCATGAAGAGCAGGCCCTGACTCGCGGTCGCGGTATAGGCACGTGCCCCCGTGGCGGAGGCGCCGATGGCGACCGACATGGCGGCGAACTCCGACTCGACGTTGATGAACTCACACGGGGTGAGCTGTCCGCTCTTCACGAGCGTCGACAGCGCCTCGACAATGTGCGTTTGCGGCGAGATGGGATAGGCGCAGATCACCTCGGGCCTCGACAGGGCGACTGCCTCGGCAACCGCGCGCGAACCCTCAACCTGCCTGAGCACCGGCGGCCTCCGCGATCTGCTGATGGACGAATTCGTAGGCACGTTCGGCACCCGCCACGTTGCCTTCGGCGAGCTGCCGCGAGAATCTGTCCCGTATGGCAACGATCACCGCGGCGATGGAGATCACTCCGGTGAGGGCGGCGAAGCTGCCGAGCAGCACGGCGTTGGCGATTGGTCGGCCCACCGTCTCTCGAGCGATCTCGGTCGCCGGCACCGCCATCACGCGCGAGGCGCGAAACGTCGCTGCCAGATCGCTGAGACCCAGCTGCGAGAAGCCGCGACTGGAATTGATGAGCAGGTAGCCGTCTTCTGAGAGGCCGCTGAAGAGGTCGACCTGGTGGAGCAGCGTCGGGTCCTGGATGATCAGGGCGTCAGGGCTCTCAGTCGGCTCGTGCGCCCGGATCTCGTGGTCCGCGATGCGACAGAACGCGACCACGGGCGCCCCGGTGCGCTCTGAGCCGAAGCTCGGAAAGGCCTGGGCCTGCCGACCTTCGCGGAAGGCCGCGACGGAGAGCAACTCCGCTGCCGTGACCACGCCCTGGCCGCCACGGCCGTGGATGCGCACCTGAAAGAGCATGCCTCGAGCCTACCCAGCCCGCTCTGCGAGGACCAGTGCCAAATGTCCTCGCTCGCGGTGACCGTATGCTCTCGTCGCTCAGCGCGACGAGGCCCCAGAATAGCCGCCATGGCGGTGTCCGCTGGCGCAGCACGCGTCCTGGCAGACGGGGGCTTGGAGGCCCTGATCGCCGGACTGCGGGAACGCGGCTACACGGTGATCGCACCAACGGTCCACGACGGCGCCATCGAGTACGCGCCGGTCACCAGTGCGTCCCAGCTTCCCCGCGGAATCGGTGACGAGCAATCGCCCGGCCGCTATCGTCTGCGCGACCGTGACGATGGCGCGCGCTTTGGATTTGCAACCGCGCCATCCTCGTGGAAACGGCACCTCTTTCCTCCGACCACGACGCTCTGGCGAGCCCGACACGACGTCCACGGAGCGCTGGTCTTCGAAGAGAGCGCAGCACCGCCTCCTCGCTACGCCTTCCTTGGTGTGCGAGGCTGCGAATTGGCCGCCATCCTCGTCCAGGACCGGGTGTTCGCGACCAGCTCGCATCCGGATCCCACCTACGCCGCGCGTCGACGTGACCTGTTCATCATCGCGGTGCACTGCGGCTCGCCGTCGGAGGTCTGCTTCTGCACATCCATGGGGACCGGGCCTCGGGTGCGCTACGGTTTTGACCTGGGCATCACCGAGTTGCTCGACGCCGCGGAACCGCGGTACGTCATCGAAGCCGGAAGTCCTGCGGGCCAGGAGTTGCTGGATGCGCTCCCCACGCATCCTGCAAATGCTGCCGACCTCGGGGCGGCCGAAGCGGTCACCGACGCATCCGCTACGCGCATGGGGCGCACCATTGACACGCAAGGGCTGCCCGAGTTGCTGCAGCGCAATCTCGAGCACCCGCGCTGGGACGATGTCGCCGCACGCTGCTTGAGCTGCGGCAACTGCACGCTGGCCTGCCCGACCTGCTTCTGCAGTGACGACGTCGAGGCGCAGTCGGCGGACGGCGACACGAGTGAGCGGGTGCGGGAATGGGCGTCCTGCTTCTCGCGCGACTTCTCGTACATCCACGGTGGACCGGTGCGCCAGACGGTGCGCAGCCGCTACCGCCAGTGGATGACCCACAAACTGGGTACGTGGTGGGATCAGTTCGGGACCTCGGGCTGCGTCGGCTGCGGTCGGTGCATCGCCTGGTGTCCGGTCGGCATCGACATCACCGAGGAAGCGGCGGCGATCCGATCCACCGACGGCGCTCGAGCGGCGACGGCGAGTTGAACAGCATCGCCAATGAGCTGACGGCACATCGCTTCTTCGCGGGGATGGACCCGGACCATCTCGAGGTGCTGACCGGATGCGGTCGAAACGTCGTCATCCCGGCGGGCACCTCGATCATCCGGGAGGGTGCCCACGCCGACGCGTTCTGGGCGCTGCGGGCCGGCAGGGTTGCTCTCGGAGTCACGGCGCCCGGGAGAGGGATGCAGACCCTCGACACGCTCCACGCCGGCGATGTCCTCGGATGGGCGTGGCTGTTTCCTCCCTACCGGTGGCATTTCGACGCTGACGCTCTCGACGATGTGCACGCGGTGGTGTTCGACGCCGTCTGCCTCCGCGGCAAGTGTGCGGACGATCCCAAGCTCGGTTTCGATCTCGCGCAGCGCGTCGCCGGGATCCTCGGCGACCGGTTGCACGCCGCCCGCCTCCGCCTCCTGGACGTCTATGGCGCTCCCACTCCACGCTGAAACCCGGACGCTCGCTCCGATGACCCCGGTGAGCCATCGCATCGTCGGACGCCGTCAGGAGACCTCAGACGCGGTGACCCTTGTGCTCGAGGCTGCGGACGGCTCCCGACTGCGCTACTCGGCCGGTCAGTTCAACATGCTCTACGCCTTCGCCGTCGGCGAGGTGGCGATCTCCATCAGCGCGAACCCGGTCGCGGACGGACCGATCGCCCACACGGTGCGCAACGTCGGCGCCGTGTCGCGCGCACTGTGCGAGCTGCAGCCCGGCGACAGCCTCGGCGTGCGCGGTCCATTCGGGTCCGACTGGGGTCTGGACACGGCGGCCGGGCGTGACCTCGTGATCGTGGCCGGCGGCATCGGTCTGGCACCACTTCGATCGGTGATCACCCAGGTGATCTCGCAGCGTGAACGCTTCGGCCAGGTGGAGGTCGTGATCGGCACGCGCACCCCCGAGGACCTCCCTTTCAAGGAGGAGGTCGACACATGGAGAGAGCGGGACGATCTCGCTGTCCACGTCACCGTCGACCGCGCGACGCCTGGCTGGCGTGGCACCGTCGGCGTGGTCACTACCGTGCTCCCGCGCATCCACTGTGATCCCGGAGGCATCGCCATGATCTGCGGTCCCGAGGTGATGATGCGGTTCACCGCCCTCGCGCTCATGGAGCGCGGCATGCCCGCCTCGGGCATCCGTGTGTCCATGGAACGGAACATGCAATGCGCCATCGCGCAGTGCGGACACTGCCAGTTGGGATCGGCGTTCGTCTGCTCCGACGGTCCGGTATTGACCTGGGATCGTGTCGAACCCTTGCTCGCGGTGCGTCAGCGATGAACACCGTCAAGAAACCGACGCTGGCGGTCTGGAAGTTCTCATCGTGCGACGGGTGCCAGCTCACCCTCCTGGACTGCGAGGACGAGTTGCTGGCCGTGGCCGGGCAGGTTGAGATCGCCTATTTCCTCGAGGCTTCGCGCGCTGTGCTCTCCGGGCCGTACGACCTCTCGATCGTCGA
Source organism: Candidatus Dormiibacterota bacterium (assembly GCA_049283735.1). Classification (GTDB taxonomy): domain Bacteria; phylum Chloroflexota; class Dormibacteria; order Aeolococcales; family Aeolococcaceae; genus Palsa-851. The sequence goes on from JBAPWO010000182.1 coordinate 4,855, forward strand.
GGGTTCGATCACCACGGCCGACGATATCGAGCGCATTCGCGAGGTTCGTCGCCTCAGCGGCCATGTGGTGTCCATCGGAGCGTGCGCCACGGCCGGCGGGATTCAGGCACTCCGGAACTTCGCCGACGTGCGCGAGTTCACCTCCATCGTGTATGCGCATCCGGAGTACATCCGCACCCTCGAGCATTCGACGCCACCATCGGCCCATATCGATGTCGACTTCGAGCTCCACGGCTGTCCGATCGACAAGCACCAGTTGCTCGAGGTGATCACGGCATTCCTCCGCGGTCGGCGACCGCAGATCGCATCGCATTCCGTCTGTGTCGAATGCAAGCGGCGAGGCACTGTGTGCGTGATGGTCTCGAAGGTTATTCCCTGTCTCGGACCGGTCACCCATGCCGGCTGCGGCGCGATCTGCCCCACCTATGATCGTGGTTGCTCTGGGTGCTTCGGGCCTGCGGATACCACCAATGCTCCTGCGTTCGTCGCTGCCCTGGGCAGTGCGGGGATCTCAGGGTTCGACCTGGTTCGGGTCTTTCGAACCTTCAACGCCGATGCGCCGGCGTTTCGCGATGCAAGTACGAGTGCGGAGGCCGCGGTGACCAACCCATGACCCATACCAACGGCGGCTCGCGTACGCTCTCGGTCGCGTCGCTCGCTCGCATCGAGGGCGAGGGGAGCATGCACGTGGTCGTGCGCGACGGGATTGTTCGTGACGTCGAACTGCGTATCTTCGAGCCACCCCGATTCTTTGAAGCCTTCCTCCGCGGACGTTCATACACCGAGCTGCCCGACATCACGGCTCGGATCTGCGGGATCTGTCCGGTCGCATATCAGATGAGTGCCTGCCAGGCGATCGAGAACGCCTGCGGGGTCATCATCGATGACCAGGTCCGCGCACTGCGCCGCCTGCTTTACTGCGGCGAGTGGATCGAGAGCCACACGTTGCACATGTATCTGCTGCATGCGCCCGACTTCCTCGGGTACGAGAGTTCGATCGACCTAGCTCGTGATCATCGCGACATCGTCGAACGCGGCCTCAAGCTTAAGAAGATCGGTAACGACATCCTCAACGTGCTTGGCGGACGCGCGATCCATCCTGTCAACGTGCGCGTCGGCGGCTTCTACAAGGCGCCCCTGGTCGGCGACCTCGAGGCGCTCGCCGAGCGTCTCCAGTGGGCGCGGGATGCTGCGATCACCACCGCGCGTTGGGTTGCAGGGTTCGAGTTCCCTGACCTCACGCTGGAGGGAGACCTGGTCGCGTTGCACAACGACCACGAGTATCCGGTCCTCGAAGGGCGCATCGCCTCGACCGCGGGTCTGGACATCGCCGTCGCGGACTTTCCCGACCATTTCACCGAAGAACACGTGGCGCATTCCACAGCGCTCCAGGGGCACGCTCGAACCGGCGACCTGTATACGCTCGGACCCCTCGCCCGCTACAACCTCAACTTCGATGTGCTGCCTCCGCTCGTCAGGCAGGTGGCGGCCGACGTCGGCGTCGCCGGCAGCTGTCGAAACCCGTTTCAGAGCATCATCGTCCGCGCGCTGGAGGTGGTATTCGCCTGCGACGAAGCGCTGCGAATCATCGCCGCGTACGAGCCTCCGGCCGCACCGCATGCCGTGATGCCCGCGCGCGCCGGCACCGGTCATGGATGCACCGAGGCACCACGGGGCTCGCTGTACCATCGCTACACGATCGACGCCGGCGGCATCATCTGTGATGCGGTGATCGTGCCGCCGACCTCACAGAACCAGCCATCGATCGAACACAGCCTCCGCCAGTTCGTCCAGGATCGTCTCAATCTCGATGATGCCGAGCTGACCCGGCAGTGCGAGCAGGCGATCCGCAATTACGACCCTTGCATCTCCTGCGCGACCCACTTCCTCGATCTCAGCGTGGACCGCGGGTGAGCGGCCCGACGGTTGTCATCGGGATCGGCAACCGCTTCCGTCGAGACGACGGCGCCGCACTTCACGTCATCGAGATGCTGCGCGACCGCGTTCCGGCGTCCGTGCTCCTTGTGGAAAGTGACGGTGAACCCACCCGGCTCATCGATTCCTGGACGGATGTCCAGCTCGCCGTCGTCGTGGAGACCGTTCGCCGTGGCGAGCCCCCGGGGACCGTCTTCGCCGTCGAGTGGGAGACGTGGACTGGGTCTTCTGCGGCCGCCCATCGCGAACACGGTTCGCACAGCCTCGGGGTGCTCGAGGCGATCGCGCTCGGCGACGCCGTCGGTCGCATGCCAGGCCGGCTTCGTCTCATCGGCATCGAGCCCGAGGATGTCGGATGGGGTGAGGGACTGTCGCCGGCCATTGCGACGGGTGTCGACAACGCCGCGCGCCTCGTCCTTGACTACCTGGGGGCGACGCCCCCTGCGTCGGGTGTGAGCGGGCGCACACGTCTGTAGACCGGGTCCCACATCGCCGTCCGGACCTGAGCGCTGGCGTCACCCACCTCCGCGCGAGCCACTCCTTCAGCCTTCGCTGCTCGCGCCACGGCGGCCGCGACTCGCAGGGAGACCTCTCTCACCTGATCCACCGGCGGCATGACCGGTGCCCCCGGACGCGATGCGTCCACGAACTCCGCGACCGTGTCGGCTGCAGCCAGCAGCATGCCGTCGCTGACCGCCCGGGCTCTAGCCACGATAGTGCCGAGCCCGAGGCCCGGAAAGACCAGCGCGTTGTTCGCCTGGCCGATCGTGTACGTCACGCCCCCGTGCTCGACCGGAGGGAACGGGCTGCCGGTTGCGACCAGGGCGCGACCGTCGCTCCACCTGATCAGGTCCGACGGTACCGCCTCGGAAAGCGAGGTCGGGTTAGACAGCGCGAAGATGATCGGCCGCTCCGCATGGGCGGCCATCTCGCGAACCACCGCCTCGGTAAACGATGAGGGTTGGGCGGCGCAGCCAATCAACACCGTGGGCTGCACCGCTCGCACCACGTCGAGCAGGCCGATCTCCCCTCCGTCACGTTGCCAGGTGCGTACCTCCGCCCCAGCCCGGGCGTAGGTACGCTGGAAATCGCGCATCCCGGCGGCCATGCCCTCGACGAGGAGACCATGGCTGCCCAGACACCAGAGCCGGCGTCTCGCCTCGCCGCCTGACATGCCGTCGCGCACCATCGCGCTGCAGATGAAATCGGCGATGCCAACCCCGGCGGTTCCCGCACCGAACACCACGACGCGTTGGTCGCTGAGTGTTGTCCCCGCGGCACGCGCTGCCGCCATTACCCCGCCGAGCACGACTGCCCCGGTTCCCTGCATGTCGTCGTTGAACGTGCAGGTCGTCTCGCGATAGCGATCGAGAATCCGCCGCGCGTTGCTGGCGCCGAAGTCTTCCC
>JBAPWO010000183.1:0-3310 GCA_049283735.1 Candidatus Dormiibacterota bacterium
GGGTTGCCGCATCTGGAGCTGTACTCCTCGCGCTGGTCGGACTGTTCATCGGCCACACGCTCGAGTACCTCCGGGTCTGGGGAGCCGCCGGCATCGTCGAGTCGATCACCAACCCGGTCCACGCCTACATGCTCCCCGTGGCCGGCGCTCTGGTGGTGCTCGGTGCCGTCTTCGCGTTCCGCCTGGCCCGGGCGTGGCGGGCGCTGAACGACCGCCTGGACCGCGCCGCGACGGGCGTGCGCCGGATCTGGCGTGGGCGGGCCGACAGCGTCGCCGGGGCGCGGGCGACCCCTTCGACGCCGGGAACTCGCCTGGCGGCCGTCTGGCTGCCACTCGCGGCGGTCCAGATCGCCCTCTACCTCGTCCAGGAGAACGTCGAGGCGGTGGCGCGCTCCCAGCCGGCGCCCGGGTTGGGGGCCATCAGCGGGATCCACTGGGCGGCCCCACTCGTCCATCTCTACGTGTCGCTGCTGCTCGCCTGCGTCGTCCGCATCTGCCAGGTTTTGTTCCACCGGCGCGAGGTCGCCGTCGAGCGGGTGGAAGCACTCCTGCGTGCCATCGTTACGCGCCGGCGGGGCGCACCAGTTGCCGTCGCCCGTCCACTCGCACGCTCCGTCCCACCACTCGACCGGCTGGGATTGCATGTCTGGCGAAGGCCGCCGCCGCTGCTCCTCGGTATCTGACCGGCGTCCGTGAGCTTCGGCTCACCTTCGATCGTTCACAAACGAGGAGATATCACGTGGGGAAAACCAGCCTACGAGCGTTCGCTGTTGTCGCCGCGGCGCTGCTCGCACTGGCAACATCGTTCGCGGTCGCGTCGGCTCATTTCGTCTTCACCGCCGGCAAGTATCGGATCGCCATCGGCTGGCAGTTCGAGCCTGCCGCCGGCACCGATACGTATGTCGGTGCCCCAAACGCGATCCAGATGTTCATCGACGTCCCGTCGGCCACCAACCCTATCGGGACCCCCGTCAGCACGCTCAACCAGGATTGCACGCATCCCGATCTCCAGGTCACGGTGACGGTGGGGAGCACGACGAGCAGCCCGTACTGCCCGGTGCCCCTCTACGATTCCGATACCGGTAACGGCAGGCGCGATGAATACGACTACGCGCTCATCCCGACAGTGGTCGGCACGTACACGTTTCATGTGTTCGGCGCCATCAACGGAGTCCCGGTCAACCAGACAATTTCGTCCGGCCCGACGACGTTCGATTCCATCGCGGATTCCAGCGCCGTGCAGTTCCCGGTGGTCATCCCGGCAGCCGCGGCCGTGGCAACCAAGGTCAACGCGGTGAGTCAGCGCGCGGCGAGTGCGATGGTGAGCGCAGAGTCCGCGTCAACAGCGGCGGCCGACGCGAAAACGAGCGCATCAGGCGCAACCACACTCGCGATCATCGCGATCATCGCGGCGGTGCTGCTCAGCGCACTCAACCTGGCGATCGGGTTGCGGCGCCGGAGCCGGTAGCGATGGGAGCACGGCCATCGCTGATCGTCGCTGTGACACTTGCGGTGGGGGCAGTCCTCGGACTGCCCCTGACCGCGGCCGCCCACGCGCTGCCGCAGAGCGCGATTCCGCCCGAGGGCGCCGAGGTCCTGACCGCGCCCAAGTTCGTTGAGATCACATTCGGTGAAACTCCCGACCCGAAGCTGTCCAGCATCACGGTGATCAACAGCTTGGGGGTGAGCGTCGATGCCGGCCCGACGGTGGTCGTCCCGGGTCACCCGCTCGAGCTCGAAGTCCTCCTCAGGCCCATCGGCAATGGTGTGTACACGGTGACGTGGAAAACCGTGTCCGAGACCGACGGTCACCTCGCCACCGGCGCGTACGCGTTCGGTGTGGGTGAGTCCGCCGCGAGCGCCAATGCGCACGCCAGCAAGTCGGTGGTTTCGCCGCCGCCGTCCGTGCTGGCGGTGGTCGCGCGATGGCTCTTCTTCATTGGGGTAATGGGGATCGTGGGGGTTGCATCGACATGCCTGATCGCGCTGCGAGACATCCCGAACTTCGCCAGCCCGACGCTCGGCGGATTGTACTTGGCTGGCGCACTCGGGGTCGCCGGCATCGTCGAAGCTCAGCGCGAGGCTGCGGGCCTGAGCTTCGGCGCTCTGTTCTCGACGTCGCTCGGAACGATCGCAGTCGAGCGCATCGTGGTCATCGCGATAACCGGTGTGGCTGTCGCCGTCATGTCGATTGCACCTTCGATCGCATCGCGCGGCGCTCTCGCCCTGGCGGGCCTCGGCGCCGCGGCCTCGATGTGGGTGGATGTGGCTGCGAGCCACGCGGGAGCGCAGGCGCCGGTCGCGATCAACCTCGTTGCCCAGTGGGCCCATGTCCTTTTGGCTGGGGCCTGGATCGGCGGGCTGTTGACGCTCCTCCTCGCGGTCCGTGGCCAACCGTCGGACCTCAAAGGTCGGGCGGTGCGCCGTTTCTCGACGATCGCCGGCATCGCCATCGTGATCGTCGCGCTGACCGGCACATTCCGCGCCGTCATCGAAATCGGATCGATCGGCCAGCTGTTCGGCACCGCTTTCGGGGTCCTCGTGCTGGTGAAGGTGGCGCTGCTTCTTGTGCTCGCCGGCCTTGGCGCGATCAATCGCTTTGGCAACGTACCCCACTCGTCGACCGTGCTGCGCGGACTGCGTCGGGTCGGATCGACGGAGGTCGTGATCGGCGCAGCGGTTGTCCTCGTCGCCGCGGCGCTCGTGAATGTTGCGCCGCCGGTCGCATCCACCGCCGCCGCGGCGGAGACGGCGCAATCGAGCAAACTCGTGATCAGCGGCAGCGATTTCGCCACCACCGTCAAGGCACGCCTCGTGGTCTCACCGGGAGCGGCCGGGTTCAACAACTTCGCCCTCCGCGTCACCGACTACGACACCGGTGCACCTGTTCACGCGAGCTCGGTGGAGCTCGAGTTCACCCAACCACTCCGGCCGCAACTCGGCGAGTCAACGCTGACGCTCAAACGTCAGTCCGACGGGACCTTCGCCGCGCGCGGAGGCAACCTCGCGATTGCCGGTATCTGGGAGGTCGCGGTGATCATCGAAAACGCGAGCAATTCCACCGAAGTTCACCTCCAACTGGCGACGACCACCACTCCACCGATCGTCACCGCGGCGCGGTTCAGCGGACTCCCGACCCTGTACTCGATCGAGCTCCAGAACGGCTGGCTCGCGCAGGTGTACATCGACCCCGACAAGGTCGGCGCCGACGAGTTTCACCTCACCTTCTTCACGAGCTCCAACGAGACGAGCGAGATTCAGATCGCGACCACGACCATCGGTATGACTCCTCCGGGTGGCACCCCGACGA
>JBAPWO010000184.1:0-36444 GCA_049283735.1 Candidatus Dormiibacterota bacterium
CCGGCGGCCTGATGCCAAACGCCATGTTCTGCGCGTAGGTGGCGCAGGTCGCATGGTTGTCGCCGCAGATGCCGCAGATGCGGCTGGTGATGAAGTGCGCGTCCCGCGGGTCCTTGCCCTTCATGAAGATGCTGTAGCCGCGGAAGATCGACGACGTGCTCCGGCAGTCGGCCACCACACGATTGGCGAAGTCGATCTTGGTGAAGATGCCGAGGCTGCCGACGATCCTGGTGATCGGGTCCCAGGCGACGTCGACGAGGACCGGATCCTTGGTCCTGGTGGCGTCCTTCTCAACCACTGTCATGGCTCAGTTCTCCTCAGTACGTGGTCGGCCTGTAGCCGGTGGTGAGCTCGGGCCGCGTGTGACGCCATCTGGGCTCCTTGTTGACAGTCGTGTTGGTGACCTTCCGCAGCGCGCGGATGGCAGTGCCGTAGACGCCGATCACACCGGTCGACAGATGCGCCCCGGGCGGCTCATCCATGAAGGGCATGAACTTGTCCGGGAATCCCGGCATGGTGCAGCCGATGCAGATGCCGCCGACGTTCGGACAGCCACCGATGCCGGCCATCCATCCACGCTTGGGCACGTTGCAGTTGACGACCGGCCCCCAGCAGCCAAGCTTCACCAGGCAGCGCGGCGAGTTGTAATCGGCGGCGAAATCGCCCTGCTCGTATGAGGCTGCGCGGTCGCAGCCGTCGTGGACCGTGTCGCCGAACAGCCACGTCGGCCGGAGTTGATCGTCCAGCGGGATGATCGGCGCGAGCCCCGCAACCATGTAGAGGAGGTACAGCACCGTCTCCATGAAGTTATCCGGTTGCACGGGACACCCGGGGACGTTGACGATGGGCAAGCCCGCTTTGGACTTCCAGTCCCAGCCGAGGTAGTCGGCAAGGCCCATGGCGCCGGTCGGGTTGCCCTGCATCGCATGGATGCCGCCGTAGGTCGCGCATGTGCCGCAAGCAACCACCGCCAGCGCCTTCGGAGCGAGACGATCAATCCACTCACAGGTGGTGATGGGCTGTCCGGTCGCGACGTCTGTTCCCACCGCGGCCCAGTAGCCTTCCTTCTTGATCGTCTCGTTGGGAATCGAGCCCTCGATGACGAGCACGAACGGATCGAGCTGTCCATTTGCGGCAGCGTGCCAGGACTTGATGAACTCTTCACCATTCTCGTAGGCGAGGACGGGGTTGTAGAGGTGGACTTTGGGAAGTCCCGGGATCGCGCCGAGCAGCACATCCTCGATGCTGGGCTGCGTTGCGGCCGTGATCGACACCGAATCGCCGTCGCAACCGAGGCCGGCGGTGACCCAGACGATGTGGAGATCGGAGACGGGTGACTCCCGCTGGGTCTTGCGCCCATACGGCACGGTATCCGTAGCCATCCAACCTCCTCCTATGTGAGCGATTGGCAGCGGCACCTACCGACGGATCAAATCCCGCCAGGTCCGCCTCGATATGGGACTGTGGCCACCTGTCCTGGCTGCGTCAATCCGTGTGTTGCGCACTTATCCGCGTGGCGCGGACATTGACAACGGGGCGATGCGGCTCGCCGGGGTGAGAGCATGTGGCCGGCGAACACGCGGCTGCACCGGCTCCATGGAATCGCCGTCATGAGACGCTCCACCGCCGGGTGAGCCGGCACCACCCTTGCGCATCTCGAGGAACTCCTGAGCAACCGCTTTCAGCTGTTCCACCGGGGCCACGTATGCGTCGACCATGTCCAGACCGGGCTCGCTCAATTCGTAGCGCCTGCGGCTGCGCCCGCCCGCGGTTCGCTCCCAGGACGAGTGCAGCAGGCCTTCAGCTTCCATCGTGTTGAGCGATCGGTACACCGTCCCCAGGTCGCATTCCACGCCGATGCCCAGCAGCCAGTGATGCAGCTCGTACCCGTAGACGGTCTGGCCACCGACGAGGTGGGCGAGGATGCACGGCCGCAGCAAGCCGACGGTCAGCGCGGCCGGCCGATCGGGCTTGACATCCCCGCTCACATGCTCACCTCTAACTGGCCAGTTCGCTTAACTCTACGAGGCGTGTACCCGATTTACCCCAGGGTTGGACCCTAGTCTTTTAGGGCGAAGGAACCCTTGGCCAGGCCGGATGCCATCCGGGGCTGCCGGCCGATGTCGACCGGGCCGAAGATCGGAACGAGCTCCTGCCGCGAGCGAATCCGCAGCTTCCCGTACACGTTGGCCAGGTGGTATTCGACCGTCTTGATGCTGACCACCAGCTCGTCAGCCACCTGACGGTTGGTCCTGCCTGTGGCCACGAGGCGGGCGACCGACACCTCCTGCGGGGTCAGGCGCCAGCGGGCGTGCCCACCCTCAGCCGAGGGCGCCATCCCGCAGCGCACCAGCGCGGCCACGCATTCCGTGATGAAGGGTCGGGCATCCAGATCGCTGAAGCGTTCCCGTGCGGCATCGAGCTGCCACACCGCCGCGCGGTTGAACCCCTCACGCATGAGGAAGCGCCCATATTCGAGCTCCGTCAGTGCTCGCTCGAATGGAAGCTGGACGTCGTCGAGGATGGCCAGGCTGGCCACGAAGGAGACCTCGGCATCGTCGGCTCGGCCCAGCGCCGCGTCGAGCATCGCTCGAAGCCGGTCAGCGCCCGCCATCGACTGCGCACGGTTGCGCTCGCGGGCTAGCCGGGAGAGACGGGACACCACGGCTTCGGCGTCACGAAGCCGGCTCAGGCCCACCAGTGCCTCGGCGTAGACAATGGGCCAATCGAGAACGCCTGGCTCACCGATCCCGCCAAGATCGGCGAGTGGGAGCAGCGGCTCGAGCGAGTGGATCACCGACTCGTGGTCACCTCGAGCCCGGGCGATGCACGCCGCCGCCATCGCCGCCTGGGCGATCCCGAACTCAGCGCCCACGAGCTCGGCGGCGCGCCGTGCGGCATCCGCGTGGGCCGTCGCCGACTCCCAGTGGCCGCGTCCTGCCAGGGGTGCGCATGCGGCCGCGTGAGCCCCGGCCAGCAACCACGTCTGGTCGGCATCCTCGGCCAGCGATGCCGCCAGCTGGCCGTGCACCGAGGCGTCGTCCCAGTCGCCGATTCGATACTCGGCGGTCGCGAGCATGCTGAGGGCCTCGATCGCCCGGTGCGCCGGTCCACGACGACGGAGCCGCTCGGCCACCGGCGCGAGGTCCTGGAGAGCCGCAGCCGGGTCGTCGGTGACGCAGCGCACGTAGCCGCGACCGAACAATCCGTCGAGCGACGCGTCCTCGCCGAGCAGGCGCACCTCGGGTAGTTCGGCCACCGCAGCCGCCGCCTCGGGCGCGCGGCCGGCGAAGAGCAGACCGATCGCAAGCACCGACAGCGAATCGGCGACCGGTGACGGCGCCAGGCGGGCGTCGAGCGACCTCGTCGCCCAGAGCGCTGCATCGGCGCCGTGGCCGCGTCCCATGTGCACCCGGGCGAGCTGCGCCGCGATCTCCTCGGCCAGCGGGTGGTCACGCACCGGGTCGCAACCGTCATAGGCGCCGGCGAGCAGGTCCTGGGCTTTGTCGTATCGACCACTGGTCATCGCCAGGCTGCCGAGCACGAATCCGCGGCGCGCGGTTGGAGCTTGACCTTCGATCTCGCCGACAAGCGCGAGCACGTCATCGACTGCGCCGCCGAGGAGCATGTATTCCGCCGCCATCAGCGTCCGCTGGTCGCGCTCGGGCCCGTCGGGGGTGAGACGGCTCGCCGAAAGGAGCGCGTCCGCAGCCGCATCCCACGAGCCGCGACGCGCGACGTCGATTCCGAAGATGATGAGATCCGCAGCGAGTTGCGGATCCGCTCCGCGAGCGGCCGCAACCCGATGCCGAAGCGCCGTCGCCTCGTCGGTGACGAGGATGGCCGCGCGCTCGTGGAGTTCGGCGCGATGCGCCGGCCCCAGGGCGTGATATGCCGCCGCCTGTACGAGCGGATGGGGGAAGGCGATCAGCCGATCAGTGGGCGCGCCGCGCTCCTCAAGAAGATGTGCCGACATCGCCCGCTCGAGCGGGACGAGCAGCTCATCGAGCTCGGCGAGCCGGCCCGCGATCGCCAGCCGGCAGGAGAGCCCGATCACCGACGCCGCACCCACCAGCCGCCGGGCTTCGGCAGAACACCCGTCGAGCCGGGAGCGGACCAGCGCGCCGAAGTCGGCGGTCGAAGGCAGCGGCAGGTCGGATGGCTCCCGAAGGATCGCGGGGATGATCTCGTCGAAGATCGCGGTCGCGTGCAGCGGACTGCCGCCGGTATGGGCTCGAATCCGATCTGCGGCCCGCGACGAGAGGTGATCGACCCCCATGGAGACCCCGAGGTCGCGGATCGAGGACGCCTCCAGGCCGCGGACGCGCACCCATGCACCGTGGCCGTGCTCGACCAGGCGGTGAACGCCGGCGAGGTGCCCTCTCGGAGACCCACTTCGCGACACCATGAGAGTGAGCACGCGGTCGGCCTGCAATCGCCGAAGGGCGAACACGAGCGCCTGCAACGAAAGGCGATCCGCCCACTGGGCGTCGTCGATGAGCAGCAGGACGGGACCGGCCGCCTGCATCGTGCCGAGAAGCTCCAGGAGTGCAGCTCCCACCCAGATGGGATCTCGTGCCTCGCCGTTTCGGTCGCCCAGGTCCGCGAGCGCGGGACCACCCGAGGCATGGGCCGCCCGCACAAGTTGTTCGATCACCCCGAAGGCGAGCAGCTGCTCGGCCTCCTCTCCGCTCGCCTCCAGGAGCTGGAACCCGTGCGCCTGACTTACGAAACGATGCGCCAGCGCCGTCTTCCCGATCCCCGGCTCGCCGGTGACCAGGACGACGCGTGGATGGCCGTCGCGCGCCTGAGCAGCCTGCACCAGCAGGCTGGCCAGCTCGCTGCGTCTGCCGACGAACGTTCCATCCATCCGGCCACCTTCGCTGGTCACGGCGACAGATCCTACAGCCGAATCACCCCGGCGTTTTTGGTCCGGGCTCCCCAAACGCACCGCCGGCGGAGAGCTCGGCGATGCGGATTGCGTCGTAGCCCAGGAGCTCGCGGAGCACCTCCTCCCGATGCTCGTCACGCCGTGGCGCCCGCACGTATTCCGGTTGGACAGCACCCACCCGAACCGGGCTGCGCAGCTGACGGACCGTGCCGAAGCGGGGATGTTCGGTTTCGACGATCATGCCCCGGTCGGTCGCCTGCTCGTCCCGCAGGGCTTCGGGCACGGTGTTGACGGGGCTGCACGGGACCCCGGCTCGACCGAGGATGTCCAGCCACTCCCCTGCTGTGCGTGATGCGAACACGATTTCGAGCATCGGAAGCAACTCCGCAGCGTTGCGCAGGCGATCGGCGAAGGTTGCGAACCGGGCGTCGGACGCAAGCTCGGCTCGATCGATGGCGACGGCCAGACGCACCCAGAACTTCTCCTTCGCACATCCCACCACGATCCACCCATCGCGCGTCTGGAATGCCTGGAAGGGAACAAGCGACGGATGCGCCGAGTGATGCGTGCGCGCGGGCGTGAAGTCGCCGTTGAGATTCCAGATCGCCGGGTACGTCAGCATTGCGAGCGCGGTATCGAAGAGGCTGACGTCGCAGTCCATTCCCACCCCGTCGCGGCGGGCCGCGTGAACACCGGCGAGCACCGCGACTGCGGCAACCAGCCCCGTGGAGTAGTCGACCAGCGAGAGCCCTGACTTTGCGGGCGGACCCGACGGCTCTCCGGTGAGGTCCATCCAACCGGCAATTCCCTGCAGGAAGTAGTCATATCCGGGCTCGTTCCTGCGCGATCCGGTCATGCCGAATCCGGTCAATGCGCAGCACACGATCGTCGGGTTGAGGTGCTTGAGGTCGTCGAAGTTGATCCGCAGGCTGTGAGGCACGTCACCGCGAAGGTTCGAGTACACGACGTCACTGACGCGAACCAGGTCTTCGAACACCGAGCGGCCGCCTGGTGCCTTGAGATCCAGACCGATGCTTCGCTTGTTCCGGTTGAACGTCTCGAAAAAGAGGCTGTCCTCTCCCTCTTGCAATGGAGGGACGTAGCGGCCGATGTCTCCACCGGTCGCCGGATCCTCGATCTTGATGACATCGGCGCCGAGGTCCGCGAGCTGCACGCTTCCAAAAGGTCCTGCCGCATACTGCTCGACGGCGATGATGCGGACATCGTCGAGCGGTTTCATGAGGGCGCGCCCTCCCGAGCGGCAACGAGCGCGGCCACGCGAGCCATCTCGTTGCCGACGATCATCATTCCCTCATCAACGCCCATGCCCGGCTTGGCGAGCACCTGGGCAGCTCCGCAGGCCATCGCGATGTGCGCCGAGACCTGCGCGGATCGGTCTGTCTCATTGCAACTCCCCCCGCAGTAGGCGGACAGTCCACTCCGGGCGACGAGAAGCAATGCCTCGATTGCGTTGTTGACGCCCCCCAGGTCGGGTGTTTTCACATGGATGACGTCGGCCGCTCGCGCGGAAACGAAGAGCTCGATGTCCTCGAGCGTGTTGCACCACTCGTCCACAGCGATGTGCACGTCGCTGCCGCAGCCTCGAAGCGCGGTTCGCAGCGCCGCGGAAATGCGAATTTGCTCGGAACGGCTGCCGGCGTCGATGACGTGCTCAACACAGACGCTGAAGGGTTTGGCGACGACACCGAGACGGGTTAGATACTCTGCCACTCGTCCGACATCGCCGCCGAAGGCAACGCCGATGGTTCCGTAAACGTCGAAGTACAGGCGCGGGGAGTACCCGGGATGCGTGCGCAGCTCGATGATGCGATCCCGAACCCAGGCGACGTACTCGAGCAGGAGCTCACCGTCGCGGCCGAGTTTCGTGTCGACCTCATTGATAAGCCCGTGCGGGAGCACGTCCGCTTCCTTGAGCACCATCTTGTCGACGTTGTCACGGCGATCGTCGCCCGACTGCACGAACATGGGGACCGGGCGGAGTGGAATACCGGTCGCATACTCGTCACGTACCACCTCGGCCATGGTCACTCCGCGCCGCCGCGCGACGGCATCCAGAAGCGCCTGAGTCACGCCGTATCTGACGGCAGCATGGAGCGGTGCTCCGTCGACGGCGAGCGTATCCATCTCGCGCGCAGCCTCACGAAACGTGGTGAGCTCCCGGCCTCGGAGCAGGGGTGCGACGTGACGCTCGATCGCTTCGACGGCCGGACCTGCCAGGAAGACTGGGGCGCGTCCGCCGACACCCGAGTACTGCACGGCAGCACAGTCGCCATGGGCGATCTGACCGTCATCCAGGAGGAGCAACACGGACACGGCCTCACCGGGCTGACGGATGCTCCGAAAGCCTGCCGTCGCCGGCCCGCCGCGGTAGATGAATCCGTCGTGCACCGCCCCGGCGCGAATCGCAGCCTGGTCGTCGCTGAAGAATCCCGAGCGAACCGGAACTGAGAGAACGTCGGCGATAACCATGGGAGCTCCCGAGCAGCGGGTTGGCGAAACAGCCGTCGAAACGTCAGCCTTCGTCGCCGGCGCCGCGACGGGCTGTGGCCCACACCGCCGCGATCTCGTCGGCGGTCGCCAAGTCGAAGCGATGGCGCATGAGCAGCAACGAAGCGTCGTGCTGCTCCCGGTCGTCGCTCGCCACACAGTCGACGGCGATCACGACATAGAGGTCGTTGAAGAGCGCGTCCCGTGCCGTCGACTCAACGCATCCCTCGGTGGTGCACCCTCCGATCACGACGGTCTTGATCCCATTGCTGCGCAGCAGCATCTCGAGGTCCGTACCCCAGAACGCGCTCGATCGGTGTTTGCGCACCACCAGCTCATCGCCACGGGGCGCGAGCTCCTTGACGAAGTCGTGACCGGGTGTGCCGGCCACCGAGTATCGCAGCGGGGCGCCGTCGCGGCGCTTGCCGGCATGCATGCGGAGATTGAAGCGGATCTGCGCCGGTGAGTCGCTCAAGCGAGCGGGCAGCGCCGTGTTCTGCACATGGACGACCAGAGCGGACACGCGACGGGCATCTCTGAGCAGACCCGTCAGCCTCGGCAGGGACTCCTGATACATCGACAGGTCGACGCCCAGTTCGCCGAATACGCCATCGGACTCAACGAAGTCACGTTGCATGTCGACCAGGAGCAGCGCCGTATGCGCGGGGTCGACGAGCTCGCTCAGCTCGGTGAAGACCGCTTTCCCCTCAACGGTTATCAACGCGAAGCCTCATTGGAACCGACGCCTCCGACCGCTGCCACGAATCCTCCTCCGCCGTTCCGATCGACCATCAGAGCATAGCGGGCCGGATCACCGCCGATCTAACCCGCAAACGGCCAGCGCGGGGCGCCGAGCTCCCGCGACACACCGCGCGCCGCCTCGACCACGGCTGTGGAGAGTCCGCGAGCCGGCCCGCGCGGAAACACGCGATCGGTGTCGCCCACGACGGCGATGGCGCCGACGGCGTTGCTCGCGCGATCGAAGATCGGCGCGGCAATGCTGGATTCACCGAGTACGGCCTCATCGCGCTCGGTGGCGACCGCCTGAAGGCGGATCGAGGTCAGCTGGATGCGCAATGCGGCCGCGTTCGGCGTCCGCTTGGTCAGTCGCTCGAGCGGCGCCGACAGCATGTTGTCGATGATCTCGCTGGGCGCGAAGGCGAGCAGCGCCTTGCCGAGAGCGCTGGCGTGCAACGGGAGCTGTGAACCGACTTCGAGGATCTGCAGCGTCGCGTCGGGACGAAATACATGGTGCACGATCACCGCGGACGGGCCGTGCATCACACCCACGCGGACCGCTGATTTGGTTCGCACGGCGAGTTGCGCGGCGTAGGTGATCGAGCGCGAGCGCAACTCGTTGACGTCGAGATACGAGTAGCCCAGTTGGAGCAGACCCGCCCCCAGCTGGTATTTCTCCGAGACCTGATCCTGTTCGACAAACCCCTGGGCGAGCAGGGTCTGCAGGAGACCGTGCACGGTCGGGCGCGCGAGGCCGAGCCTCCCGGCCAGCTCGCTGACCCCCAACCTCCCCGGACCGCCCGCGAGGGCCTTGAGGATGGCGGCGGCTCGGTCGACGGACTGAATCGTCGTCGGTCGCCGGTCATTCGGCATTGCTGAATTATGGTCGAGGATGTAGACTAGACGGAACTCTGAACCGACTGCGTGACAATGAGGGACGTGGTGGCCGTCGGGATTGTACTGGTGTCACACAGCCCGCAGTTGGCCGCGGGGCTTACGCTTCTCGCCGGTCAGATGGCAGGCCCGGACGTGCGTATCGAGCCCGCCGGAGGTGACCAGGACGGAGGCCTCGGCACTTCCGACAACCTCGTCCGTGCGGCGATCGAGCGAGCCGATCAGGGCGACGGCGTCCTGCTGCTCTGCGACCTCGGTAGCGCCATCCTCACAGTGCGCGAAGTGCTCGGCGGCAACGGCAACGGCCACGTCCGGCTTGTCGACGCGCCCTTTGTCGAGGGCGCGGTAGCAGCCGCTGTCATCGCTTCGTCGGGAGCACCGCTCGACGAGGTGGCGCAAGCTGCCGAAGAGGCCCGCGATGCTCGCAAGCTCTGAAGCCACCATGACGCTTCCCGACGGCGTGGCGCTCCACGCCCGCCCCGCGGCGCTCTTCGTTCGCACCGCGATGCGCTTTCGATCGAAGATCGTCGTCGCGGCGAACGGGCGTGAGGCGGATGCGAAGAGCATTCTCAGCGTGCTCGGGCTCGGCGCAACCGCAGGTACCACGTTGCTGGTGCGCGCCGACGGTGAGGACGCCGCGGCGGCGCTCGACGCGCTGGCGGAGTCGCTAGCCGGCGTCGTCGAGTAGGGAGCGGAGCGGGCGCTCCAGCGACTCCACCTCGGCAGCCGATTCGGCGTCGAGCGCGCGGTACGCGATTTCTGCCGCCTCCTCGTAGTTCAGCGCGCGGACCCATGCCCGAACCCGAGCGACCGCGGCCGCACCGACGCTCAACTCGTCGACCCCCAGTCCGACCAGGAGTGGCATCACCAGTGGATTCGATGCCGCTTCGCCGCACACCTCGACAGGGATGCCGGCGGTGCGAGCGGCGCCGACGGTGTCGGCGATGAGCTGGAGCACGGCGGGGTGATGCGCCGGTGCGCCGCCGGGCCGAGCCCGATCGATCCCGAGCTGAAAACTGGTCAGGTCGTTGGTGCCGATGCTGAGCATTCCCACCTCGCGGGCGATGCGATCTGCCATGACAACGGCCGCCGGAACCTCGACCATCGCGGCCACCACCGGTACGCGACTCCCCCTCCTCGCGGCGATCGGTTCGATGACGGCCCTCACCGCGCGCACCTGAGCGGCCTCGGTCACCATCGGGATGAGCACCCGAAGCTCGGTTGCAGCACCTGCCTCGAGGATCGCCTCGAGCTGCCACGACAGCGCCTCGGCATCGTCCAAGAGGAGCTCCACGCCACGTCCGTAGACTCCTTTAAGGAAGGGGGGCGTCTTGTCGCCTCCGAAATCAAGCAGGCGAACCGTCGCCGTCAATCCCCTCAGCTGGGTCAGCGCAGGGTCAAGCGTGCGGCGATGCTCGTCGACGGTCGGCCAGTGCTGGGCTTCAAGGAAGGCCAGCTCGGTGCGAAGCAGGCCTACTCCGTCGGCACCCGCCTCCAAGGCGGCACGCACCTCCATCGCGGTCGCGGCGTTGGCGAGGACCCGAACCGTCCGGCGGTCGCGAGTGACCGTCGGCAGGGCTCGAGCCGCCACGGCTCGAGCGCGCGCGTCCCTGGCAGCGGCGATCGCTCCGCGCACCGCCTCGACCCGGCCGCGGTCCGGCGACGAGATGACCACGCTCCGGTCGCCGTCGACGATGCAGAGCTCGCCCTCGGCAACTGAGAGGAGATCGGCACCGAGGCCGACAACCATCGGGAGACCGAGCCCGCGCGCGACGATCGCGGCATGGCCGGTCACACCCCCGACCACGAGGGCGATCCCGCGCACGTCGCCGTCGAGCTCGATGACGTCTGCGGGACCGAGATCCGGCGCAACCAGGATCGCGTCGTCGCCGCCGCTCTTCGCGCTGAGGGCGGAATGGCCGGACGCGATTCGCGATGCCCGCCTCGCGAGGCTCCGGACATCCGCGGCCCGCGCGGCGAGCTCCGCGTCACCGAGCATGTCCAGCTGTATCGCGGCAGCCTCCACCTCGACGCGAATCGCGCTCGCCGCAGTGAGGCCACGGATGAGCACCGCGCGCTCGACGGCGTCGCGGAGCATCGGGTCCTCGGCCATCATCATTCCGGCGTCGAGGATGTCGGCCTCCGCGGTCCGGCCGTCAGCTCGAAGCGCCGCCGCAAGCTTCTCGAGTTCGCGCGCCGATTGCGCCAGCGCGTCGAGGGCCTGGGCGGCTGCAGCCGGACGCGCGCCGACGTCGAGAACGATTCCATCGATCCCATCGCCGGCGTCGAGCCGCCGAACCCTTCCGAACGCTGTCCCCGGTGACGCCGGAACGCCAGCGAGCACTCGCTCGGTCATTAAGGAGTGCCCGCTACCGTCCGTTCCAGGGCGCGGATGATCATGGCGGTCGAGGTCGCTCCCGGGTCCTGATGTCCGATCGAGCGTTCGCCGAGGTAGGATGCGCGGCCCTTGCGCGCCTGCATCGGGATGGTTGCCCGCATCCCCGCCTCCGCCGCCTCCGCCGCGGAGCGAAGCATTTCCCCACTCGACGCGCCGCGTGCGAGTCCCACTCGCATCGCCGTCACAGCCGGCTCGAGCGCGTCGACCATGGTCTTGTCACCCGGCACAGCCGCGCCCAGGTCCTGAATCGATGCGAGTGCCGCGGCCATCGCATCGACGAGTTGGGCCAGATCGAAGGTCGTTTCATCGCCCAGGGCGCGTCCTGCCTTGCGCAGCGCCGATCCCCAGAGCGGGCCGCTGGCGCCGCCGACCGTGGAGATCAACGTCTTGCCGGAGAGGATCAGCAACTTGCCCGGGGTTCCATCCGGCTCAGTGCTCAGGGCGAGCGTCACGGCATCGAACCCGCGATTCAGGTTGATGCCGTGGTCGCCATCGCCGATCGCCGCGTCGAGCTGGACCAGATAGTCCCGCTCGGCGCGAACCGATGCGGCGATCTCGTTCATCCACGCCGTGACGGTCTGCGAGTCCATTGCTATAGCGACCGCCACGATAGCATCAGCCTCCCCAGCGAAGCGCGGCGGTGTGCACGGGCGCGTCCCACAGTGCCGTGAGGTTCTCGTCGAGCTCGAGGACCGTCAGCGAAGCTCCGGCCATCTCGAGCGACGTGATGTAGCTGCCAACGAGGTTGCGCACGGGCGTGAGCCCGGCAGCCCGCAGGCGCTTCTCCACCTCGCCGTACAGCAGGTAGAGCTCGAGCAGCGGGGTGCCACCCATGCCGTTGACAAAGGCGAGCACGTTTGAGCCAGCTTTGGCAGCAAGGTCGGAGGTGACAGCCTCGACCATGATGTCCGCGATCTCGGCGGCACTGCCGAGTGGCGCACGACGGCGTCCCGGCTCGCCGTGGATACCGATGCCGACTTCCATCTCGCCTTCGGGAAGATCGAAGATGGGCTTGCCGGACGCTGGTGGGATGCACGACGACAGCGCGATGCCGAAGGAGCGTGCTCGCGCGTTGACATGGCGCACGACGTCTGCCACAGCTTCGAGTGCATCGCCACGCTCCGCGGCGGCACCCGCGATCTTCTCGGCGAGCACGGTCGCACCAACGCCGCGACGCCCGGCGGTGTACAGCGAGTCCTGGACGGCGACGTCGTCGTCGATGACGATCGTGTCGACCTTGATGCCCTCTTCGGAAGCCTCGTCCGCGGCCATCTTGAAGTTCAGGACGTCACCGGTGTAGTTCTTGACGATGTGGATGACCCCCGCCCCACCGTTCACAGCCTTGGTGGCGGCGAGCATCTGGTCCGGCACCGGGGAGGTGAACACCTCGCCCGGGCACGCTGCATCGAGCATGCCGACGCCCACGAAGCCGCCATGGAGCGGCTCGTGCCCCGATCCACCACCCGAGATCAGAGCGACCTTTCCCTTGACCGGCGAGTCCACCCGCACCAGGATCTGATTCGCGACGTCGTAGCGCAGCAAGTTGGGAACGGAGGCGGCAAGCCCGGCGAGCGATTCTTTGACGACCTGGTCCGGCTCGTTGATGATCTTCCGCATGCGCCTGGTGGCTGTGGCCATGGCTCGACACTCCTGTTATTCGACATTATCGAACGTTGGTCGGAAATTACTCTTTTGGCAAGGGTGCTGTCAATGGGTTTGTCGAGATGGTCCGAGACGGTGCCGTGAACTCGGCCTGGGCTGGGCTCCGCGGGGTCCCCGAGGCGACGGCGTAGGCTCCGTTCTCCATGGCTGACAGGGCTTTCGTGACGGGGGCGACCGGGTTCCTCGGGAGATCGATCGTGGAAGAGCTGGTCGCCGCCGGCCGGCCGGTGATGGCACTCGCCCGCTCCGACGCCGCCGCCCAGCGCCTGATTGCGATCGGCGCAGAGCCGGTGCGCGGCGATCTGCGCGACCGGTCGGTGCTCGAGGCCGGGTTCGATGGATGCACGGTCGTCTACCACGCAGCCGGGGTCAACGCATTCTGCGTGCCCGACGCCCGGCCGATGTTCGAGGTCAACGTCGCGGGATCTCGGACGGTCGTGCTCGCCGCCGCGGCGGCCGGCGTCTCCAAGCTGGTCTACACGTCGTCGGCAGCGACCCTCGACGTGGCGTCAGCGGGCGGGGCCGGCGGTCGTCGTGGCTCGCGACGGTTTCTCTCGGACTACGCTCGGTCGAAGTACGAGGCCGAGCAGGCGGTCCTGGAAGCCTCCGCGAACACCGGGCTCGCCGTCGTCTGCGTCAACCCGGCGTCGGTGCAGGGGCCGGGGCGCACCAGCGGGACGGCTCGGCTGCTGATCGGGTATCTCAACGGCAAGCTCCCCGCCGCGGTCGACGGGCCGCTGAACGTCATCGACATCGCCGACTGCACTCGCGGCCATCTGCTCGCCGAGGAGCGCGGCGTTCCCGGGGAGCGGTACCTGCTCTGCGGCGCTTCGATGACGCTGCGCAGCGGGCTCGCCCTCCTGTCCCGCCTCACCGGGCTCGACGATCCCCCGCGATTCCTCGCCCCAGGGCTGGCCCTCGCCGCATCCGCGTGCATCGAACTGGTCGCCCGTATTCGCGGAAAGCCGACCCGCTTCTGTCGTGAGATGGTTCGCACCCTGATCGAGGGCTCCGCATACGACGGGTCGTCTGCAGCCAGAGACCTCGGCCTGGTCTACACCCCGATCGAGACCACGATGCGCCGGACGGTCAGTTGGTACATCGATCAGGGCCTGATCCTGCGGCCGCTCCCCGGCTTCACCGACTCGTCAGCGGACGCGCCCAGACCTGCCTAGGGGACGGTCGCCTCACCGGGGCCGTGCGATCGGCGACGGAGCGCGCCGGCGCAGTCCGGGCAGACGCAGCGCGAACCGGTTTTCGGTTCCGCCTGCCAGCCGCTCGAGGTTGGCGCGATGGAGCGCGATGATCGCCGCCGCGGCGCCGAGTGTGAAGAGCACCTCGGGCCATGAGCCACCGAAGGCCAGGACCAGCGGGGGCAACGCCAGTGACGCGGCGATCGAGGCCACCGAGGTGTAGCGGGTGGCGAGGAGCACCGCCCACCACACGACCGCCATCACCACCGATGCGAGCGGCGCGATCACCAGCGCGACGCCGACGGTGGTCGCGACGATCTTGCCCCCGCGCCTGCAGCCGAGGAACAGGGGTCGCCAGTGGCCGATCAACGCGGCAGTGCCGGCAATCACCGCTCCCCAGCGGCCGCCGGCGGCAATGCCGAGCGCCGCGGCGGCCGAACCCTTGCCGATGTCCAGCAGCGCGACCGCGAAGAACATCTTGAAACCAGCGTGGCGCCACACGTTCGCCGCGCCGGTGCCTCTGCTCCCGACCTGGCGTATGTCCTTTCCCGTGAAGAACCTCGAGAGCCAGTATCCCCATGGGAGACTCCCGAGCACGTATCCGGCCACCCCCAAAAGCACAATGGTCAGGAGGCTCACCCAGCGATTCTAGATGCAATCCCCGAGACACGCCCTGCCCCGTTGCGGGGGGTCGGATGCACACTGACGCGGTGACCCGGCACATGACGATCCCCAACCAGCTGACGATCCTGCGGATCCTCCTGGTCCCGGTGATCGGCGCCTTTCTGGCGGTCGATTTCACCGACCACTACCAGATCAGTGCGGTCGCCTACGTCACCGCCGCGGCAACCGACACGCTCGATGGACGGATCGCGCGCAGCCGCAACCTCGTGACCGAGCTGGGCAAGTTCCTCGACCCGCTTGCGGACAAGCTC
Organism: Candidatus Dormiibacterota bacterium; assembly: GCA_049283735.1. Taxonomy (GTDB): domain Bacteria; phylum Chloroflexota; class Dormibacteria; order Aeolococcales; family Aeolococcaceae; genus Palsa-851. The sequence goes on from JBAPWO010000184.1 coordinate 15,220, forward strand.
CTGGTGATCACCGTTCTGGTGATCCTCGCCACGCAATCGCTGCTCCCGGCATGGGTCGTGGTCGTCGTCGCCGCTCGCGAGTTTCTGATCACCGGTCTGCGTTCGGTCGCCGCCGCACAGGGCGTGGTGGTCAGCTCCACGCCGTGGGGCAAGTCGAAGACCCTGACCCAGAACTGCATGATCCTGCTGATCGTCCTGGCCCAGCCGTATCCGTGGCTGATGCCCCCGGCGGTGGCGTTCATCTGGATCGCGGTCATCGCCACCGTGCTGAGCGGCCTCGATTACCTCTGGCGCTACCGGCGCTTCGTCATCTAGCCTGGGTCGACGTCAGTCGTCGTCGTCGACCCAGTCGAGGGTGCGCTGCACGGCCTTCTTCCACTTGCGATAGCCCCGGTCGCGATCGACCGGGTCCATGTTCGGGATCCACTCCGCGGCTTTGTGCCAGTTCGCCCGGAGACTCTCGATGTCGGGCCAGAACCCGACCGCGAGACCGGCGGCGTAGGCGGCGCCGAGCGAGACGGTCTCGGCGACGTTTGGTCGCACCACCGGCACGCCGAGCACGTCCGCCAGGAACTGCATCAACAGGTTGTTGGCGGTCATCCCGCCGTCGGCCTTGAGCGAGCTCAGCTCGATCCCCGAATCAGCATTCATCGCGTCGACGACTTCGCGCGTCTGCCACGCGGTGGCTTCGAGCACCGCGCGGGCGAGGTGGCCTTTGGTGACGTAGCCGGTGAGCCCGGCGATGACGCCGCGGGCGTCGCCGCGCCAATGGGGGGCGAACAAGCCCGAGAACGCGGGGACGAAGTAGATGCCGCCGTTGTCATCGACGCTTCGGGCGAGGGTTTCGACCTCGGGTGCGCTGCCGATCAGCCCCACCTTGTCGCGGAACCACTGCACGAGCGCCCCGGTGACCGCGATCGACCCTTCGAGCGCGTAGGTCGCGGGTTCGTCTCCGATCTTGGATCCGACGGTGGTGATCAACCCGTGTCTGGAGAGGACCGGCCGGTTCCCGGTGTTGAGCAGCAGGAAGCTGCCCGTGCCGTACGTGCACTTGGCCTCGCCCGCCGAAAAGCACGTCTGACCGAACAGCGCCGCCTGCTGATCACCGAGGGCGGCGGCGATGGGCACGCCGCCGAGCGAGTCGACGGCTTCACCGTAGATCCTCGACGAGGGTTGGATCTCCGGCAACATCGCCCGCGGCACCCCGAACGCCTCGAGCAGCGTGTCATCCCAGTCGAGCGTCTCGAGGTTCATCAGCATCGTGCGGCTTGCATTGGTGACGTCGGTGACGTGGCGGCCGGTGAGATTCCAGACCAGCCAGCTGTCCATCGTCCCGAACAGCAGGTCGCCCTCCTCGGCTCGGCGGCGCAGACCTGGAGCGCTGTCGAGCAGCCAGCTCACCTTCGGTCCGGAGAAATAGGTCGCGAGCGGCAGCCCGCACAGATCGCGGAATCGATCCTGACCGTGCTCGACGCCAAGCTTCCGGCACAGCGCATCGGTGCGCGTGTCCTGCCAGACGATCGCGTTGTGCACCGGCTCGCCAGTGTGCGGGTCCCAGACCACGGTGGTCTCACGCTGATTCGCGATGCCGACGGCGACGAGGTCACGTACATCGACGCCGCCGCTCTCGAGGGCGCCGTGCACGACTTCGATGACGTTGCGCAGGATCTCACGAGGATCGTGCTCGACCCAACCCGGTCGCGGAAATATCTGCTCGTGTTCCTTCTGGCTGAGCGAAACGATCCGACCCTGCTGATCAAACACCAGGCATCGCGAGGAAGACGTTCCCTGATCGATCGCGGCAACGTATCGGTCGCTCAACGCTCGCGGCTCCACGCAGATTTCCACGCCGCTCTGGAGCGGCTGACATTGCTGTCCATCGCCCTGTGATGTCGGCCGTCGCCCTTGCTGTTCGGGGCAAGTATGAGTCGCAGCAGATTGCGTTTCAAGAGCGTTGTCCCTCGTGCCGGCTGATACACATGGGGGAATCCCCCGTGATCCCTCTGACCCTTCGTCTGCGTGACTTCACCACGGAACTGCTCCCAGGTCGCGCGAGATGGTCCTTGCTCCTTCGCGAACGTAGGACACGAGCTCGCTGCGGAGTTGCGAGCCGTCACAGAGTCGCTCGGTCGGTCCGGAGATGGCGATGGCGCCGACCGCGACACCTTGCCGGTCACGTATCGGCGCGGCGCACGACGTCTCGCCTTCGATGAGCTCTTCCACCGACGAAGCCCATCCCTGTTCCTGCACGCGCTCGAGCTCGAGCGCGAGCCGCGTGGGATCGGTGATCGTGCAATTCGTGAAACGCTGCAGCGCGCCGTTGCTGAGCTCCGCTGCCAGGTAGGGATGATACGCGAGCAGCACCTTGCCCATCGCGGTCGCATGGATCGGCAGCAGCGCGCCCACCTCGAGAACCTGCGGGCTGTTGTCGGGACGGAAGACGTGATGGACGAGGAGGACGTGACCGTCGTGCAAGGTGCCCAGGCGCACGCTCTCGTTGGTGCGCGCCGCCAGCCAGTCCGCCCAGTTGAGCGCGCGCGTGCGCAGCTCGTTGCCATCGAGGTAGCTGCTCCCCAGGTGGAGCAGCGCAGCGCCGATGCGGTACTTGCCGGACTCCGGATCCTGCTCGACGAAGCCCACGGACAGGAGCGTGCGCATGATCCCGTAGACCGTCCCCTTGGGAAGCCCCAGCTCGCCGGCCACCTCGGCGAGGCTCAGCCGGCGGGTTCGCCCGGAGAGCAGCCGGAGGATTGCCGAGGCCCTTTCGATGGACTGGATGGGTTTGGGCACGGGACCTAAGCCTATCAATTCCTTAATAGGGCAAAAGGGCCATTGCCAAAGGTGATTGACAATGCCCTACGACCGAGGGTACTGTCCGCACACCCATTCAGGGGCAGAGATCGCGCCAAGGAGGTGGCACTAATGCCTGGCCATATCTTTTTCTCGGAGGTCATCGGTACTGGCCTACTGATCCTCTTGGGAGACGGCGTCGTCGCCGGCGTACTGCTGTCCAAGTCGAAGGCCCAGAACAGCGGGTGGATCGTCATCACCTTCGGGTGGGCGATGGCCGTCGCGATGGCCGTGTACGCGGTGGGTCAGTTCGACGGCGCGCATCTCAACCCCGCGGTAACCCTCGGGCTCGCGGTCATCGGCGTGACCGACTGGTCCAACGTTCCTTCGTACATCGGCGGAGAGCTGGTGGGAGCGTTCATCGGAGCGGTCCTGGTGTGGGTTCATTACAGCCACCACTGGAAGGAGACTGAGGATCCTGGTCTGAAGCTCGCGGTCTTCTGCACCGGCCCTGCCATCCGCAACCCCGCGTTCAACTTCATCAGCGAGGTCATCGGCACCTTCGTGCTCGTCTTCGGGGTCGTTGCCATCACCTCCAAGGGAAATGGCCTGGTCGGTGGACTCGCCCCGCTGATCATCGGTTTGCTGGTCTTCGCGATCGGCCTCTCCCTGGGCGGCCCGACCGGGTACGCGATCAACCCTGCCCGCGACCTCATGCCCCGCATCGCCCACTTCCTCCTGCCGATCCCAGGCAAGGGCTCATCCGACTGGGAGTACGCCCTGATACCGGTGGTGGGTCCGATCGTCGGCGGCATCCTGGGCGCCATCGTTGCGCACCAACTTCCCATCGGTTAGGACATCGTCCTAGGCGCTGAGACACTCCTGAACGAGATATGGGCGAAAGGAAATAAGAATGGCGAAATACGCAGCAGCGATCGATCAGGGCACCACGAGCACGCGTTTCATGGTGTTCGACCACAGCGGCAAGGTCGTCTCTGTCGATCAGAAGGAACATGAGCAGATCTTCCCCAAGCCGGGCTGGGTCGAGCACAATCCGCTCGAAATCTGGGACCGCACCCAGGAGGTCGTGAAAGCCGGCCTCGGCAAGGTGGATATCGGTGATATCGCGGCCGTCGGAATCACCAATCAGCGTGAGACAACGGTCGTCTGGGACCGTGGCACCGGTAAGCCCGTCTACAACGCGATCGTCTGGCAGGACACGCGGACCGACAAGATCGTCGACCAGCTGTCCGCGGACGGTGGCCAGGACCGCTTTCGCGCGAAGGTGGGCCTGCCGCTGGCCACATACTTCTCGGGCCCGAAGGTCAAGTGGATCCTGGATAACGTCGACGGGGCGCGCGCCAAGGCGGAGCGTGGCGAGCTCGCCTTCGGCAACATCGACGCATGGCTGATCTGGCTGCTCACCGGAGGGACCGACGGTGGCCAGCACGTCACCGACGTGACCAACGCAAGCCGGACCATGCTCATGAATCTCAACACGCTCGATTGGGACGACGAGATCCTGGCCACGATGACCATTCCCAGGTCCATGCTCCCCGCGATTCGGGCGTCGAGCGAGACCTATGGGGAGGCCAAGGGCGTGCTTGCCGGCATTCCGGTCGCGGGTGACCTGGGCGATCAGCAGGCGGCCCTGTTCGGGCAGACGTGCTTCGCGGTCGGCGAGGCGAAAAACACATATGGGACCGGGAACTTCCTGCTCCTCAACACAGGCACCAAGCCAGTCCAATCGAAGAACGGCCTGCTCACAACGCTGGCGTACAAGATGGGCAGCGCCGACGCCACCTACTGCCTCGAGGGTTCCATCGCAATCACGGGCGCTCTCGTCCAGTGGCTGCGCGACAACCTGGGCATGATCGAGAAGTCCTCCGACATCGAGGTGCTCGCCAAGACCGTCGACGACAACGGGGGTGCCTATTTCGTGCCGGCGTTCTCGGGCCTCTATGCTCCTTACTGGAAATCGAGTGCTCGTGGCGTTATCGCCGGCCTGACCCGCTACGTCAACAAGGGCCACATCGCCCGCGCCGCGCTCGAGGCGACGGCGTGGCAGACGCGTGAGATCGTCGACGCCATGAACGCCGACTCCGGGGTCGCGCTGACCTCGCTCAAGGTCGACGGCGGCATGGTGTTCAACGACACGCTGATGCAGTTCCAGTCCGACGTGCTCGGCGTGCCAGTCGTACGTCCGACCGTCGCCGAGACCACGTCGCTCGGTGCCGCGTACGCCGCAGGGCTCGCGGTCGGATTCTGGGCGCAGGTCGAAGACCTCCGCGAGAACTGGGGCAAGGACAAGGAATGGACCCCGAGCATGAACAAGGCCGATGTGGACCGCGAGTACGCGCTCTGGAAGAAGGCTGTCACGCGCACCTTCGACTGGGCCGAGTGACGACGCGCTGAGGCAGATGTAGCAGGCTGAATTCGTCCTCCGCGGGGCATCCCGGACGGCGCCGTCATCTTCGGCGTCGATCGGGGTCCCGGGAGGGCGATCAGCGACCAATGTGGCGAGAGCCAGGCGAAAAGGAGGTCCATCATGGCCGGCGAGAGTCAGGAACCAGGAGGCGTTCCCGGAGAGAGCGAGCGCGAGCACGAGCACGGGCATCAGGGCTCCTTCGCCACCGGGGAGGAGACGATGGAGCACCACCCTGAGCGCGAAGAGGAAGAGGGCGACTTCGCCACCGGCGAGGAGGCGGCCAAGCCCACCCACGAAGGCAGCTTCGCGGAAGGCCAGGAGGAGAGCGAGCATCACCCCGAGCGTCGCGAGAACCAGGGCGACTTCGCTGAGGGCCAGGAGGAGGAGCATTCGCATCCGGCCTAGAACGGAGACGTCCCGGGTGGTGGAGGAATGGGCGCCGCTGACTCGATACGCTTAGTCCATGGCAACGCCGAGCACGTCGTTGAACTCGCTCGAGGCTGACGTCCTCGTCATCGGGGGCGGCTCAACGGGTGTCGGCGTTGCGCGGGACGCCGCGCTGCGTGGCTTCTCGACCATCCTCGTGGAACGGCGAGATCTCGCGGACGGAACCACCGGTCGATTTCACGGTCTGCTTCACTCCGGCGGTCGCTACGCGGTCAAAGACCCCTCAGCCGCGCGCGAGTGCATCGCCGAGAACCGGATTCTCCGCCTCACGGCAGCGGACTGCGTCGAGGACACCGGCGGCATGTTCGTGGCCACCCCATGGGACGACCCGGAGTACGGAGACCTGTTCCTCGAGGGCTGCAGGGCGACGGGCGTTCCAGCCGAGGAGATTTCCGTCGCCGAGGCGCTCCGCCGCGAGCCACGCGTCAACCCCGACATCCGGCGTGCGTTCCTGGTTCCGGACGCTTCGCTGGACCCCTGGAAGCTGGTCTGGGGTTGCGCTCGGTCGGCGGAGGACCACGGGGCGCGGATTCTTCCGTATCACCGTGTTCTCGACCTCGAGGTCGACGGCGACCGGGTCGTGGGAGCGCACATTCGCAGCGAGCGCAGTGGTGAGCAATTCCAAATTCATGCCACTGTTGTCATCAACGCGGCGGGTGCCTGGGCCGGGCAGATCGCGGAGCTCGCTCATTGCACGGTCAACGTACGCGCCGGCATGGGACTGATGATCGCGATGAACCACCGGCTCGTCCACATGTGTGTCAATCGATGCAAGCGACCGGCGGACGGTGACATCCTCCTGCCGCTCCGCACCGCGTGCGTGATCGGCACCACCGACGTATTCGTCCCCGATCCCGACGAGACCGAGATCCGTCAGGCTGATATCGACCTTCTCCTCGACGAGGGAGAAAAGCTGGTGCCCGGATTTCGCCAGGCTCGGGCCCTGCATGCGTGGGCCGGTGTCCGCCCGCTGTTCGAGGACACCGCGAAGGTCGCGGAAACGCGAGACGTGACCCGCTCGCATGCGCTCCTCGATCACTCGTCGCGCGAAGGCGTCGCGGGCTTCCTCACCATCACCGGCGGGAAGACGACGACGTTCCGGCTGATGGCGGAGGCTGCTGTCGACGCCGCTTGTCAGCAGCTCGGCGGGCCCCGCCCCTGCACGACAGCTGAGGTGCCGCTCGCGGGTTCCGAGAGTCACGCGCTGTACCAGATCGGCCACCGGCTGGCCGCGCGCGAGCCCGTCCCTCAGGCCGAGGAGATCATCTGCGAGTGCGAGTTGATCACCAGGGCTCGCCTCGAGGACACGATCAAGCAACGCGACACCACGAGCCTCGACGACATTCGCCGTCTGCTGAGACTGGCGATGGGGCCGTGTCAGGGTGGGTTCTGCATCTATCGCGCCACCGGCATCCTGCACCAGGGCGGGACTGTCGACGAGGCCGGTGCAAATCGGACGCTGCTCGACTTCCTCGAGGAGCGGTGGAAGGGAATTCACCCCATCCTCCACGGCGACCAGCTTCGGCAGGCGCGCCTGGACGACTGGATCTTTCAGGGCATTCTCGACGTGGAGCACCTGCCGGCATGAGCTACGACACCGTCGTCATCGGCGCCGGCCTTGCGGGCCTGACGGCCGCACTCCGGCTCACAGAGCAGGGACAGCGCGTGCTGATCGTCGCTCGCGGCGTGGGTGCTACTCATCTCGCTCCGGCGACGGTCGACGTGCTCGGCTACCTCGGCGATGCGCGGGTCGAGAGTCCGGTCGCATCACTGCCGGCGCTGCTCTCAAGCTCGCCCGATCATCCCTATGCCCGCGTCTCGGCTGATCGGCTTGCGACCGCGTTGGCGTGGTTCGGTGCGCGCGCAGGCGCGTCGGGCTTCGTGGGCACTCTCGCCGAGAACATGCTGCTGCCAACCGCGCTCGGCGTGGCCAAGCCGTCAGCACTTGCGCCACGAACCATGTCCAATGGCGACCTCCGCGCCGGAGGTCGCTTCGTGTTCGTCGGAATCAAGGGTTTCAAGGACTTCCACCCCACGCTGATCGCCGCCAACGTGATCCGGGCTCGCCTTCCCGCGCAGATCAGCGCTCGCGCGCTCGAACTCCAGCCCCCTGGGGGACGCAGCGGGGACCTCAGCCCTCGCGTCCTTGCCGGACGCTTCGACACCGAGAACCTGAGTGACTGGCTGGTCGCCGCACTCGAGCATCGAGTCGAACCGGACGAGCGCCTCGGCGTGCCGGCGGTGCTCGGACTGCGCAGCGCTGAGGCGACATGGCAGGAGCTCGAGAAGCGACTGGATCGGAAGGTATTCGAGGTCCCGACATTGCCACCGTCGATACCCGGTATCCGCCTATCAGACGCGCTGACCGAGGCACTCCGGGCAGGCGGCACCCGCATCGTGCTGGGTGTCCGCGCCGTCGGCGCCCGTGCGGAGAACGGACGCATCGAGGCGGTTGCAGTGGCGAACGCCAACGGCACGACGTGGCATCCCACAGGGTCTGTCGTGCTCGCCTCCGGCGGATTCGCGAGTGGGGGTCTGGAGCTCGATTCATTTGGAGCGACGCGTGAGACGGTGTTCGACCTTCCCCTGATCGGCCTCCCGCAAGGCGATCGTGTCCGCTTCGCCCCCGGGTACTTCGACGCGCAACCGCTAGCTGAAGCCGGCGTGCCCACCGACGACCGCATGCGGCCGATCGACCGCGGCGGGCGCCCCGTCTACTCGAACCTGCACGCGGTCGGTGCGATTCTCGGTGGGGCGGTTCCATGGAAGGAGAAGTCGGGCACCGGGATCAGCGTCGTCACCGGCTACGCCGCCGCGGAGGCCATCCTCGAGCCACAATCCCAAGCCGTCTCGGGTGCGGTTCGGTGACAGATCTCATCCGCGATTCCCTCGATCACTGCGTCAAATGCACGATCTGCGAGACGTACTGTCCGGTTTCCCAGGCCACGCCACTGTTCCCGGGACCCAAGTACGTCGGTCCCCAGGCGGAGCGCTATCGAGGCGCCGGAACGTCATCCGATGCCTCCGTCGACTACTGCTCGGGGTGCGGGATCTGCACGCAGGTATGCCCCCAGGACGTGAAGATCGCGGAGATCAACTCGCGTGCGCGAGCGAAACTGTGGGAAAAGCGGGGCATTCCCCTCCGCAATCAGCTGATCGCCCGGCCGACCGTGATCGGACGGCTGGGGACCCCGGTTGCCCCGCTGGCGAACTGGGCGCTGCACAATCGCGCCATCCGCGCGATGGTGCAGAGCGTCGTCGGCATCCACCGCGACGCGCCGATGCCGAGCTTCGCGGGAAGGACGTTTCAGACGCGGTCACGAGGTCATCACGGCCCGCCCGAAGCGCCCGCGGTCGTCTATTTCCACGGCTGCGGGACCAACTACTACGAACCGCGCCTCGGCGAGATGGTCGTCGCGGTCCTGGCACACAACGGGTTTCGGGTGATCGTTCCGCCGCAGGACTGCTGCGGCCTTCCGCTCCAGTCGAATGGAAACTTCCCGGCGGCGCGCACCTACGTGCGACGCCTGGTCGCTCGTCTCGCCCCGCATGCGCACGCGGGACTGCCGATCGTCGCGAACTCGACGAGCTGCGGGCTGATGCTGAAGCGCGAGGCGCACGAGATCCTGGGTATCGAGGACAGCGATCTCAAGGCCGTCAGCGAGTCGATGTACGACCTCTGCGAGTTCCTCCTCGGTCTCCACGAGCGCGGAGCACTGCGCACGGACTTCGGATCGCTGCCCCTGACGGTGCCCTACCACGCGCCATGTCAGCAGCGCGGCCATGGTATCGGCAAGCCTGCGCTCGATCTGCTTGCGCTCGTCCCGGACCTCCACATGATCGAGCTCGATGCCGACTGCTGCGGTATCGCCGGGACCTATGGGCTCAAGAAGGAGAAGTACGAGATCTCGATGACGGTCGGCAAACGGCTCTTCGACGACATCACCGCCAGCGGATCTGATCTTGCCGCCTGCGACAGCGAGACATGTCGCTGGCAGATCGCACACGGCACCGGCGTGACCGCGGTGCATCCGATCGAGCTGCTCTATCGCGCGTATGGGCTCGACCGTGGAAATCAGGCCGGGCCGGTCACTACCGAGACGGTACCCGTCCGCGTGGCGGGGTGATCATGGCGAAACGCCGCACAGCGCGACCGGTCGTCGAAGCGTCCCCAACCGGACGAGCGGTGATGCGAGTCGACGATGTCCTGCTCTCTCGCGGGGAACGCGGCACATGGCTCATCGACATCAAGGTTCGGTCGGCCGGCGGGAACCGGTCACTGCAGGTCCCGATCGGCAAGCATCGTGCCATCGACCGTCTCGCCTGGGAGCTCCGACGCGGTGATTCTCAGTCCTGACGCGGTGCGAGTCACTGCGTGGTGGGATGCGCTGAGGACGCGGCCAGTTCGCACTGCGGCAGCACGCTGCGCGCATCGACGAGGAGCGAATCGCAGACCAGCGCCACACAGCGCTTCCGCTGCGATGGATCCATGAATGACGGATCGGTGTGACTGAGACCGGCCATCATCGCTGAAACGTCGGTGATGTTCACGTCCGGCCGGATCCGCCCGGACTCCTGAGCCCGGTGGAGCAGCGTCGAGACCGCGGCGATCAGATCGCCCGAGATCTCGTGCTTGGCGGCGCTGAGATCGACGCCCGACGCGGCCATCGCGTCGGCGAGCGCCTTGAAGTCGGCGAATTCGTCGCACAAGTCGCGGACGAAGGTGACGAAGGCGTCGCCGGGGTCATCGGCGTCCGCGGCGGATCGAGCCGCGGCGACGAGCGGGCTGATCCGAGCCATGAGCAGCGCCTCGAACAGCGCCCCCTTGGTCGGGAAGTTGCGATACAGGGTGCCGACGCCGACCTGCGCGAGCCTGGCGATCTCGTCGATGGGGACGTCAATGCCATGGGTCGCCATCAAGGTGGTGGCCGCCTCCAGGATGCGCTCCCGGTTGCGCTGCGCGTCGGCGCGCAGGTGCCGCTCGGTTGCACGAGGCTCGGCCTCGAGCTCCTCTCCCCCGGTCATCCCCATGCTCATCGGTCGTCCTGACTACGGTTGACAAACGGAACCATCGTTCCGTATAGTACTCCATAACCGGAGCCCACGCTCCGATTCTACCGCAAGCGGAGGACGAAAGACATGGAAGCTCGACGCGTCAACCCCTGGCTCGTCCTCGTCATCGTCGGCATCGCCCAGTTCATGGTGATCCTCGACGCCACCATCGTGAACGTCGCGCTCCCCTCGATTCAGCGGGGGCTTCACTTCTCGCCGTCGAGCCTGCAATGGATCGTGAACGCCTACACGCTTGCGTTCGGTGGCTTTCTGATGCTCGGCGGTCGCGCCGCCGATCTGCTCGGCCGTCGTCGCCTGTTCCTTCTTGGGATCGTGCTGTTTTCCGCCGCCTCGCTCATGAATGGGCTCGCGGGTTCCGCCGGGATCCTCGTGGCCGGGCGAGCTCTCCAAGGCCTGGGCGGGGCGCTGGTCACACCGGCGGCGCTCTCAGTGCTGACCACGACGTTTGCCGAGGGCCGGGAGCGGACAACCGCGCTTGGCGTCTGGAGCGCGGTGGCGGTCGGCGGCGGGGCGGTCGGCCTCCTGCTTGGTGGCGTTCTCACCAGCCTGCTCTCCTGGCAGTGGATCTTCTTCGTGAACGTTCCGGTCGGCGTGGTCGCCATCGCGCTGGCGCTGCGATTCGTGCCCGAGAGCCGGATCGAGAACGCCCGTGGTGGTGTCGACATCGCCGGCGCCGTGTCGGTCACCGCAGGACTCGTGGTGCTGGTGTATGCGCTCGTCAATGCTCAGACGGCGGGATGGGTATCCGTTGAGACCCTCGGGCTGGGAGCCCTCGCGGTGGCGCTGCTCGGAGCGTTCGTGGTGCTGGAATCCCGGCTCCGCCACCCGCTGATCCGCCTCGGCATCTTCCGGATGCGGTCGATCACCGGTGCCAACGCCGCGATGTTGCTCGTTGCCGGCGGCATGTTCGCGCTGTTCTATTTCGCCTCGATCTACGTGCAGGAGGTGCTCGGTTACAGCGCGCTGCGCGCGGGGCTCGCCTTTCTCCCGGTCACTGCGGGCATCATCGCGGGCGCCGGACTGTCACAGCAGTTGATCCGCCAGGTTGGCGTCCGCGCGGTCGGGCTCACCGGCATGTCGATCGCGGCAGTTGGACTCATCCTCCTGAGCAGAATCCCCGTGGCGGGAACGTATCTGGGTGATCTGCTGCCTGGCCTCATGATCATGGCAGTGGGCATGGGACTCACCTTCGTGCCGATCACGCTGATCGCGACCACCAACGTCGGCCCGGAGGATGCGGGGCTGGCATCGGGATTGCTCAACACCGCTCAGCAGCTCGGCGGGGCGATCGGATTGGCGGTGCTGTCGACGCTGGCGGCGAACAGCACGGCGAGCACCCTTGCGGGACTCGGTCACTCGCCCAGTCCGGCTGACGGGGTCAGCGCATTGGTCACCGGCTTTCATGTGGCGTTCCTCGTCGGCGCCTTTCTGATGCTGGCCGGCGCGGCGATCCTCGCGACCACCGTTCGTCGTGGTGATGTCGCGCGGATCGACAACGAGAACGAGAAGCCTCTTCCGGAGCTCGCAACCGTCGACTCGATCGCCAGTTGATGCCGGATGCACAGCGGTCGTGAACCAGATGTGTGCGCGACGGACGAAGCCTCTCTCCCTGGCATCTGGCACAGTTGCTGACGGTGGCACTCATGTACGCGGCCTTCCCCGACATCGACACTGGAGCGACTGACATGGCCCTGAACGCGATTGCCGAATGGGATGACAGCGAACCCGATCCGGCCGAGCCGGCGACGGCGCCGATCAATCAGGCCAGGTGGCGTAACCGAATCCGCGCGACCGGCACGGTCCGGGGCCTGAAAGTCCAGGAGACGGAGACGGGGTCGAGTCTCGGCTGCGAGATCGGCGATGAGGCCGGGAGTCTGCTGCTCGTCTTTCCAGGGCGGCGGCGCATCCCCGGGATCGAGCTGGGCGCGAGAGTGCTTGTCGAAGGGATGGTGGGACTCTGGCGCCGCCAGCTCGCCATCCTGAATCCGTATTACGAGCTGGTGAGCGACTAAGCCCCGAGTGCGAGGGGGCGCACGGGCTCAGGCGACGGCGCGTGCATCGGTGGCGTCGGCGTAATCGTCCGGGCCGAGCGCGGTCATGACCACTCGTTTGGTCGTGATGAGCGATCCAGCGAACGGGGCGCGATAGGTTCCGGAGAGCGGTGCGACGTCTGCGTAGTCGCGACCCACGGCGATCGTGATGTATTCGTATCCCGTGGCGCGACCGTGCGTGGGATCGAGCGACAGCACCCGAGCGCGGCCGGCGCCATCGGGCACGAGGACTTCGACCCAGGCGTGAGACCCTCCGAATCCGAGCATGTGCCCCGAGACGTACCTGGACGCCAGTCCGAGACGGCGGGTCAACGCCAGCAGCAGATGCGCGTAGTCCTGGCACACCCCGGCACGACGGGCAAGGGCCTCGGCCGCCGTGGTGGCGACCGACGTCGCGCCGTGCTCGTAGGTCATGGCGTTGTGGACGCATTCGTTCGCGGCCGATGCGAGCGCGCCGCCGGTCAGACTGCTGGTGCGCAGCTCCTCGGCGAGCAGGTCGATGGCGGGATCCGCGCCGGTGAGCGGCGTGGCGTCGAGCAGGCGGCGGTCGTCCAGCATCGCGGCCGGCTCCAGGTGCGGACCATACTGCGCGTCGCGCTCGACAATGCTCGAGGTGACGAAGGTGACCTCCTCCTCCACCCGAGGAATGATCAGCGTGACGACCGTATTCCCGAAAACGTCAACAGTCGCGTCGATGCGTCGAGGAATCGCATTCAGGACGGCGAGGCGGCGACTGATCCGTCGCTGATCACCGTGCACGCTTCGCGGTTGGACGACGAGCCGCTGCTGCAGCGATTGCACGGGACCGTCGTACCGGTATGTGATGCGCTGTTGAATTCGGTACCGGGTTCGCTGCACCCGGCTCCAATCCCACTCCGGCGGATCCGCGGACCAGGTCCGTTGCGCCTCCACGAACGACGGCTCCGGCCGCACTGTCACTGCAGCTCCCCGGAGAATTCGCCGACCACCGCGGGGATCGCACTCGACCACGGCCGAGCCTCGATCGGCTCGGCCACGACGCGCATCGCACGCAGAGGGGCCGCGCCGTAGTGGGTCATCATCGCGATGTCGAGCGCGTCGCGGCCGCGTCCGATCAGCACCCGGCCGGTGCGCCTGGTGTTGTTGCGCGGATCGAAGGAGTACCAGCGGCCGCCCACATACGCCTCGAGCCAGGCCGCGAAGTCCATTGGCTCGTCGGGGAGCGGAACATCAATGTCGGGCAGATAGCCGAAGCAGTAGCGCGCCGGGATGTTCAGCCCTCGCAGGAAGGTCACGGCGAGATGTGCAAAGTCGCGGCAGACACCTTCTCGCTGGAGGTACACATCGGTCGCGCCGGTCGAGGATCGACTGCTCCCGTGTCGAAAGGTGATGTTGTCGTGCACCCAGTCGACCACTGCCTGCACGCGCTGCCATCCGGGCGCCGTGTCGCCGAACAGCCGCCACGCCGTGTTGCCGAGCTTGTCCGACTCGCAGTAGCGACTTGCCAGGGTGAAGTGCAGGGTCGCGTCGGGCAGGTCGGCGACCACAGTCTGAGCCGCCAGCTCTTCGACCTCGTCGATTCCGGCATCCACCTCGACCTCGGCCTCGTACCGGATCCGCACGCTCCCGGGGCCGAGGGCGAACCGCTCGCAGGTATTCCCGTACATGTCCGTGTACTCGTGGACGTCCACCTGCGGCCAGGTTTCGACGCCGGCACTGCTCAAGGCGCGCACGGCGTCCCGGCGCGGCTCCACCTGGAGAACGAAGCTGACCGGCCAGTCCAGGTCATGGAGAAATTCACAACCCACACGAAGTCGCCGACCGCTCGTGGGGGCGTCGATCACGATCCTCACTGTACCGCCGAATCGGCGCGTGTGAACCGATCTGACTGCACAGTCGCTGTCGCCACTCCTTGTGCACCGTGACCAATGACGATCTGCGGGATGCGGGGAGTACTGTCCGTGGATGACGATCGAGGCCGGGACCGACCGGGGGGTTGCCCACGGACTGCCGCGGGCTGCGGACGAATGCGTCGACCTCGACGGGGTGGTCAGGCCTCCCTATTCCGAGTTGCTCGCCACCCTCGAGCGCGCCGCCGGCGCCCTGCCCCGAATCCGCCGCGATGCGCAGCGGTGGTTCGCCGATCGGGGGGTCACCTTCGGCGTCCCCACCGAGGGAGTGGCGCCCATCTTTCCCTTCGACCCCGTGCCACGGGTTCTGTCCTCCGGCGAATGGCGGACGCTGAGCCGAGCGCTGTCGCAGCGGGCCATGGCACTCGACCTGTTCGTATCGGACTGCTACGGCGCTCAGCGGGCGATCCGTCACGGTGCGGTGCCCGGACGGCTCGTCTACAGCAGTACCGGCTACCTCCGCGACATCGTGGGCATCCGGCCTCCCCGCGCAACCTGGTGTCACGTCTCGGGGATCGACGTGGTCCGAGTGAAGGGAACGTTCCACGTCCTCGAGGACAACGTGCGCATCCCCAGCGGCATCGCCTACGCCCTCGAGTCGCGGCGCGCGATGGAGTCACTGGCGCCGGAATGGTTCGAGCTGACGCCGGTCCGACCGATCCATGGCTACACCGGCCGGCTCCGTCGCATCCTGCAGCGCATCGCCCCGAGACAGTGGGACGCCGACATCGTGGTGCTCACTCCCGGCTCGTACAACGCCGCGTACTACGAACACCGGCTGCTCGCCGACGAGATGAATGCCACGCTGGTCGAGGGACACGAGCTCATCGTGGTGGAGGACGAGGTCTACCGTCGGGACGCCGAGGGTGCCACCCAGCGCGTCGATGTCATCTACTCGCGCGTCAACAGTGAGTGGCTCGATCCGCTCGTCTTCCGCCGGGATTCGATGCTGGGAGCCCCGGGCCTCATCGAGGCGTGGCGCCGTGGCAACGTCGCCATCGCCAACGCGCCGGGAACCGGCGTCGCCGACGACAAGGTCATCTATCCGTACGTTCCCGCGATGATCCGCTACTACCTCGGCGAGGAGCCGCTCATGGACAACGTCCCCACCTTCGACCTCACCGACGCTCAGCAGCAGGCACACGTTGTGGCCAACATCGACACCATGGTGCTGAAACCGGTGGATGCCAGTGGCGGCTACGGGATCCACTTCGGCAGGCTCATGTCCTCTGCCGAGCGCGCCGACTTCCTCGATCGTGTCAAGGCTGAGCCCCGGCAATGGCTCGCGCAGGAAGAGGTGGCACTCAGCCGCGCCGTCTGCCTGCGGGCGGGGGGCGGATTCGAGCCGCGCGCGGTCGACCTGCGCCCCTTCGTGCTCCTCGACGAGCGGCCATGGATCGTTCCCGGCGGGCTCACCCGCGTCGCCGGGGATCCAGAGGAGCTCGTGGTGAACTCGTCTCACGGCGGTGGGAGCAAGGACACGTGGGTATTGACACGCTGACCTACGCGGTGTCGCACCGCACCGTGCTGCGCTATACGGCGAAGGTGAGCTTGTCGTACAACGAGGTGCGCATGCGGCCCCGCGACCGCGGGTCTCAGAGGACGCTGGCGTTCTCACTGCTGAGCACCCCCTGGGCGGTGCCGAGAAGCCGGGTCGACTACTTCGGCAATTTCGTGCATCGCGTCGACGTCGCGGTGCCGCACAACCGCCTCGAGTTCGCCGTCGACGCCGTCGTCGAGAGTGGCGAACCTCGCCGGCGCCGGCTCGCGGCATGGGAACCGGACGCGCTGGCCGGCGATCCCCGCCTCGAGTTCGTGCTCCCGAGCCCGCGTGTGCCCCTCGCCGAGAACACGCGCGCGCTGTGGCATGAGTGGAACGGCGCTGACACGAGCTTCGACAGCGTCCTGGCAACGGCACAGCGAATTCCGCGGGAGCTGCGCTACGTGAGCGGAGCGACCACCGTCGAATCGAGCATCGACGACCTGCTCGCAGGCGGCGCTGGGGTGTGCCAGGACTTCACGCACCTGTTCCTGGCGATGGTTCGCGGGGCCGGGTGGCCGGCGCGATATGTGAGCGGCTACCTGGGACCGGTCGATGACGAGCTGGTGGCCGAGGGTCAATCACACGCGTGGGTGGAGATCTGCGGCTCAGATGGTCGCTGGCTGGGTCTCGACCCGACACTGGGACAGCACGTGGGGACGCATCACCTCCGGCTGGCGATCGGTCGTGACTACGGCGATGTCGCACCGCATCACGGCCTTTTTTTCGGCGCGGCAACGGGAGCGCCGCCCCAGGTGACGGTGCGGATCACTCGGATGTCGAACCAGCAGGTCAACCGTGTGGAGCATCACGCCGCGGTGCACTGGCAGCAACAGCAGCAACAGCAGTAAACGCCGCTCAGGTCCAGGGTCGCGCCGACCTGGCGGCCCAGTAATCCTCCGCCGCCTCGGCGACGTCCGGCATACCGGTGGTGACAACGTCCAGAGCGCATAGATTGCTCGCCAGTTGGTCGATGCCGGCGGCGCCGCTGAGCACGACCGAGACCCACGATTGCGCCAGGGCTGCCGCGATCGCGAGCGCGTCCGGCTCCACGCCGGCGACGGCCGATATCCTACCGAGCGGACGGTCCGCACCGCCGGCGTCGCCGATGCGAGCAAGCCTGCCGTTGGCGAGCACCTCCTTCACGATCACCGCCCATCCTGCCGCCGATGCGTCGCGCAGCGCCGGCGCGGCCGAGGGCTCGAGCAGGTTCCAGGTCGCCTGCACCGACGAGAACAGCGGTGCTCCGTCCATCCGAACATCGAGCGCTCGACGGATCGTGTCCGCCTGATGCGGCCCGGTGGTCGTGATGCCGAGGAGCAGGCCCTCCTCGCGGCGCCGGGCGAGCGCCGCGAGCAACGGCGCATCGTCCAGCGCGCCCGACTCAACCGTGAGTGAGTGCACCTGGTAGAGGCGTAGGTGATCGCCGAGCAGCGCATGGGTCTCGGCGTATTGCCGCTCGAAGTTTGCCACCGAGAGATCCTTGACCTCCTGCACCGGCGCCGCGGGATCCCAGCCTCCGACGTAGGCGTATCCCCACTTGGAGCCGATGACCAGATCATCATGCTCGCCGCGGTACGCGATCCATTCACTCAGAAACGCCTCTGCCAATCCGTACGAGCGTGCGACGTCGACGTAGCGCACGCCTGCGGCGTACGCGGCGTCGAGCAGTTGCCACGTCCGCTCACGGAGGGCGCCGACGGAGCGGTCACCGCCGAGGTCGGCGGCCCGATTGCTCGTGATGTAGGCCGGCCGGCCGACCGCCGCGAGCCCGAGGCCGATACGGCTTACCGGCGGTCCGTCGCGTCCAAGCGTGGTGCGGTCACGCGAAGAATCCTGAGGGGCCGAGCGGGCGTCGGGTTTGGGCATGGGGGACATAGTGATCGCGAAGGATCTGGACGACAAGTTCTCGGCGGCTGCGGACGCCCACCTTGTCGAAGACGGACTTCAGATGATCCTGCACGGTGTTCGACGAGATTCCTGCGTGCCGGGCGATCTCGAGGGTTGACATCCCCTGGCAGACCAGCCCCGTGATCGTGCGTTCCTGAGCCGAAAGCCCATATGCCAGCATGATGATTGGGGCCACCTCCGCCGCGGAGGCATGGTCGATGATCACCGCGATGTCGTCCCCGTGTCGGGTCGGGAGTCGAGACGCATGGAGGACGGCCCAGCGTCCGGCGCGGGTGCGAATCCGAAGACGAGGGATCGCCGAGCCCGGATCGGCGCGGCCCTGCAGCCGCGCCGCGACCGCCAGCAGTTCTGTGGGCAACGGTGCGTTCGGTCCGCCCGTATATCCCAATTCCTCGAGCCACGGTTCCGCCGCCGGCGTCCACCCGGTGACCGCGAGGTCGGCGCTGAGCAGGACGACACCGGGCGCGGCGCCGACATGCGCGTCATCAAGCGTCGCGGCGACGAGGCCGGTGCGAAGCCCGAGCGCGACGTGCGGCGCGACACGCTTCATGAACAGCACGTCCGCAGGCAGAAACGGCCGCTGCGTCTCGCGATGGAGGCACACGAACCCCCACGACGCTCCGTGCACCCTGAACACGGCACGCAACTCATCGCCGAAACCAAGCGGCTGAAAGATCTCCGAGTAGCGTGCGCTTCGTGACATGACCCCGCCGGTCGCCTCGCGCAGCGTTCTGACACCATCCTTGTGGCGCGCGACCTCCGTCCACTTGTTGACGTCATCGGCAACGAACTCGTTGTGCAGGAAGAATGGTTTGGCGGTTTCCGGAATCTCCTCCTGATAGGTTCCGGTGAAGAGCAGTGTCGCCGGGTCCGATGTCGCCCACCACACAGCGTCCGCAGGCACGGCGCGCTTCAGAAGCGGCAGGAGCCGGCAATCGCAGCGTCTCGGGATCGAGGCCCATCTGACAGACTTCGATGATCGACTGCGTGGCGTCCCGGCGCATGATGTCGCCGTGCATCGCGTGCTCTCCTTCCCCCGCGGAGTCCCGACTGTACAGATCTCACCAGGGAGCGAAACTCAGGGGGTCTCGGGACTCACGATGACCTCATACTGGCCTCGTTCGAGCAGCTCGACGCCGGTGGCGGCAGCGGTCCTGGCTCGGCTCTGATCGGCTGAGGCGTCACTCGCCAGCGCCGCGCTCTCGGTCTTCCAGAGCGTCAGCGTCAGCGCCCGGTGAACCGCGGCATCCACGAGAAAGAATGCGCCGGCATTGCCTTCGAGGCTTGCGATGAAGGGGCGAACGGTCTCGACTGCCGCAGCCCACTTGTCGATCGCTTCGGCGGTTCCGCCCCAGGTTGATGTTCTGGCAAACATGTCGATCCTCCTTGTCGGTTGTTCTGACACGAGGATGCGCGGGCGCCTCTGCCGGGGCAATCCCAGAAATGTGGGAACGTTTCAGGGGATGAAGAGCAGTCTCTTCGCGTCCTCTCTGCTCGTGGAAGCGGCAACGCCAGGACTCGATCGGAGGATCGTTAAGTCGGGGAAAAGATAGAGGGAACGACTACCTCGACGGGCGGCGACGGACAATCGCTGCCATGACAAGCAGCGCGCCCGAGGCGAGCAGCCATGGGGCAAGCGCGTTGGGCGCCGCCCCGGCCGTTGGAGTCGATGGTGTCGTCGATGTCGATGTCGACGTCGAGGCGGTGGTGGGACACGTGCCTGTCGGCGGTCTGATGATGTTGCTGTCGAGGGTGAGCGCACCGTTTCGTGCCAGGGCGCGGCCGCCGTTGAGGCCGCCACCGACGCCGATCGTGGCCCCGGTCACCATGGTGATGCTGGTCAACGCGATCAGATTCCCCTGGAAGGACGTGGCGGTGCCGAGGGTCGCCGAGCTGGTCACCTGCCAGAACACGTTGCATGAGTTTGCCCTGCCGATCAGCGCGACCCGAGAGCGGGTCGCGGTTGTCAGCGTCGAGCCGATCTGGAAGATGAAGAGCGAGCCACTCCGACCCTCGCCATTGAGCGTGAGCGTACCGGTGAGCTGCGCCGACGAGCTGAAGTGATAAACGCCCGGCGTGAGCGTCTTACCGCCGAGGTTCACGCCGGACATATTCTTGAAGGGCGTGGCATGGGCCGCGTCGTTGTACGTGGTGACCAGGTCGGTCTGAGCCTTGATCGCCACCGCGTTGTCTTCGTCCTTCGCGCCGGTGACCACCCCGGGAGGAAAACCGGTGACCGAGGACGCCTTGTTCGGGCTGATCGCCAGGTTGCCCGTGATCGTGGTGGCACCGGTGTTGGTGATCGCAGAGGCGGCCATCACCGTGAAGTTGCCCGCCGACAGCAGCCGCGGTTGCGTGACCGCGGCCATTGCCACAGTTGGCAGCGCTCCGATCGTGACTCCGAGGACGCATGCCAGGAAGACCGCACGGCGCGAAGCCTTCAGGATGCCGAGATGACTGGTCACAGGACCGCCAGCATGCGCGTGCTTCCGGATTAGTACGGTGCGCTAGCGTACAGATGCGCGACCATTCTTGTCATGGAGCCCGCCCCGAGAGCGAGTAGTCCGTGATCGGCGAGATCGTCAGCGGTCTGGATGCCAAGCTCGGCGACGTCGTCGAGGATACAGCGACCCGTCATCACGTCCGCCGCCTGGCCCGTCTCGGTTGGGGCCGTGCACTGCGTGGCGACGGCAACGGTTGGGCCAAGGCTCCTCCCGCGCGCGATGGCAATAGCCTGCAGGTGCATGTCGACGGGGCGTCCGCCCTTCCCGCGATCGCGGCCGCGGTACGCGGCGCTCACTCGTACGTGCACGTTGCCGGCTGGACGGTTGACCCGGAGTTTGCCGTGGAGCGCCATCCCGCGGTGGTGACCGTCCGTGAGCTCCTCTCCGAGGCCGCGCATCGTGTCGACGTCCGCGTCCTGGTCTGGGCGGGAGCACCGCTGCCGATCATGCAGCCGTCTCGCGCGACGGCGCGGCAGCTCATGGATGGCCTGGTGTGTGGCACGCGGATCCGAGGCGCCCTCGATCCGCGCAATCGCCCGATGCACTGCCATCACGAGAAGCTCGTGATCGTCGATGGCACCCAGGCGTTCGT
>JBAPWO010000185.1:0-1841 GCA_049283735.1 Candidatus Dormiibacterota bacterium
TTGATCGGCGATGCGGGCCGCGATCTCCGCGCCATAACCCCAGCTCAGCGTATCTTCGTAAGCCACGAGTGCCCGATTGGTCTTGCTCACCGAGGTTGCAATGGTCTCCCAGTCAAACGGATTCAGGCAGCGCAAATCGATCAACTCGACCTTGGCTCCCTGCTCGCGTTCCAGCTTCTGCGCAGCTTGCAAGGCCCGCGGAACGACAGCCCCGTAAGTAATCACGGTAAGATCTGTCCCCGGCTGAACAATCTTGGCTTTGCCAAACGGAATCGTGTAATCCGGCCCCGGATACGGCGCACGCCCGAAGGTCTCACGATAAAGCCGCTTGTGTTCCAGAAACAAAACCGGATCGTCGCAGCGAATCGCGGTGCGCAAAAGACCGGCCGCATCCAATGCATTCGACGGGAATACTACTCGCATTCCTGGCGTATGCGTGAAGATGCTCTCCCCGCACTGCGAGTGATAAATTGCCCCGCCAGTGAGGTATCCGCCAATCGCAACCCGAATCACGCACGGCGAAGAAAATCCATTATTCGAGCGCCAGCGAATGAGCGGCAACTCATCGCGCAGTTGCATCATCGCCGGCCAGATGTAATCGAAAAACTGAATCTCCACTACCGGCTTCAGTCCGCGTGTAGCCATGCCGACAGCGCGTCCCACAATATTCGCTTCCGCCAGCGGCGAGTTGAAAACCCGATCGCAGCCGAAGTCATTCTGCAGACCGTAAGTCAGCTTGAAGACGCCGCCTTTGCCTTTGATCAGCTTCTCCGTCAGATACTGCTGCCGGCTGCAATCGGCCACGTCTTCGCCGAAAACTACAATGCGCTCATCTCGCCGCATCTCATCGCGCAGCGTTGCATTGATCAGATCGGCCATTGTCTTCGGCGCGACCTTCTTGCCGTCCGCAGCGGGAGCAATCGATACCGGCTCGACCTGCAACGCCGGAGAGGTAGGATCGAAGTCGGGCGAGTAAACGTATTGTGAAATTGTGTCCGGCGTCGGCGGAGCCGCTTCCAGAGCCTGATCCACCGCGATCTGCAAATCGTCCTCTACCTGCTTCTCCAGCTTGTTAATGCCGTTTTCATCGAGGATGCCTTCGCGAATCAGAAACATCTGCATCAGCGTAATCGGATCGCGCGCCGCATCGATATTGCGTTCCGCCTCAGGCCGGTAAAGCTTCTCATCATCGGAGAGCGAATGCGAATACGGACGGATCACGTGTGCATGAATAAATCCAGGTCCTTCGCCCGCCCTGCAATGTGCCAGGGCGCGCTGAAATGCCGCATAGCACACCACCGGATCGGTGCCGTCGATTTCCTCAAAATGAAAGTTGGGGAAGCCCGCAACCAGCCGCGAAATATTTCCACCCGCAGTTTGCACCTCGACGGGAACCGAGATCGCGTATCCGTTGTCCTCTACTACAAACAACACTGGCAACTTGCTATTGGAAGCGGTGTTCATCGCCTCCCAGAACTCGCCTTCACTGGTCGCGCCGTCTCCGAGTGAAACGTAGGTGACTTCATCGCCGTGGAATTTGACGTCTTTGAATTGGCGGTAATCGCCTTCGGCTTTCTTGGCTGCTTCTGGATGTCTCGCGAAATACCGTCCAGCCTCCGCGCAACCCACAGCCTGCAGAATCTGCGACCCCGTGGGAGACGACTGCGTGACCACATTCAATTTCGGGAAGCTCCAATGCGAAGGCATCTGCCGTCCCCCCGATTGCGGGTCAGCCGCCGCCCCCACCGCCATCAGCAGCATATCCAGAGGCGTCGCGCCCAGGGCCAGACACAGCGCGCGATCGCGATAGTAGGGATAAAACCAGTCATACCCGGGCTTCA
>JBAPWO010000186.1:0-12131 GCA_049283735.1 Candidatus Dormiibacterota bacterium
GGTCGAGGTCGTGCGCGCGGTCGTAGTCGAGGTAGAGCTGTCGGAGGGCGGGGTCGGTTATTGCCTGGGCTTGGTCTCGGAAGAGTTCGTCAGCTATGTCCGGGTGCGTGGCGAAGACGAGGATCCACAGGTCGCTTTCCAACGCGACCCATCGCTCACTGAATCCGAGCTCGCCGAGCCGCTGGAGGTGGTGGCCGACTTCCGCAGGAAGCAAACGGGTGTGGCCGGAGGCGAGTTCCCGCAGTCGCCGTTGGGTGGCGCGCAGGCTTCGGATACGCGCGGTGAGATCGTGCTCGATCTCGGTGACCGCGCGCTGGAACGCCGGGTCCGGTGCCGCCTTGAGGGTTCGGATCCGCGCGAGCGGGACTCCTGCTTCGGCCAGGGTGCGGATCTTGATCAGGTCAATGGCGTCCTGGGCGTTGTAACGCCGGTACCCGGAGGCGTCACGACCGGGCTCAGCCAGGAGGCCTTTGTCGTGATAGACCCGGATGGTCTTGATGGACACGCCCGCGTACCTGGCGAGTTGACCGATGGTAATCACGACCCGATGGTCGCACTTGACCTTGCCCATAGGGCAAGGTCGCACCATAGGAGGCATGACGAACATCAACGCCGATCGAGACACCCTGCGAGCACTCGCCGACGAGGGAAACGAGATGGCCCTCGACCGGTTGGCCGACCTCGCGGATCAGCGCGGGGACCTCGAGGAGCTGAACGACCTGCTGGATGAAGGCTGCCTGCGTGCGGGGCACCTGCTGACCGCTCGCGCGGTGACCAACGGTGACCTGCTCGAGCTGCAGCGGCTCTTAGACGCCGGATGCGGCGAGGCCGGCGACGAACTCGACCGGCTGCTGGCCGGCAGGCCTTCGCCACCCGGCCAGGAGTGAGCGTGGCTGGGCCGACGAATGTCGGCGATCGGGGGCCACCGGGCTGCCCAGGGATTCCGGGGAGAAGGTGCCCGACGGCATCGACCTGACCAGCCCGACTAAGTTTCGGCCGATTGGATCGACGAGAGGAACCTGGCTCCGAGCTGGAATCTCGGGGACAAGATGGCAGAGCACCCTGGCGTAACACTTTCACACCAGAGGTGGCTCCTTGCCCTTGCCCACGCGAGGCTGGCATACTCGCGCGGCGCTCGATACGGTCGGCATGTTCGCCAAGGCCCTCCGAGCGTTCCGAAGGAGGCTTGCCATGCCGACCATTGTCGTGACTCACGCGGTCGTCGATGTCGAACGGTGGCTCAAGGGCAAAGCCGAGCGTGCTGCCGAAATCGGGCCGTTCGCCACGAGCGTGACGGATCATGTCGCGGCCGATGGGAGCAACAACGTCGCCATCACCGCCGACATCCATGACATGGCGGGCGCGCAAGCGATGATGGCCTCGCCGTCACCCGAAGCGGCGGCGCAAGCGGAGAGCCACGGCGTCCTCCCCCCAGTGACGACCTACATCGAGAAATGACTGCAAAACTTGTGGTTCTGTATACGCAACCGGGCGACCCTACCGGGTTTGACGAGCATTACCTCGGCGTGCATGGACCATTGGTCGACAAGATTCCAGGCTTGCAACGCTGGGAAAGTGCACGCATCGTGGCCGCACCCGACGGTGGCGAGCAGACCTACTATCGGGTCGCCGAGCTGTACTTCAGCGACCCGACTGCGCTGCAGGCCGCACTGGGTTCCGAGCAAGGCCAGGCGACAGCGGGTGATTTTCAGGCGATCGCGCCGCCTGGGTCGCGGATGTTCGTTGCAGTAGTCGACGACTGAGATCGTCCGGAGAGCAAATCCCTGACCGGTCTCAGGTGGGAGGGCGGCCACCCTTGACGCCGGTACGACCGAGGCGGGCTTTTCCCGAGGCTGCTGGTTTCTCGAATCGTGGCGAAGCGGGCCGTCATCAGCGCGGCTAGGCGGAGGTTCAAGGCCGTCGCCGTGCCTCCACGTGAGGAAGCTCTCGCGCACACGAGCGTTATGTCACCTAGTCCGGTGCAGATGAACCCACAGCTCTATGAGCCACGCCTCCAGTCGGCGACGGTGCTTAGCAAAGTCCGGCTCAGTGATGATGGCCCGAACGATACAACGGCCGCATCGCTCCATTCCCGCGAGCACCTCCTTACGCAGCCGCATCGAACCGATACGCGAAATCAACTCCATGCGCGCCGGTGGTACTCGCGCGGGAGACCCCTGTCTCCCGCTGACAGGTCGTACACGCGCCGCTCGTGGTGTTCCGATGGTGGATTCGACACCGCGCTCAGGTGGAGGGTTGCCTGGATCGTCGCAGCCGAGCCGTCCGCCTCGGGTGCCCCACGTCTTCCAGGCCTATTACCCGATCCTTGACGCAGCGGTCGCGGCGCTGGACAGAGCCGGACAGTTCCTGTCGGCGCATCTCGCCCCGGTTGGCGAGGAGAGATAGATGGCTGCTGCCAATCGAGCCACGGGCGGTGCCGTTCGCTGCCCGACTACGCGCCACCTTCACCGTCCTGCAGGGCCTCAGCGCTCCATGCCCACCAGGGCGTCCCGCAGTACACGAGCAATGTGCGATTCTCGACCAAGCGCTTGTGCACCCGTTCCGCACGATGCAGTCACCAAGGCTCGTGCCTCTGCGGCGGCGACGCCGACACTGCTGCTTGCTCGTACCGAGATGACAGCATTCATCAGACGCGAAACTGCGACACTCGTCTCTTCGTCGCGATGCACGGGCGTGATACCCCACGCCATGGTGGTGCCCGCTCGGACCATGCGGGTCACGGCGTCGCTCGCCGCCCGATCCAACGGAAACGCCACAAGGTCGATGTTGAGGATGTCCGGCCTTGCGGCCTCAAGGACGGCCCAGGGCGGCTGACAACACACGTGGAGCCCCCAGGCTGCGCCGACCGTTCGCAGCGGCTCCCAGGCCTCGATCACGGTCGATTCGACGCCGGCGATGCTGAGCGCCGGTTCATCGACGATAAGCAGGCAGTCGAGACGTCGCTCGCGCAATGCTGCGATCTGAGTCTGCGTTTGACCGGCGAGCCATGCCCCGACATCCCTCGCGAACAGGAACGGTGAGGGATCACCGACCTCGGCGATCGCTCCGCAGAGCGTCACCGGGCCGGTGACCTGCAACTTCACGATCCGGTGAGCGGGTGGTGCCTTTGTGATGGCATCCAGAAAGGCAGGCCAGGCGTACGGTACGCGCCGATCTCGATCTGGGCTCCAGCCGCATCGGCCCGGTTCCACGCCCACCCACTCGACGATCATGTCGCCGTCCAGCCGTGGAAGTTGCGGGCAGAAGGGTACGTCGTATGACCGCATCACGTGGCGAACGGCGGCTACGGGATCCGTGTGAGGGAGTGACCCGACCCCAGTTGTCGCAAGGTGCGGGAGCCGGTCCAACATGTCGCCGATTATTGAACGCCGACCCTTCGACTAGCGCCCGGTGCGCTCGGCTCGACATTGACGGGCCGCCTCCACCAGGTGCTCGAGCGCCGGCGTCACCTGCTCCCACCTTCGGGTCTTGAGACCGCAATCCGGATTGACCCACAGCTGTTCACGCGGAATGCGTTGCTCCGCCTGCCGAATCAGGAGGACGATCTCCTCCACCGAGGGGACTCGCGGGGAGTGGATGTCGTACACACCCGGACCGATGCTATTCGGGTACTGAAAGTCCTGGAAAGCGTCGAGCAATTCCATCTGCGACCGCGAGGCTTCGATGGAGATAACGTCGGCGTCAAGACGCGCAATGTGCTCCAGAATCTCGTTGAACTCCGAGTAGCACATGTGGGTGTGCATTTGCGTGATGTCGGCGACGCCATTGGCTGCCAGACGAAAGCAGTCGATTGCCCAGCGAAGGTACGTATCCTGTTCAGCGACACGAAGTGGGAGGCCTTCGCGCAAGGCCGGTTCGTCAATCTGGATAACCTTGGCGCCCGCCCGCTCCAGGTCGAGCGTCTCGCTTCGAACCGCAAGGGCAATCTGCTGGCAGGTGACCGCTCGCGGCTGATCGTCGCGCACAAAGGACCACTGGAGGATGGTGACAGGCCCAGTCAGCATGCCCTTCATCGGCTTCGACGTGCACCCCT
Organism: Candidatus Dormiibacterota bacterium; assembly: GCA_049283735.1. GTDB lineage: Bacteria > Chloroflexota > Dormibacteria > Aeolococcales > Aeolococcaceae > Palsa-851. The sequence goes on from JBAPWO010000186.1 coordinate 4,055, forward strand.
GAGCATGCTCCCACCAGCGTACCGTCATCGCCGTCGGACGTTCGACATCGCCATACAGGATGGGAGGCTTCACGCAGCGCGAGCCGTAGGACTGCACCCAACCATAGGCACAAACCACGAATCCACTCAAATGCTCGGCGAAGTACTCGACCATGTCGTTGCGTTCGGCCTCGCCATGGACTAGAACATCCAACCCCATCTCTTCCTGGCGATGAACAACCGTGGCGATCTCGTCGCGGAGAAAGGCTTCGTAGCCCTGCTCATCGAGCTCACCTCGGCGCGCTCGCTGACGTGCGTCGCGGATCTCCGGAGTCTGCGGAAACGATCCGATGGTTGTTGTCGGCAGTTCCGGGAGTTCCAGAACCTTGGCCTGCTCATGCGAGCGATGCGTGTAGTCGGAGCGCCGTATCAGGTGGTCGGGTGCGACTGCATCCAACTCGCGAGCGACACGAGCGCTGTGCACCAGAGGTGAGTGTTGTCGTGCGAGTATCGCCTCACGGTTTGTCGCAAGCAACTGAATTCTTGCGGACGCGTCCATCCCGAGAGCGCGTTTGAGGAGATCGAGCTCGCTGAGCTTCTCGGCACCGAAGGCGAGCCAGGCTCGAACCTGCGAGTCGATCCCGACTTCTCGGTCGAGGCTGTAGGGAACATGGAGCAGCGAACAGGAGGGAGCCAGCCGCACCCGGGACTCCCCGAGCCGTTCGATCACCGGCTCGACCTCGGCCAGGACGGTGTCAAGGTCGGTGGTCCACACGTTGCGGCCATCGACGACCCCCAATGACAACCGTGCGTTCGCTTGCAGTGCCGCCACCGCCGGTTGCAGCTGTGCCGGATCCCTGACCAGATCGAGGTGGAATTCGGCTGCGGGCAGTGCCAGCACACGATGGAGCCACCTGCCGAGGCCACCAAAGTAGGTTGTCAGACCCAGTTCAAGAGCGGAACTTGCCGCCATTCGCGCCCAGGACCGTTCGACTTGACTGATCTCAAAGTCGGTGAGATCGCGGACCAAACAGGGTTCGTCAATCTGTACCTCTTTCGCTCCGGCGCGCGATAGCTCCGACAGGAGCTCCGCATAGACGGGGAGCAACCGGTCGAGGAGAGCCAACCGCTGATGATGAGCCTCATGGATCTTCGCGAGTAGCAGAAACGACACCGGGCCCAGCAGGACTGGTCGCGTTTTGATCCCCAAGTCGAGTGCCTCGCGGAATTCCCCGATCGGCTTCCTGGCGTCCAGCCGAAAGAGCGTGTCGCCGCTGAGTTCTGGGACCAAGTAGTGATAGTTGGTGTCCAACCACTTGGTCATTTCCAGCGGCGGCGCCGATTGAGTTCCTCGCGCCATCGCGAAGTATCGGCTGCCGTCAACAGCCTCGCAATAGGTGGCGAAGCGCTTTGGGATTGCCCCAACCATGACCGCGGTGTCGAGGACATGGTCGTACAGCGAGAAATCGTTGGAGGGCAGAATGTCGATGCCTGCGGTGGCTGCACTTGTCAGGTTGCTCCGCCGAATCGACCTTGCCACGCCCTCAAGATCCGAGGCACTGAGCTTGCCGGCCCAGTGCTGCTCGAGGGCACGCTTGAGCTCACGGTCGGCACCGATGCGGGGAAATCCAAGGACAGCGGTTTGAATCACAGCCTGCACTCTAGAAGGTCTCGTCGAACGAGACGCCTCCGCCGACAGCCACCTGATACGCCGAGACTCGACGCTCGAAGAAGTTCGCCAACTCCGAGTGATCGGGATCAGCTCCGCTTCGACGTCTGAGCGCCTTGAGTCAACGCGATGTCGAGCAGCCCCTGAGCCGCATCCCGGGCTGACGGCGCGATTCCAGGGTCGCTGTGGTCCATGCGAGCTGCGAGTCCGGCGCCGTCGTACACGAGATGGAGCTGACGGCCGAGGCTGATTGCATCGGGGGCGCCGGCGTCCTGAGCGAGATCGGTGAACATGCGGCGGATCCACGCCCGGAAGTCATCCGCGGCGCGCTCGATGAGGCCGCCGACCGGCGCCTCGGTGGAAGCGGCCATGAATGCGCAGCCATTGAAGTCGGCTTGCTCGAACAGCTTCGCCTGGGCATCGAAGACGGCCATAATTTTCTCGCGCGGATCGTCGACCCGGTCGATCGCCTCGGCAAGCCTGCTGGTCGTCTGGCCGTGTCGCAACGCCAGGTAGGCGGCCACCAGTTCTTCCTTGCTGCCGAACAGGTTGTAGAGCGACGCCTTTGCCACCCCGGCGCGCTCGATGATCCGCTCGATGCCGACCGTCTGGACGCCTTCCGCGTAGAAGAGCTCGTTGGCAGCGGCGAGAAGCCGCTCTCGGGCCGAGGCTCGAGGTGCGGTCTGGACAGGCGCCGGGGCGCTCACGCCTTCGTCCTCCTTTCAGACCGGTCTGTCAGTTGTACGGTCGTGGATGAGCGCGCGGTGACGGTAACGGTCACCCGGCCGGCGTAGAACGCCACGTGGCCCCTGATGTCGACGACGGCGGGGAAGGGCTCGCCGTAGTACCAGACAGCCGCGGTCAGGTCGGTCCCGTTGCCGTCGATGATGTCGTAGTACGACGCCTCACCCTTGTAGGGGCAGTAGGTGTGATGGTCGCTGAGCCGGAGGTGGCGCCGGTCGACGTCGTCGAGCGGGATGTACAGCACGGGCTGGTACGACGCCTCGCGCATCTCGAGCGCCCGCTCGGTTTCGGCGATGACGACCGAGCCGCGGCTCACGACGACATGGGCGGTTGACCGCTCCAGCGTGATCGGATGGTCGGGTCCTGGTGTCCACCGGGGACCGGCATCGGTCATCGAGAGACCTTTGAGTAGACCGGTCTGTATGTGTTGTCCGTGAAGATAGACCAGTCTGTTCAACGAGTCAAGTCGGCACCGGATGGCCTCCCGCGCCGGGGAGCAGCGCGACGGTCTCGCGGACGAACGCGAGGGGTAACCTGCGAATGAATTTGGCAGGCAATTCGAGGGCAGCAATATGAGTGTCGTGCGCCTCGCGGCGGTCCAGGCTACGTACGTGCTCATGGATCGCGAAGCGACCATCGATCGTGTGGCCCAGCTCACCAGCGCGGCCGCGAAGGAAGGGGCGCAGATCATCGTGTTTCCCGAGGTCTTCGTCCCCGGAACCCCGATTTGGATCGACACGCGACCGATCTGGGATGGTGACGGTGATTGGTTTCGCATGCTGGCCGAGAATGCCGTCGTCATCCCCAGCCCGGCGACCGATCGTCTCGGCGCGATTGCGCGCGAGCATGAGGTATGGCTCGTGGTTGGCGTGGAGGAGCGTGAACGCCACGGCGGAACCATCTACAACACGCTCCTCTATTTCTCGCCCGAGGGCACTCTCGTCGAGCGGCACCGCAAGCTCGTGCCCACGGGCGCAGAACGCACCGTGTGGGGAATGGGGGATGGGTCGACTCTGCGGGTTGTCGACACCCCGTTCGGCCGGCTCGGCGGACTCATCTGTTGGGAGAACTACATGCCCCTGGCGCGGTTCCACATGTATGCGCAGGGTGTCGACATCTGGCTCGCTCCAACCCTTGCGCTCGGCGACAGGTGGATCGCAACGCTCCGGCATATCGCGCGCGAGAATCGGATGTTCGTGGTGGGTGTCAACCCGGTACTGCATGCCGATCAAATACCGGCCGGTTTCCCCCACCGTGAGCTTCTCGTCAGCGCCGAATACCGCGAGGCGAATGGAGACTGGCTCGAACCGGGCAATACGGCGATCGTGGGGCCTGACGGCGACCTGATCGCCGGCCCAGTTCGTGAACGGGAGGAAACGCTCATCGCCGATCTCGACCTTGGTGAGGTCTTGTCCGCGCGTCGCCATCTCGACCCTGTCGGGCACTACCACCGTCCCGACGTGTTCCGACTCTACGTCGATACGGCCTCACGACCGGTTGTCGTTGAGGCGCCGGCGTCGACGTGGAACTCATAGTGCCACACGACGCTTGAGGCCATTGCCATGACTGAGCGAACCAACGAGCGGCGCACGAAGCTGTTGCACCACACGCCGAAGACCAGCCTCTCCGTCAGGACTGCGCAAAGCTCCGGCATGCGACGGCTCGCGGGAATCTCGGCGGATCTGTCCGGCTCGGAGAACATCTGGATGGGTGAAGCCCACGTGTCTCCAGGGTCGCGCTCCGAGGACCACCATCACGGTGAGTCCGAGACCGCGATCTATGTGGTGTCCGGTCACCCGGTCTTTGTGTTCCTGAACGATAACGTCGAGAGCCGCATCGAGGCCGGACCCGGCGACTACGTCTATGTCCCGCCATTTGTCACCCACCGAGAGGAAAATCCTTCTCGCGATGAGGAGGCGGTCGTCGTCCTGGCTCGTACGACCCAAGAGGCCATCGTCGTGAACGTCCTCCTGAAGCCAGGAAATTGAGCCGACAGGAAGCGCACGGAGCCAAGGCCGCGCATCTGCGGCAGAATCCATCGTGATGCGCCTTGCCCCCGAGATCGAGCGCGACGTTGCACCGCCGACCCATCAGGCCATCAAGCGCATCGCCGCGCGCTCCAACTACGCCACAACGCTCGACGGCGCGGGCTTCAATACCAGGGACGCCGAGTTTGGTCACAAGCTCGCGGAGGGGCACCCGAGCGAGTGGTCGCCGAAGATGCTCTATCAAGCGTGGCGCATCTGCAGGCGATACCGCGGACAGCTTGCGAACGAGGGCATCGACTTCGACGCCTTGCCCGCGCCGCCGAACCCCTACGACGGCGTGGTCACCATGGTGATCGACAGCAGCCGCATGGACGCCGCGGGCATCGCTTCGCTTGCCCCGCCGCGCTCATCCACAGCTGACCGGCGCTGCGTGCTCGTGCGCGACCGAGCCGGCATCCCGCTCGAATTTGCCATCGCCTTCGAGTACAACCCGGCGCTGGTGGAAGCCGTCAAGGTGCTCCCTCTCAGGGCATGGAATCAGGTCACGAAACGCTGGACGGTCCCGGCGTCGACGGATCTGCTCTCCGAGCTCAACGACTTCTTGCACAACTACGGCTTCCACGGCGATCACGACACCGTGACCTTCATGCAGGAGTGCCTGCTGTCTGCGCGGGAGCAGCGTGAGCAGGCGGAGGCCATGGCTGAGCTGAGCCGCGCGAAGGTCAGCGAGTTCGACGTGCCGACCATGTCGAAGGTCGATCAATACGGCCGGCCGCAGTCACTGAAGCCCTGCCAGCGGGCGGGCATCGAGTACGCGGTCAAGGCGAAGCGGACGTTCATCGGGGATCAGCAGGGCATCGGCAAGACCGCGGAGGGCATTGGAACCGTCGAGCACCTGAGCGCGTTTCCTTGCCTCATCGTCTGCAAGAACCGGCTGAAACCCAACTGGGCGCGGGAGCTCGCGAAGTGGGTACCGCACCGTAGCGTCACCGTGCTTGGCGCGAGGCCGGATCTCTTCGCGTCGAGCAGCGATTTCGTCATCATCAACTACGAAGCGCTGAGCAAGTTCAGGGTGTTCCTGCACGGCCGGCAGTGGGCGTCCGTGATGGTCGATGAGAGCCAGAAACTCAAGTCCCCGAGCGCGATTCGGACGACCGCCGTGCGCAAGCTGGTCGAGGCGCAGGACACCGAGGTCCGGCTGCTCCTCACCGGCACGCCGATCATGAACAACCCGGGTGAGTTCGTCGCCCAGATCGTGATTCTCGGCCAGATGGATGCCTTCGGCGGCAGCCCGAAAGCGTACAAGCGCCGCTATGTCAACGGGATGAATCTGCAGGCACTGAACGACACCCTCCGGAAGACGTGCTACATCCGCCGCACGAAGTCCGAGGTGATGACGGAACTCGAGCCGAAGTTGCTCGCGCCAGTTACGCTCGAACTGACCAACCGCGAGGAGTACGCCCGCGCTGAGGACGATGTGATCGCCTGGATCGAGCGTCACGCGGCGGAGGATGCAGCCTTCCTGCGCACCCTCGACGGCATGAGCACGCTCGGCCGCCAGGAGGCGACCAAGGAACACGCCGCCGATGCGGGGCGGCGGGCAGCGCGCGCCGAGGCGCTGGTCCGGATCAACGCGCTCAAGTACCTCGCCGTCAAGGGCAAACTGGAACCCGCTATCGAATGGATCGAGGACTTCCTCGAATCCGGCGAGAAGCTCGTCGTGTTCGGGGAGCGCGTCGAGGTTCAGCGCGCCATCGCCGACCACTTTCCCGGTTGCGCGCGGCTCGCCGCCAGCACTCGGGACGGTGCCCGGCCCACCACCAACGTCGAGCTGTATGCCGAGATGGACCGCTTCCAGACCGACCCGGACTGCCGCCTGATCGTCTGCGGCATCGACGTTGGCGGCGAGGGCTTCACGCTCACGGCGGCAAGCGACGTGGTGCTGCTGGAGTTCGGCTGGACGCCCACCGGAATCGACCAGGCAGGGGACCGCTGCCACCGCGAAGGGCAGACGGACAGCGTGACCGTGTGGCATCTGCTGGCGGAGAACACGATCGACGACTGGATCATGGAACTGATCGATCGCAAGCGCCGGGTGGTCGTTGCAGCCACCGATGGCCATGAGGTCGACGACGTCGAACTGCTCACCGAGATCATGAAGCGGCTCGTCGAGAAGCGGCGGGCGGGCGCAGCGGCCTGAGCGACTGTGCGGGCGGTGGACGAATATCTCTTCGACGCTCTGCGTCTCGGGCGAGCAGGTTCCCGGTCAAAGACATGGAGCCGGCTGATCTCGTAACTGCCGTGCCCGGATGGCTACCTGGACAAGGTCAGCGACCACGTGAACTCCGTCACCGCTGCACTAGTGTGGAGATCGCGAAGGCGTCCCCAATGGGAAAGGGTTGTCGTCGCCGAGCGTCACCGTCTGCCCGACCGGGAAGAACTGCGCCAGCAGCGCTTTGAATGGTGGGAACGCATCGCTGGCAGGCTTGCCGGTCAGCTTGGCGTAGGTCTCAGCCAGTCCGGATCCGCCAGCTCGCACAACGTCGCTGATGCCGTAGCCAAGTTGGTTCGTCAGGTAGTTGATGAAAAGCGTTGCGCAGCCAATTGAGACGTAGTTCTGATCGGTTGGATCGCTCGTGGTCACGTAGTCGACGCGCGAAGAGTTGAGCCAGGATTCTGCGGTCGCGAAGCCGTCGAGCTGGGCGGGATACGCGAGCGTGGCCAGCACACGCGATAGACCCTCGCCGGCGCTGTCCCCGCAGTTCCAACCCATGGCCTGATCGGCCATAAACACTTCGTCTGCCTCAGCGACCATCAGCATTCGCAGCAAATCGCTGTTGCTGCCGTCGAAGGCGGCAAGATGCAGCGCGGTATCAGCGCAGGAGTTGTGGTAGGCACCGAATGAGCCGGTGTCGACGTACAGCGAAAATGGCGTGCCAGTTGGAGCAATGCCGAAGATGGCTTCAAGATTCTTGAGATCAGGCTCCGACGTCAGCAGAAGCGCGGACGCCAGCGCTGCGCCATTGGGCGCTGCGGGATCGTAGTACGTGACGAAGTTGGGCGTTGAGCCATCCTCCGTATATGCGACGCCCTTGGCGGCAGCGCGTACGGCGTCGAGATCGACATCCTTCTTGTTCATGCTTACATGCTACGTCGCCCCCGGGCGCTGGACCGCATGCCGTCAGTTTTATGGCGAGAGACTGAGTAAGCGCAGCGCGACGGTGGCAGCCCCTACCATGCCCAGAACCAAGGGGGAGGCGAATTCTCGATTGTGGGCTCTCAGATGGGTGATCACGGCGCCGGTGAAATACACCAACACCCCGACCCCGGCAGCAATGGCGAGTGGAGCGAACCACAAGCCAATGATGAGCCCGGTGGCGGCAGCGATTTCCAACGCCGCTAACACCGGAAACAACGACAGCGGAACACCGAGCCCGCCGATGCCTTCGACGATCCGAGGATTCTTGGCGAGCTTGAGGCCACCCGACATCACGAGACCTACGGCCAGGAGAATGGCGACCACGAGGTAAGCAGTGAACATTGCCGATCCATTATTTCAAACCTTATGAGCAGCAGATCATCAGTATAGCAGAGGATCTGACAAGCAGCGCTTTGCGAGCTATGATGGCGACCGTGGGTAACACCGTTGGTCGCCGTGACGAAGTTGGGGACGCCCCCAGCTGCGTCGGCGCGTTGG
>JBAPWO010000187.1:0-26395 GCA_049283735.1 Candidatus Dormiibacterota bacterium
CCTTGTTGCCGAAGCCACCACCGAGGTCCGGGGAGATGATCCGGATCTTCTCCTCGGGCAGCCCGGCGACGATCGCGAAGAGGGTTCGATGCGCGTGCGGTGCCTGACTGGTCATGTAGATGGTCGCATTGCCGGTCACGGGGTCCAGGTCGGCGACGCACCCGCAGGTCTCCAGCGGCGACGGGTGGCAGCGCGGGTAGAAGGTGGCGAGGCTCACGACCTTGGCGGCCCGCGCGAACGCCGCGTCTGTGGCGTCCTTGTCGCCGGCTTCCCAGTGATAGATCTTGTTGTCGGTCTGACCGTCCTTCTCATCGCGGATTACCGGAGCGCCCGGCGCGATCGCCTGCTGCGGCGTGGTCACCGCCTGGAGCGGCTCGTAGTCGACGCTGACCAGCGCCGCCGCGTCCTCGGCGATGTACTTGGTCTCGGCGATGACGCAGGCGACCTCCTGACCCTGGAAGCGGACCTTGTCGGTGGCGAGCACTGCCTGGGTATCGCCCGACAGCGTGGGCATCCAGGCGAGCTTGTGCTGCGCGAGCAGCTCGCCGGTGACCACCGCGATCACGCCGGGTATCGCCATCGCCGCGCTGGTGTCGATGCCGCGAATGCGCGCGTGCGCATAGGGGCTTCGCACCACGACCATGTGGAGCATCCCCGGCAGGACGACGTCGTCGACGTAGTGTCCCTGACCGTGGATGAACCGGGCGTCCTCTTTGCGAGCGAGCGAGACGCCGATGCCTCCCATCGCCTGACGCGCGGCCTCGATTGCTTCCTTGCTGTCGACTGCCATCACGCTACTCCTGCGGTGTTCTCGGCAGCCTTCGCGGCCGCGGCATGCTGGATCGCCTTGACGATATTCATGTAGCCGGTGCAACGACAGATGTTGCCGCTGATCCCCCAGCGGATCTCATCCTCGGTCGGATGAGGATTGCTCTCGATGAGCGCCGCGCCGACGAGCATCATCCCGGGCGTGCAGAAGCCGCATTGCAGGCCGTGCTCCGCGTGGAATCCCTCCTGGATCGCGTGCAGCTTGCCGCCCTGCGCGAGACCCTCGACCGTGGTGACGCTTCTACCGTCGACTTGCGCGGCGAGCACGGTGCAGGATTTCACCGGGCGCCCGTCGAGCAGTACCGTGCAGGCACCGCAGTTGCTGGTGTCGCAGCCGATGTGGGTCCCGGTCATGCCCAGCCTGGTGCGAATGAAATCAACCAGCAGGGTCCGTGGCTCCGCCTCGGCGCTGCGCTCGGCCCCGTTCATGGTGAGCGTGATCTTCATGCCGCTGCTCCCTGCGCGCGATTGATCGCGGTGTGCAGGCCGCGCTGCACGAAGACCCGTGCAACATCGCGCTTGTACTCCGCACTCCCCCGGATATCTGCTTTTGGTTCGGCAGCCTCACCTGCCAGGCGGGAGGCTTCCGCGATCACCTGGTCAGACGGCGCCTGTCCCACAAGCGCTGCCTCCGCCGCAGTCGCCTTGATGCTGTGCGCACCGACCGCGCACAACCCGATACCGGCGGTCGCGATTCGACCCTCGGTGTCGAGCACGACGTGGACGGCGGTGGCGACGCTGGCGAAGTCGCCGACCTTGCGCTCGAGCTTCAGATATGTGCCTCCCGATCGTCCGGCGACGACCGGGATCCGGATTTCGGTCATCACCTCGTCGGCGTGCAGACCGGTGGTGAACGGCCCCTCGAAGAAGCCGGCAGCCGGGAGAACGCGCTCACCGCCTGCCGACCTGACCACGAATTCGGCGCCGACCGCGAGCATCACCGCGCCCCAGTCGCCGGCGGGATCGGCGTGGCAGATCGAGCCGCCGACGGTCCCCATGTTGCGGATGAGCGGATCGGAGATGAGTGGCGCCGCGTCGAGGAGCACGTCGAGCGTGCCGCGCAGGTCGGTGGCGCTCTCGACATCGCGATGACGGGTGCGCGCTCCGATACGCACGTGCCCGTTTTCCCGGCGAATTCCCTCGAGCCCGTCGACTCTTCCAATATCGATGACGATGACTGGAGCCGCAAATCGCAGTTTCAGTAGCGGGATCAGGCTCTGCCCTCCGGCGAGCACCTTCGCGTCATCGCCGTGCTGGCTCAACAGGCTGAGAACTTCGTCCAGCGCCCCCGGCGCGATGTAGTCGAACGCGGCAGGGAACATGCACAACCCTCCGGGGTAGAGGCGAATTTCTCTCGCGAAGCGTACGTGAGCGTACAAAGGGAGAGAGTACGCCTCGAAGGGACGCGTCGAATACCCGCGTCTTGCACCGATTGCCTTGGAAATACCGTCCAGCGACCCGCGACTATGATGGTGGCCGGACTGATGAGAACCCAAACGATGTTGACGCACGCCGTTTCCACCGACCTCGAATCAGTCGCCAGTGCGCAGCGGCGTCTGCTCGACCAGGTCGGCATGCTTGCACCCGAGACCGTCAGCCTCGAGGAGGCGCTGGGACGTGTCCTCGCGGAGCCGATCTCGTCGCGTTCCGAGCTCCCCGGATTCGACAACTCCGCGATGGACGGCTACGCGGTACGCGCGGGCGACATCGCGCAGGCGACGCCACGCGCGCCCGTCCGCCTTCCCGTCGCCGGGGAATCGCGGGCGGGGGCGGTGCCTGATGCGCACGTCGCGGGAACCGCGATGCGGATCATGACCGGCGCGCCGATGCCGGATGGTGCTGACACCGTGGTCCGCCAGGAGGACACGTCACGGGACGGGGCGCTGGTGGTCATCGAGGTCGCGACCCCGCTCGGCACCAGCGTTCGCCCGCGCGGCGCGGACATGCACGCCGGCGACACCGTGATCCTGCCCGGGCAGTCACTGACCAGCATCGACATCGGGGTCGCCGCCGCGCTGGGTCACGACCGTCTCCGCGTCGGGACGAGACCGCGGGTCGCGCTGCTCGCCACCGGAGATGAGCTGGTCCCGGCGGGCACGCTCCCCGGGCCGGCACAGCTCGTCGACTCCAACTCCCCGATGCTGACGGCGGCCGTCCTCGAAGCCGGCGGCGTCCCGTCGTTCCTCGGCATCGCGCGCGACTCGAAGGACTCGGTGCGCGCAACGCTCGAAATGGCGTCTGCGTCGGACCTCGTGGTGAGCAGCGCGGGCGTCAGCGTCGGCGACCATGACTGGGTCCGCGAAGTCGTCTCGGAGCTGGGAACCATCTCGACCTGGCGGGTCGCGATGCGACCGGGCAAACCGGTGCTGATCGGAAGGCTCGGTGACGCCGTGTTCATCGGCCTTCCCGGGAACCCGGTCAGCAGCTCGGTGACCTTCGAGCTGTTCGCGCGTCCGGTCGTTCGCCGGATGCAGGGCGCGAACGAGCTGCACCGGCGGCGCATGCTGGTCCGGCTCGGCGAGGCGATGAGCAAACCGTTCGGACTGGAGACGTACACGCGCGCCGTGCTGCGCGTGACATCAGACGGCGATCTGCCCCACGCGCACAGTTCGGGCGACCAGGGATCGTCGATGCTGCGGTCGCTCACGCGCGCGGACTGCTTGCTCGTGTTTCCCGCGGACCTCGAGGTCGTCAAAACCGGCACGGTCGTCGAGGCGATCCCGTTGCGATGACAACCGTCACCGCGTTGCCCGAGGTGACCGTCGGCGCGGACCGGTTCGGCCGATCACTCCGCGACGTGCGCATCTCGGTCACCGATCGCTGCAACTTCCGCTGCCCGTACTGCATGCCCAAGGCGCGCTTCGGGCCGGGATATCGATTCCTGCCTCGCGCCGAAGCGCTCGAGGCGCGAGAGATCGTGCGACTCGCGGGAGTGTTCGCGTCGCTCGGCGTCACCAAGATCCGCTTGACCGGCGGCGAACCGCTGCTTCGCACCGATCTTGCCGAGATCGTCGAGGGCATTGCCGGCCTGGGCGTCGCGGATATCGCGCTGACCACCAACGGCGCGCTGCTCCGGCGCTGGGCGGTCCGCCTTCGCGAAGCCGGCCTGCATCGGGTCACGGTGAGCCTCGACTCGCTCGACCCGGCCGTCTTCGCCGCAATGAGTGATTCGCGAATCGAGGTCAGCGAGGTGCTCGACGGCATCGCCGCCGCACGCGAGGCCGGACTTGCGCCCGTCAAGCTCAACTGCGTGGTGCAGCGCGGGGTGAATGAGGATGGCCTGCTCGACCTCGTCGCCTTCGCCCGCCGCGAGGGGCTGAGCCTCCGCTGCATCGAGTACATGGATGTGGGCGAGACCAACGGGTGGCGGATGGCGGACGTCGTGACTGGCGAGGAGATCCTCGAGCGGGTGCGACGGGTGTATCCGCTCCTCGAGGAAGATCCCGATCCGAGCGCCGTCGCCCGGACGTATCGCTTCGCTGACGGCAACGGAGACCTCGGGGTGATCACGTCGGTGAGCCGCCCGTTCTGCGGCGACTGCACGCGGGCTCGTCTCGGCGTCGACGGCAAGCTCTACACGTGCCTGTTCGCGACCGCCGGCATCGACCTGCGCGAGCCCCTGCGCTCGGGTGCCGACGACGACGCGCTCCGTAGCATGGTCGCCGAACGCTGGAAGCGCCGCGACGATCGTTACTCCGAGTTGCGCGGGCTCGGCATCGCCGAGGGCGAACGCATCGAGATGTCGTACATCGGCGGTTGACCGATGGATGACGTCACCGTGCTGGTCTTCGGTCCGCTGCGTGAGCGCGTCGGCGCCGCCGAGGTCCACGTCGCCGGTGCCACCGTGCAGGAGGTGTGGGACGAGCTGGTGCGCCGCCATCCCGCCGCCGCGGTCGACGCCGGGTCGGTCCGCGCGGCGCGCAATCTGGGCTACTGCGAGTGGAACACAGCGGTTCGCGGCGGTGACACCATCGCCTTCATCCCCCCGGTGGCGGGCGGCGGCGACGATGCGGCTCCGGTGCGCGTCTGGATCACCGACGTTCCAATCGACATCGCGGCGGTGATCGCGCGCGCGGGAACCTCGCGCGACGGTGCGGTCGCGACCTTCATCGGCAGGGTTCGTGATCACAGCGACGGCGTTGCCGTGGAACGCATGGATTACGAGGCATACGCCGAGATGGCCGAAGTCGAGATGCAACGCATCGGCGAAGAGCTGCTGGCGCGTGGCGGGATCAGCACCATCACCATCGTGCACCGCACCGGCGCGCTCCTGGTCGGCGATGCGAGCGTGCTCGTGGTGGTGACCGCGCCGCACCGGGACGCGGCATTTCCAGCGTGTCAGGAGGCGCTGGAGCTCATCAAGACGACCGTACCGGTGTGGAAGCGCGAGCACCGTCCGGATGGCGCGCACTGGGTCGATGCCCGCCATCGCACCGCCGACGAGGCGACCGTGTGATGGAGCAACGCCTCACCCACGTTGACGAAACCGGTCGCGCACGCATGGTCGACATCAGCGACAAGGCGGTGACCCAGCGCAGCGCGACGGCGCGCGGTCGGGTGCGATGCAGTGCTGAGGCGGCGCAGCGCATCGCCGCCAACACGATCGCAAAGGGCAGCGTGGTCGACACCGCGCGCATCGCGGGCATCATGGGTGCCAAGCGCACGTCTGACCTGATCCCCCTCTGCCATCCGCTTGCGCTCCGCCACGTCGACGTCGACCTGCGCGTCGACACCTCCGAGACTCCGGGCGTCCTGATCGAGGCGACCGCGCGCGTCGAGGGCGCGACCGGGGTCGAGATGGAAGCCCTGACCGCCGTTACCATCGCCGCGCTCACGGTCATCGACATGATCAAGGCCGTGGACCGCTGGGCATCGATCACCGACGTCACCTTGGTACACAAGGAGGGCGGGCGAAGCGGGTCGCTCGACCGGCCGGAAAGGGGTTAGTTCGCGGGGCTTGCCTGAGCGGTGTGCCGCGTCTCTCCCGAGATGAGCGCGAGCGCGTGCGGCAGCGCCGGCCAGACCGCATCGAGGCATTCGGCCACGGCGGTGGGACTCCCGGGCAGGGACAGGACCAGGCAGTTCCTGGTGACACCGACGACCTGGCGTGAGAGCATCGCGTGCGGCGTTGACTTGAGGCCCTGGTGGCGCATCACCTCCGCCATCCCCGGAACCTCGTAGTCGAACAAGGGGAGCAGCGCTTGCGGTGTCACGTCGCGAGGACCGAGACCAGTGCCACCGGTGAGAATGAGAATGTCCGACTTGCCGGCGCACCGCTCGACGGCGGCTCGGATCCTTTCGATGTCGTCGGTCGCACTCTCGCGGGCGACGATATCCGCAGGGAGGAGCGCGAATCGCGCGACGATGACATCGCCGCTGCGATCGTCGGCATCGATGCCGCGACGGCTGTCGCTGACGGTGATCTCCGCCGCACGCCAGCGCTTCCCGTCGCTGAGATCAGGCATCGCGAAGGATCCGCTCGTGGCCCGCGTAGACATTCATATGCTCACCGCGAAGAAAGCCTATCAAGGTCATCCCGGAGTCAGCCGCGAGCTCCACGGCCAGGCTCGACGGCGCCGAAACGGCCGCCAGCAAGGGAATCCCGGCCATCAACGACTTCTGTGTCAACTCAAAGCTGGCGCGCCCCGACGCGAGGATGATGTGCGAGCGGAGCGGAAGCCGTCCCTGCGTGGCCGCCCACCCGATGACCTTGTCGAACGCATTGTGGCGACCGACATCTTCACGCAGGCAGAGCAACCCACCGGCACGGTCGAACAGTGCTGCGGCGTGCAATCCCCCGGTGCGCGAGAACTGCCGCTGCGCCGAACGCTGTATCGCGGGCAGGCCAAGCAGGAGTTCGGGCGAAACGCGCAGCGGGTCGCCGGCCACGTCGTATGCCGACCTGGTGCGCACGGCCTCGATGCTCGCCTTGCCGCACATGCCGCACGATGAGGTCATGTAGAACGCGCGCGGCGTCAAATCCCGTGATGCCGCGGCGTCCGACAGCGTGACCTCGACGACGTTCAACTCACCGGTTGTGGCCGCCGCGTCGGGACACATCCGCATCCCCGCGATCTCAGCCGCGCCGCGGACGATGCCCTCGGTGATCAGGAAGCCGGCGACCAGGTCGAAGTCGTCCCCGGGGGTGCGCATCGTGACCGAGAGTGGGACGCCCCCGACCCGGATCTCGAGCGGCTCCTCGGTGCTGATTTCGTCGCTCCGCCAGGTCACGCCTCCGCCGGCCGCAACCTCCATCACACGCCGGTGGCGCACGGTCATGGCGACCACGATAGCGACCGCGTGTCGGGATGGCGGGTCCCGCGCCCGATGGCCATCCGCCAAGATCACCCGCGACATGACCGACGCACCCGATACAAACGATCTGCTCGCCAAGCTTGCTTCGGCATTGAGCGCGGCTCGAGGCTCGGCCGGGGCCGTGCAACCGGTCGATCTCGCCGGACGCGCGCGGCTGCTCCGCATTGCCCGCGACGTCGCGCATGCGAGCGAGCGGCAGAACGCCCCGCTCGCGGCCTACCTGACCGGCCGGTTCGTCCAGGACGCCGTCCGCTTGGGCATCTCCGAGTCCGACGCTCTCGAGCGGGCGGAGTCGGTGGTCCGTACCCTCATCGGGGATGGTGCCGGGTGACCTCGACGAGGTCCTGCGGAGTGTTGACATTGCGGGTGAAGCGGTCGGAGATGCCCGCGGCGCGCCACTCGCGCTCGGTGATGCGCACCGCCTTCGACTCGTCGATCAGATGCCGCAGCGATCGATCCGACCCGGCGAGCGCCGCCTCCGCCGAGGCGAGCATGGACGTGGCGTAGACGGCGTGGAGCGGCTCGATGCCGCGTGCCGTCTCGCACACCGCCACATCACCGTCGCTGATCCTCGCCGCCAGCATCCTTATGAGATGCGGATCGATCCATGGGAGGTCGACGGCCACGACCGCGAGCAGCTGGTGCGGTGATGCGCGCAACGCCGCGACGAGCCCGCCGAGCGGCCCGGCTCCGGGCACAGGGTCAGCGACCGAGAGCCGGCCGGCGACTTCGCGGGGCGCAGCCCCAGCGGCGATGAGCACGGGATCGCACACCGGATCGAGGCGGATGAGCGCGCGCTCCAGCAGCGTCGTTCCTTCGAAGGTGATGGTCGCCTTGTCGACGCCCATTCGCGCGCTGCGACCACCGCACAGCACCACCCCTGCAAGCCCGGGGATCGCGAGAACACCGTCGTGACGGCGCGCCTGGGGTGATTCCACTGGGCGCAACCTTACGCAACGCCACCGTCCTGAATCTCACAAGCGAGGGGCGATACCTGCGCAGTCGCAGGATCGCCTTCGCCCTATGCGTTCAGGCCGTTGCTCACGTTCGAGAAGACGTTGTTCGTCTGGTGTCCGACGACGCCGACCACGACGATCACGAAGATGGCGATCAGGACGAGGACGAGTGCGTACTCAACCAGTCCCTGACCACGTTCGTCATCGCGCCGCCGGCTGGTGGGAACGGTCATCGACCTCACCAGGGCTACCAACGCTGGGAAAAATGCCGGGATCATGTCGAAAGCATCATTCACGCGTGGCGGCCAGACGTTGTGGTTGGGTGACGAGCTTGTTTCGGTGCTGGCCAGCGAAATCGCGCTCGTTACGCCTGCGTTACCCCGAGATCAGCGTGCGAGTTCGGCGCTCTTGATTGCCGCCCCGTAACCGTCGGGCAGGGGCCGCGGCGGCTGCGGACCGACGTACAGCGCGGAGGGACGGATCAGCCTGTTGTTGGCCGCCTGTTCGGCGATCGCCGCGGTCCAGCCGACGGTGCGGCTCGAGGCAAACGTGGGGGTGAACATGTCGGGCGGGATGCCGACGCTGTTCATCACCACCCCGGCGTAGAACTCCACATTCGTGTAGAGACGCCGGCCGGGTTTCAGCTCGTTGAGCACGCGCAGCGCGGTCTGCTCCACCTGGACGGCGAACTCCGCCTGCGGACCGCCCAGCTCGATCGCCACCTCGCGCAGGAGCGTCGAGCGCGGGTCGTCGGTCTTGTAGACGCGATGGCCGAAGCCCATCAGGCGCTCACCGGACGAGATCTCGTGGCGGAGGTACTCCTCGGCCTTGTCCGGGGTGCCGATCGCATCGAGCATGGCGAGTGCCCTCGACGGCGCACCCCCGTGGAGCGGACCGGCCAGAGCACCGATCGCCCCGGTGAGCGCCGACCCGATGTCGGACCCCGTCGACGTGATCACCCGCGCCGTGAAGGTCGACGAGTTGAACCCGTGGTCCATCGTCAGGATCAGGTACTGCTCCAGCGCGCGGATCGCCCGGTCGTGGGGCCGCTCGCCGGTGAGCATCTGGATGTAGGCGCCCACGTACCCGAGGTCCGGGTCCGGCTCGACTGGTTCGAGGCCGAGATGGTGGCGGTGCAGGCGCATCAGCAGCACCGGGACGATCGCCGCCATCTTCAGGCATTCCCGGCGGACCTCGTCCGCGGGGATGTCGAGCGTCGGCTGCTGCTCGAGGGCCGCCCCCGCGAGTGACACGGCGGAGCGAAGCGCCATCAGCGGCGTATACCCGGGCAGCGCCGCGATCGCAGGGAGCAGGTCCGCGACCATGTCGGGAACGGAGCGCGCCTCAACCGCGAGCTTGGTGAACGCCTTCAACTGGGCGTCGTCGGGCAGCTCACCTTCGACGAGCAGATGCCATACCTGCTCGAACGAACACCGGCGTGCCAGCTCGGTGGCGTTGTAGCCCCGGTAGTGGAAGAACCCCTCCTCGCCGCGAACGTCGCCGACCGAGGTCTCGGCCACAGCCACGCCCTCGAGGCCGCGGGGCGCGAGCCCGGGAGGAGCAGAGCCCGCCGGCTGCACCTCTTCGATGTGCGCCACCCGGACCACATGGCGGATCGACAGGATTCCCGCAACCCGATCGCCGTCCATCACCGGGAGGTGGCGGAAGCGGCGCTCTCGGAAGAGCTCGAGGCCCTTCTCCACGGTGTCGGTCACCGAGACCGTGACCGGGTCCCTGGTCATGACCTCCTCGACCTTGGCGGTGCCCGGGTCGACGCCGTGCCCGACCGAGCGGAGGAGGTCCCGCTCACTCAGCATCCCGCGCAACCGGTCCTGCTCGTCCAGGACGGCGGCGGCTCCGACATTCGCGCGGTCAAGGATCACCGCAGCCTCCGCCAGGGTGATCGTGGTCGGCACGACCACCGCCGGCTTGTGCATCACGTCGGCGACGGTCAGCGAGGCGGTCACGCTGTCAGTCTACCGCTGCGCGCCGGGGACCTCGGCGCAGCACGCGTCTCGCGGCCCTGCGCGGCGAGGCGCCTGAGCGTCACGATCTGCGACCACATGACAGGTGCTCGACCCACTGGCGACATGGATCCGGAAGCGTACCGGCATGCAGCGCACCGCGTCGCCGATTGGACCGCCGACTACCTCCGGGACGTCGAGCGCTTCCCGGTGCTGAGTCCCGCTCAGCCGGGAGCGGTGCGGCGTGAACTGCCCGTGGCGCCGCCCCGGAACGGCGAGCCGATCGAGACGGTGCTCGCCGACGTCGAGGAGCTGCTGATTCCCGCAACCACCCACTGGCAGTCCCCGGGGTTCATGGCGTACTTCGCGTCGAGCGGATCGGGGCCCGGGATCCTCGGCGAGACGCTTGCCGCGGCGTTCAACGTCAACGCGATGCTCTGGCGGACCGCCCCGGCGGCGACCGAGCTGGAGCAGGTCACCCTCGACTGGCTTCGCCAGATGGTGGGGCTGCCGCAACCCCGCTTCGGGGTGATCAACGACACGGCCTCGACGAGCACGCTCTACGCGCTGGCAGCAGCGCGCGAGGCCCAGACCGACCTGCGCATCCGCGAACTTGGCATGGCCGGACGTCCCGACATGCCCGCGCTCCGCTATTACGCATCCGCCGAGGCGCACTCATCTGTCGAGAAAGCCGGCATCGTGCTGGGCACCGGTGCAGAAGGGCTGCGCCGGATCCCGGTCGACGAGCGATTCAGAATGGACCCGGTGGCGCTCCGCCAGGCGATTCACCAGGACATCGCCGCCGGCATCCGCCCGTTCGCGGTTGTCGCCACCGCGGGCACCACATCAACCACCAGTGTCGATCCGATCCCAGCGATCGCGTCGCTCTGCGACCAGCATGGATTGTGGCTCCATGTCGACGCGGCGTATGGCGGTGCCGCCGCGATCGCTCCCGAGCTGCGCTGGGTGCTCGACGGAGCCGACCGCGCCGACTCGATCGTCGTCAACCCGCACAAGTGGCTCTTCACACCGATCGACTGCAGCGTCCTGTGGACGCGGCGTCCCGACGTGCTGCGCGATGCCTTCTCGCTCGTGCCGGAATACCTGACCACCGCCGATGGGTCGGAACAGAACGCCCCCAACCTGATGGACTACGGAACGTCACTCGGCCGCCGGATGCGGGCGCTCAAGCTGTGGATGGTCATCCGTCATTTCGGGACCGATGGGCTCGCTCAACGCATTCGTGAGCACTGCGAGTATGCGTCAATGCTCGCGCGCTGGATCGAGGGTGAGCCCGACTTCGAGCTGCTCGCGCCCGCGCCACTGAGCGTCGTCTGCCTGCGCGCACATCCTCCCGGCCTCGACGACCCCGGAACGCTCGACGCGCTCAACCAGCGCATCGTCGAGCGCATCAACATCGGTGGACGGTTCTTCGTGAGCCACACAAAGCTGCGTGGTGATTACGCGATCCGCGTCGCATTCGGCGGCGTGCGACAGGAGGAGCGTCATGCACGCGGAGTGATCGCCGCTTTGCGCGGTGCCATGGACGATGTAGGATGAGGCGCGATGTTCCGCGCCCTTGGGGCGAGACTCACCCTCGACCATAAGGGGGTGGCCGGAGTTGCGCTTTTCGAAGCGGCAGCTCAGCGAATGTGGCTCTGGGCGACGAGTGGTCTTAAGACTGCAGCGGATCATGTGCGCGAGGGCGAGCTCCAGGAAGGCGAGCTGCACGTGACCGTGCTGCGCTGCGACAGCGGGAATCGGTCGCTGTGCCGTGTCGCTGTCCAGCGGCCGGACGAGTGGGACCGGTCGATACTCTGGATCACCACTGTCGACGCCGTGCGCACCGATGACACGGTGGCGGTCGGTGTCTCGGTCGAGCAGGACATGCGCTATGTTCGCGTGCCACCGTCACCGCTGGTTCCGCCGCTGGTTGGCTTGCTCCACGATTTCGTCAATGACGGAGCAACCGCTGGATCGCAACGGCTTCGCTCGACGCCGGAGGCGGTGCTGGGCTCCGAGCAGATCGACTCCTTCGTGCACTCATGCCTCCTCGACCCGGGACGACGCCTCCCGGTGGTGCTCTTCAGTGCCAGGAAAGAGGAGGACGGCGTGTACCCAACCGAGGCCGGCAATCCGTCGCTGACGGCCCGGGAGCTCTGCGGACTCGCGCACGTCTTCGTCATGCCACGAGTCGAGGACTCACATCGCCTGACCAAGCGACTCGGGATGCTCTCGGTGTACGACGGTGCGGTGCGCATCTACTGGCCGCGGTTCCGGTTGAGCGACCCGCCTCCGCGTCACCCGTTGCATCTCCGCCAGCGGCTCAACACCGCAAGTGGGCCGGCGATCATTCGTCGGGTGGTCGAGGCGGGCGCACGTTCGTATCGCCCACCGGACGGCACCGCGACCCTGCTTGCAACGCGCTGGCGGGATCGAGAGCAGGAGCGCATCGCGGCGATCATCGATGATCCCGACCCGGCCCGGCAGGCAGCGCTGTTGCGCGACGAGCTGCTGCGTGTCATCGATGCCAAGGTAGCGCTCGAGCACGAGATGGAGACGCTGCGCCATCAGCTGGTGCGCTCCACGGAGCGCACCGACGAGCTCGATACGCAGCTCACCGATGTTCGGGCGGCGCCTGCGACGTCGACCGAGCTCACCGGGAAACCGGCGGCGCCGCGCCGCGATGCGGTCGCTCCGGACGGCGGCTGACCGTCGTCAACGACTCGGGCGCGCGTTCGTCCGTGGCACTCGGCCGGAGACGACGCGGGTGACTCCGAGCTCGTCCTTCGTCCAACTCACGTCGACGAGTCCGGCGGCACGCAGCGTCGCCTGAGTGCGCCGCGACAGGTAGGTGCCGACCTCGACGAGCAGAACACCGCCCGGCTTGAGCCAGTCGTGTGCGGCATCGGCGAGCCTGCGCACCAACCCGAGACCGTCATCGGAGCCGTCGGTGAGCGATTGGAGCGGCTCGAACGCACGGATCTCTCGGGGCAGTTCCTTCAGGTCCCGGCGGAGCACATATGGCGGGTGGATCGTGAAGACATCGATCGCACCACACAGCCGGCGCGGGAGCGCGTCGAGGAGATCGCCGGCGCGGAAATGCGCATTGCCGAGACCGAGACGTCGCGCGTTGTCCCTGCCGAGCGCCGCAGCGTCCGGGGAGATGTCCACGCCCCAGACATCGGCGTTGCGCACCTCGTTGGCGACGGCGAGCGCGACCGGACCGGCACCGGTCGCCACGTCGACCGCGACCCTCGGCCCGCGCCGCCGGCGCAGGGCCCTGACCGCCTCCTCCGCAAGCAACTCGCTCGATGCTCGTGGCACGAAGACGCCGTCTCTCACCAGCAGATCGAGTCCCCGGAATGCGTAGTGCCCCTTGATGCGAGGAATCGGCTCGCCGTTGACGCGACGCGCAACCATCGCCGCGTACCGCTTCTTCGACGTGCCGTCGAGCACGCGATCGAGGAGCGCCCGGGTCAGCTGTCGCCCGAGCACCTCGGCCATCAACTCCTCGGCGTCGTAGCGGCCGAGGTTTCGGTCCCAGTGGTCGATGGCCGTCGACTTGTCGATCTTGCGTATGGCTTTGTCGATGTGTTCGGTGACGGTCGTGGCAGGCATTGCCCGCGCATGGTAAGCGCTGGTATGACCGGCACGCGCACCATGGTCGAGTGCACGCGACTCCGCCCCCGTTCGCAGGCCTCTGCGCGTCGTGCATCCACGCGCGGCTGGTCACCGGCGCGCGCTCCGTCTTCGTGCGTTGTGGACTTGCCGACTCGGACCCGCGATTCCCGCGCTACCCGTCGCTCCCCGTGCGCGAGTGCGACGGGTACGTCAGCGCGCCTGCTCAGGCAACGCGGCGCTGACCGCGACCCCGCGCGGGGCGCTCGCGATGGGGCAGATACGAACGATCGCCGATCCACGGCGCTGGCGGGACGCCGAGCCCCTTGGTCGTCTGGTTGAGCCACAAGCCGTATTTGCTGCGCATCATGCTGAACTCCTGCCACGCCCTGTCGACGTTGTGCAGCTGATATCCCGCGTGCTCGAGGCGGCCGTACGCCTCGACGAACTCCTCGCGCTCGACCCCGGCGACCGGCTCGCCCACGGACCGGAAGTGATCGCGCATGTCGGCAACGAAATGAGCGCCGACCTTGTGCATGAGCCGCGCGTGACCCACCGGTCCTCCATCCACGGTGGTGAGCACGAGTGTCGCCGCGTCCATCACCGCGCCGAACGAGTTGGCCCACGCTTCGTTGTCGTGACTGGACCGGAAGTAGAAGAGCAACGGGTAGGAGAGGTGGCTCTCGATGACGTCCACCGTCCACAGGCGCCACTCATCGAAGGTCGCGATCAGCTGCTCGGGCATCGCGTCCTTGGCGCACGTCTCGAGCAATTGCACCCCGGAGGGCGGTGCCCCCGCGAGCGCGTCGAGCGCCACCACCGCCGTCTCGCGTCGCTGGAATGAGCTGAAGAGCGAGAACAGCAGGCTGATCACCAGGGCGAACAATCCGAAGCCACTCGCCGCCTCGATGGCCGCGAAGGTTCGCGTCGCCACTCCGGTCGCCTCGATGCCGGCGACCGAGAAGGCGAGCATCCGGCCCGTGGAGAAATAGAGCGTCGTGCCGAACGAGTCGGGCTGCGGGCGGAGGCCATCATGAAGACCGCTGTAGATGAGTGCAAAGCCGAGGATGAGCGCAAAGCCCCAGAGCACGAGCAGTGTCACCAGCATCATCGGCGCGAAGGCGGCGAGCGCTGTCTCACGAGTCTGGAGCTTGCTGGGGCGCTCCGCGACCTTCCGCCAGGCGCGCCATCCACCCCGAATGAGCGTGAAGCTCAGGCGCACCCGACCCACCGCCGGCCGCGGCATGACCACCGACTGGAAGACGTCGTAGATGGTCACCAGCACGATCACCGCTCCGCCGCCGATCTCGAGGCCGTCGGTGACGTTCACCAGCACGAAGCCCGGGGGGTCACGGGTCGAGCTCGCGACGCATCTCGGCGATCTGCTCGAGCACTTCCTGCAGCGCCTGCTCGTCTTCGGAATCGACCGCAACCCTGCGCATCGCGGCGAGCTCGGCAATCGCGGTGTCCATGGTTTCGATGGTATGCGGCGGGTCGTCCCAACGTCTCGAGAGCAGCCGCAACGCGAGGCCCCTCGCCTGCTCGGCGATCTGGCTCACGCGGGACGTACGAAACGCAGCTGGGCTAAATCCGCGGCCATTCGCCGGATGGTACGGCGGTGGTCACACGCCTCGTTTCGCCAGCACCAGCACTGTCGAATAGTGGTACGTCATGGTTCCCCCGAGCGCGTCGACGGCGTCGCCAAGCGCGTCGAGGAGCGCACGCCGCTGGAGCTCAGGCAGGCGGACATGATCGCTGTGAGTGGCGATGAAGTCGAGCCAGCCTGCACGGTCGTAGACCGTCTCCCACGGGAAGGTGCGCGCCGCGATCTCCGTGAACACTCCGCTGTTTTCGAGCTGCGTCATCCGATCCATCGGCTCGGCCGGCGGGTTCAGCGCGATATTGGTCTTCGCGAGCCCTGGGGCGAGGCGCATGTACACGGCGTCGAACGCCCGCGAGGCATCCTCGTCGGGCCGGCCGCGATTCCAGAACACGCCGAGGTGTCCCCCTGGTCGCAGCAATGAACCCGCCTTGGCGACGCCCGGTACAGGGTCCACCCAGTGCCAGGCCTGCCCGGACACGATCAGGTCGAAGACGCGGCCGCGGGGCTCCCAGCGCTCGAAGGTTGCTTCCTCGACGGTGATCCCGTGGCTCCGGGCGATTGCCGCCATCGCCGGATCGGGTTCGACGCCGAGGACGTCGCATCCGCGGTCGACCAGCAACCGTGCGGCCTTCCCGGTGCCGCAACCGACATCCAGGACGAGTCCCGGCGACAGGTCCATCAGCGTGTCGATGAGTCCCGGTGGGTAGGACGGGCGGGCCTTGTCGTACAGCGCGGCCACGCCCCCGAATGACAGTGCGCGCGCCCGGTCCTCGTGCATGTGTTCAGCGGGGTGCTCGGACATCGTTCGGGTCAGCTGAGTCGCGAGGGCCGCGGTGTCAACGCCGCTTCGAGGTCGGCCGCGAAACGTACTGCGTCATCGGGTTCGAGCTGTGACGTGGTGACCCGGATGCCGCGCTGGCTGGCGATCCGGAACCGGTCCCCGGCGAGCACGCCCCAGCCACGCTCCTGGAGGGCCGCAACAGTCGCGTCCTCGTGAGCCACCGGGACCCAGACGTTGAGGCCCGAGCGGCCGTGGGACTCGATGCCTCGGGCGCCGAGCGCTTCGCGAAGCGCGTCGCGGCGGCGCGTGTAGGTGGCAGCGACCTGTTGCGTACGATCCGCCTCCCGAGGGTCGCTCCAGATCCGCACGACCAGCTGTTGGAGGAGGTGGGACACCCACCCGGCGGCAAGCAGGCGGCGACCTTCGACGCGCGCCACAGTGGTCGCGTCACCGGCCATGATGGCGAGACGCAGGTCGGGTCCCAGCGACTTCGAAACCGACCGGACATGCGCCCAGCGAGCCCGCCCCGGCTCACACAGCGAGTGACATGGACGTTCTGTGATGTCGAAGGCGTGATCATCCTCGAGCACCAGCACCCCCGGATGGCGGGCGAGCACCGCGCGGAGCTCGTCGGCTCGTTCGGCGTCGATCGCGGACCCGTAGGGGTTCTGCGCGCGCGGTGTCAGCGAACAGGCCACAGCACCGGCCCGAAGCGCGCGAGCGAGAGCCTCGGCGGTCGGACCCCGGTCATCGATCGCCACCGGAAGCGCGGTCAAGCCGAGCGCGGACGCGAGATCGATCACCCCGGGGTAGCAGGGGTCCTCGACGGCGATCCGATCGCCGGGCCGGAGGTGTGCGAGGAGCGCGAGTTGAATGCCATCGAGCGCACCCCCGACGACGGTCAGGTGGTCGCTCGGCACGCCGTCACGGTCGAGCCGGGCCGCCGCCAGGGCGAGCAGCTCGGGGTCGGAGCCCGCGGCCCCATACAGAACCGGCTCGTGGGGCAGCTCCAGGAACGCGGACGCGAGATCGGGGAGCAACGCCGGGTCCGGGTTGCCGGAGAGCAGGTCGACGACACCGGCGGGCACGATCGGCCGGCCGCGCGGCGACGGAGGGACCCGCGGGGCAATGGTGGTGCCGAGCCGGCCGGCCCCGGCGACGAGCCCACGACGACGCAGCTCCCGGTACGCGGACGCGACCGTCGCGGTGCTGATCCCGCGATGGGAGGCGAGCGATCGGACGGTCGGCAGACGCGTCCCAGCTGTGAGCTCGCCGTCGCGGATGCCACGCTCGACGCTCTCCGCGATCTCGGACGCCCGTCTTCCGGTGATGTGATAACGTATCGGTACGTTCATCGTTTTGTATCATAACAAATGAGTTCGACCGTGTCCACACCCCAGGCTTCTCGGGCCCAGATCGTGATCGCCTTTGCCGCGGTGTACGTCATCTGGGGTTCGACGTACCTGACGATCCATATCGCCATCGAGACCATCCCGGCGCTGCTGATGTCGGGCGCACGGTTCGTCCTCGCCGGGCTGCTGCTGCTGGCGTTCTCGCATCGCCCCGGAGCGCCCCGGGAGCGGCTGACGCTCATCCACTGGCGATCCGCGCTGATCATCGGCGGCTGTCTGCTGCTCTTCGGCAACGGCGGGGTCGCCTGGGGCGAGCAGTACCTGCCGAGTGGGTTCGTCGCGCTCATCATCGCCACGGTCCCGCTCTGGATGGCGCTGTTCGCCCCGGCGTTCGGCGGCCGCTGGATCAACTGGACGGCGGCGATCGGCATCGCGCTCGGACTCGCCGGGATCGTTCTGCTGGTGCGTCCGGGCGGCGGCGCGGGGCACTGGCAGACGCTCGTGGTGCTGCTCGCGCCGCTCCTCTGGGCGCTTGGTTCCCTCTACGCGCGTGACGCGCCGGCACCCCGCCAGCCGCTCACCGCGGTGGGAATGGAGATGATCGCCGGCGGTGCCCTGCTGAGCATCGCGGGGGTTGCCACCGGAGAGCTCGGCCACGTGCACCTCGGCAACGTGTCCTTCGCCTCCGTTGCCGCCTTCATCTACCTGGTGCTCATCGGCGCGCTCGTCGGCTACGTCGCGTACATCTGGCTCCTGCACCACGTGTCGGTCACCGCGGCATCCACGTACGCATTCGTCAACCCGGTCGTCGCGGTCGCGCTCGGAGCGATCGTGCTCGGCGAGGCGGTGACCCCGCTCACGCTGGTCGCGGCGGCGCTCATCGTCGGCGCGGTCGTCCTGCTCCTGGTCGGCCAGAGTCGCAAATCCCAGCCCGCCATCGCACTCGAGGTGCCGGTCCGCGAGGTCGCCTGACCGCGTCCCCTCGAGACAGGGGTGACAATGGGCGCATGGACAGCGAGACCGTGATCGTCGACGCCGCCGCGGAGCCGCGTCGACCGCGTCCGCGCATCGGCGTCAAGGACGTTCTCTGCGTCGGGCCGATCATCGCGAACACGATCTACTACTACGCCGGGCTGCCGCTCACCCCACTCCTGCTCGGGCGCAACCCCGTGCTGCTCAGCGCGCTTCGCGGCAGCATCGCCTCGATGGTCGCCGCGGGAGGATTCGCGCGGGTCGGCAGGGCGCCAATCCTGCTCGCGCTGATCGCGCCGATTCCGATCTCGATGATGACCGACCCGTTCTTCTTCTGGGCCGGAAAACGATATGGCCGCGGCCTGATCAACTACCTGAGCGCATCGGACCCCCGCTGGCGCAGGCGAGCCGCGCGGGGGGAACGCTTCTTCAAGAAATACGGGGTGTGGACGATCGTGCTCGCGCCATTCCTGCCCGCACCCTCGCCGCTCTTCTACATGGCCGCGGGCGAAGCTGGAATGCCATTCGCCATCTTCATCGCAGCCGACCTGATCGGCACACTGGCGTACATCGGGCTGATCGTCGCCGCGGGCTGGGCCATCGGCCAGCCGGCCGTGACCGTCGCGCAGACGATCAGCAACTACGCGCTCTGGTTCATCGTCGGGACGGTGGTGCTCATCATCGCGTGGTCAACTTGGTCGTCATGGCGCGCGCCTCGCGGAATGACGAGGCGCTGAGCCCCGCCGCCGGGCCGGTCGCGACGCGGCGATGGCTGCTGGTCGTGGCCGCGGTGCTCGCGCCGATCGCGCTCGGAGCGCTCATCACGGTGGTGCTCTTCGCGACTCGCGCACAGCCCGTGGTCGCCCGGCCGGCGGCATCGGAGCCAGCCGGTGACATCCAACAACACGACGGGGCAGTGCTGATATTGCAGCCGAAGACGACCGCGCCGGTTCGCCTCCCGTTGGGCACAAGCGTTGAGATTGTGCTGCTGCCCGGCTTGGGCGAGACAGTCGAGTCCGCCAACCCCGACATCCTCACGGCAACCGCGAATCCCCCGTGCCACCTCAAAGCAATCTGCGGTTTCCCCGGCGCGCAAACATGGACGTTCCGGGCGATACACGCCGGGGTGGGCTACTTGAAGATCATCTTCGGGTTCAGGGTCTGCCAGCAGGACGGATGCACGACCACGCCCTACGTGTTCAAGCCGATCGCGGTGTACGCCCGACCCCAGGCCGGCTGAGCTCAGGGAATCGCGACGTCCTCGCGATACTTCGGCAGCCGGCTCGTGCCGTTCTCGACGACCTCGGCGATGCGCTCGGCGGCGTCCCACAGGTCGACAAACCGTGTGTACAGCGGAGCGAGGCCGAAGCGGCACATGTCCGGCGGCCGGAAGTCGCCGATGACACCGCGATCGGCGACCGCGCGCACGACCGCGAGGCCGTCCGCGTGCCGGAGTGAGACCTGAGCGCCGCGGCGTTCGGACGGGCCGGGAGTCGCGACCTCGAAGCCGAGCGCGTCGAGGCGCGCGTGGGCGAGACGTATGAAGACCTCGGTGAGCATCGCCGCCTTGTCCCCGATGGCGCGGGATCCGGCCTCGAGCTGAAGGTCGACGCCCACGGCGAGCGCACCGATCGCCAAAACCGGCGGTGATCCGCTCATCCAGCCGCGTATTCCGGGCGCCCGACGGTACTCGGAGTCGAATAGGAACGGGTTGTCGTGGCCCAGCCATCCCTGGATCGGATTGCGCAGCTCCTCCTGCAACGCGGTCGCGACGTACAGGTACGCCGGCGATCCGGGGCCGCCGTTGAGGTATTTGTAGCCGCATCCCACCGCCAGGTCGACGCGGTGGTGATTGAGCCGGATCTCAACAGCACCCGCGGAGTGCGAGAGGTCCCAGAGCACGAGCGCGCCGGCAGCATGCGCGGCTTCGGTGAGCGCCCCCATGTCGTGGCGCGCGCCGGTCCGGAAGTCGACCTCGGTCAGCATGAGCAGCGCCACGTCACCGTCCAGCGCGTCACCGAGCTCAGAGCGGTCGACCGCGCGAACCTCGCGGCCCAGCAGCTCGGCGACGCCGGCGGCGATGTAGAGATCGGTGGGGAAATTGCTCCGCTCGGTGACGATCACACGGCGCTGCGGCCGCGCCCGCACCACCGACGTCATCAGACGGAACAGCCCCACCGATGTCGTGTCCGCGACCAGCACTTCCCCGGGTGACGCGCCGATCAGCTCGCCGATGCGGTCACCGACGCGCAGCGGCGACTCCATCCATCCCGACTCGGTCCAGCCGCGGACGAGGATCGTTCCCCATTCATGCTCGGCCATCTCCCGCAACCGCGACACCGCAGCTTTGGGCAAGCGCCCCATCGAGTTGCCGTCGAGGTAGATCGTGGTGTCGTCGTGGAGGAAGCGATCGCGGAAGGCTGCGAGCGGGTCCTGGGCGTCGAGCGTGGCGCACGAGTTGCGGTCGAGATTGTCCGGAAGCTGCGTGATCACAGACGATTCCGTACCTCCCAGAGCTCGGGGAAGAATCGCAGCCCGATCGTGGTGTCGAGGTAGGCCACCCCGCCGCCGCCGGTGCCGGGGCGGGATCCGATCTCGCGCGCGGCCATGAGCACATGCTGAAATCGCCAGCGTGAGATCGCCTCGTCGTGATCGAGCAGCAGCTCGCAGACGTGGTGGAGGACCGCCCGCTCCGCGCTCGCGTGGTCGCGATACAACCACGCAAGCGCGTCGAGGCGGCGCTCGCGAAGCTCGGTGCCGTCGCCGTCGGGAGCATCGAACCCATGCGCGCGCAATGACGCGCACAGTGCCGTGTACAGCGTTGGCGAGCCCGCACGTCGGCGCAACTCCTCGCGGTCGTGCTCCGACAATGGCGAGGCGCCGGCCGGCAACGCCCCGTCGAGGCCCCCGAGGACCTCGATTGCGCGAAACTGTCCCGACTGCAGTCCGGAGGCTGGTTTGAGTGGATCGCGGAACTCGAGAAATCCCTCTGGCGTCAGCGTCTCGAGCACTCGCAATTGCAGGATCAGCAACTCGTCGATTCGGGTGGTGCGATGCAGCGGTGCCATGGCGCCCTGTGGGCGGCCCGCCTGCAGCTCCGCAACCGCGCGGTCGAGCTCGTGGAGGATGACCTTGAACCAGAGCTCATACGCCTGATGAATGACCACGAACAGCAACTCGTCGTGTGCGCCCTCGGTGAGCGGGTGCTGGAGATCGAGCAGCTCGTCGATGCGCAGGTACGAGCTGTAATCAGTACCGGCCATGACCGCCCCGGCACTCCACGCTCATTGCCGCCCGCCCCCGGCGGGGTGGGCGCATCTGAAATTCATGACGCTCGGGTGACCAGGATGTCATCCAGCGAGAACTCCTCCGGTGGGGAGAGTTGATCGAAGTCGCAGGATCGCGGAGCCTTGTCGGGTCGCCAGCGGAGAAATCGCGAGGCGTGGCGGAAGCGTCCGCTCTGCAGGTGGTCGAACGACACCTCGCACACGAGCTCCGGGCTCACCGACGTCCATGCGCTGTCGGCGGAACGCTGCCAGCGGCTCGGACCTCCCGGGGTTCGCCCCTGACCAAAGCTGTCGCCGCCGACGAGCGGTTGGAGTCGCTCGAGAATCGCCCGCCGCTCGGCGGCGTCGAACGACGATGTATGTCCGACGTGATGGAGCGCTCCGTCGCTGTCGTACAGGCCGAGCAGCAACGACCCGATGCCCCGCCCGTCCTTGGCGAGCCGGTACCCGCCGACCACGCAGTCGACGGTGCGCAGATGCTTCACCTTCACCCAGCGCCGCTCCCCCGGGCGGTACGTGCCGGCCGGGTCCTTCGCGACGACCCCGTCGAGCCCGGCGCCCTCGTAGCGCGTGAACCAGGTGGTCGCCTCATCCGGATCGGTGGTCTGCGGAGTGACGCCGACTGTTCGACTGCTCGCGATCGCCTGCATCAACAGACCGCGCCGTTCCTCGAGCGGGCGCTCGCGCAAGTCGTCCGCGTCGAGCGCAAGCAGGTCGAAGAGGACCACCGACGCGGGCGTCTTCTCGGACAGCATCCGAACCCGGGACGCGGCGGGATGGATGCGCTGCTGGAGCGCGTCGAAGTCGAGTCCGTGCTCGGTTGCGATGACGACCTCGCCATCGACGATCGCGCGCTCCGGGAGCGCGGCCTGGAGCGGTTGGATCAGCTCCGGGAAGTACCGTTCGAGCGCCAGCGCGTTCCGGCTCGCGATATGGACGCTGGGCCCGTCGCGAAACACGATGGCCCGGAAGCCATCCCACTTCGGCTCGTAGAGCCACCCCCCCTCTCGGGGTATCTCTGGAGCGGCGCGGGCCAGCATCGGCTCGAGCGGCGGGTCGATGGGGAGCGACACAAGCGGAGTGTCGCCGATTGCGTCGTGCCCCGGCTACGCGGAGAGGACGCGCGGTCGCGAGCCGCGGATACGAAGCCGGAGCAGGTTGTCGACGTCGCCAACATCGCCGAGCTCGCGGACGGCGGTCTCGAATCGTGTGATGTCGCTGAGCTCGTCAACCTCACCGCGAAGCGTGATCACCCCGCGACTTGCGCGGATCTCGAGCCCGGTGGCGAGGTCGCCGAAGCCCGTGGCGAGAGCAACGCGGACGCGGTTGGCGAGCGTCTCATCCCAACTGGTTGCGCCAGCCCGGCGCGGACGCCTGTCGACCGCCGAGCCCACGAGGGAGGCGACCCCGGCGGTGGCGCGGCGGGCCGCCACGCGGCGGCGCGCTCCCGAGCGCGGATGCAGGAGGAATGCAGCGGTTGCGACGACTGCGGCGCCGGTGGCTGCTGCCGCGAGCTTGAGAACCCGGGTCACTGGGGGAACCCTCCGGTGGAGTGTGTGCAGGAGCGCTCGTTCAAACGCTCCGCGAGCCGGGTGGTTACGCGGGCCGGGTGGCGAGGTGGGCGGCGGGAAATGACGGACATCCGTCCATATGACGCCGTCCCACCAGCGCAGGGTTCCCGACCCGGCCTCCGGATACCAACCCGGCGGCGGGGGCGGCTCGGCTTGAGGCTGGGCTAACGGCGACGGATCGTCGACTCCCGGGTTCGCGCGACCGCAGCGGCGGCGACTGTGCCCGCTGCGGTCGGCGGAAACGGCCACACCGCGCTGACGTTGATCTCGCACAGCACGTACGTGTCCTCCCCGGACGACGTCGTGGGTCCGTAGAGAAAGTCGGCGTCCCAGATCACCGGCAGCAAGGAGCGATCGATGCCGAGGACATCGTTCATCCGCGGCACCCATTCGTTCTGCATGTGATTTCGCAGTCGCTGATATGCGGGGGCATCCGGACCCGCCATCGGCGAGGATGCCGCGGCGGTGCCGAGGCTCTCCGGGTTGAGCAGGCCTTGGGGCCACTGATGGCAGAATCCCACCACCTCGTCGTGGGACAGATAACAGCGGATCATCCCTTCGGCCAACCGTTCCTGAAACGCCTGAGCCACGAGACAACCGGACCACGCGAAGTACTCCTCGCAGCGAGCCATGAACGCGCCGAGACTCGTCTGCTCTGAAGATCCGTCCCGCGACCGCGCGTCCTGGACGCGGACCTGCGCGTGCGCGCCGGGCGCCGTGCGCATGTCGAGCAGTTCGACCTTCCAAACTCCGTTGCCGCCGTTGCCTCTGCCCTGCTTCAGGACGGCTCGACCGCGTTCGCCGAGCCAGGACGTGAAACGTTGCGTGAACTCTTCGGGGGTGCGGTAGAGATCCGCGTCGCCGCCCCAGCCGACGTTCCTGGTGCTGAACAGCACTTCCTTTGTACCGAGCTTCAGGATCACCGCCGGATGGGCTGAGACCCAGACGCCTCGGGAGGCGACATCGAGAAGCAGTGCGTCGAGGTTCCTTCGGTTGGCACCGTCCTGGATCGGATTGACCCAGACCAGGACCCCGTCGAGCGCGAGCAACTCGTCGCGAACCTCATCGACGGCGCCGTCCTCGAACACCACCGGACGCAGCTCCACCGGTTGCCGTCCGAACGCGTCATAGAGGGGTGCGAGGCCGTGGCGTTCATCGGGCTTTGACGGCCTGCTGCTCCGGTCGTCGCGCCAGAGGATGCCGATGCGCAAGGGTGCCAGAGCCAATTCGCTCGGGAATATACGGGGATGTCCGCAAGGCTCGCAATTCGGCGCATCTGCTCACAACCGGCGCGACTGGCGGGTGGTTGCGGCCGCGACGACACCCGTGGGACGTCGAGGACGTTAGCGACGTTCACGTCGTCGCGTCCGCTTGCAAGGTATGACGCGATAAGTCCATCATGTGCCCCCTTACCAGGCCAGATAGAAGGGGAACCCGATGTCCAGAGCCAGATATGCCACCCTCACGCGCCGGCTGGCGCTCCCCGTCGTGGGGGGACTGCTTGCCCTCGGGGGCTCGACTGCGGGCACCGCCGCGCTCTCGGTCGTGAACGCGCTGCCGTTGCCCGCCCCGACCATCGCTGACTACCAGTGGCTGGGCGCCAGCACGACGCCGCCCGCCGAATCCGACTGCTTCTCGGTCGGGCGCCGCTGCTTCACGCCGTCCTCCATGCAGAACTCGTACAACCTCGGGCCACTCTATGCCGCCAACCACCAAGGTCAGGGCGTCACCGTCGCCATCATCGACTCATTCGGCAACCCCAACATCGCCTCGGACCTCGAGAACTTCAACACGAAGGAGGGTCTCGCACAGATGTGCGGAGAGCCAGGCGTGGCGTGCGGCGCAGGAGCGCCGACCTTCCAGCATGTGTACTGGAACGGCAAGACCCAGGTGAAGACACCGCCCCCAGGAAGCAACGGACCAGGCCCGCAGGCCCGCAACGTCTGGGCCCTGGAGACCAGCCTGGACGTCGAATGGGTCCATTCGATAGCTCCGCTAGCCAACATCCTCAACGTCACCACCAACCCGGCGGAGACGGAAGGAGTGCAGGGTTTCCCAGCGATGATGGCGGCTGAGCGTTTCGTCGTCGACAACAACGAAGCGACCGTGATCACCCAGAGCTTCGGCGCGACCGAGCAGTCATTCGGTAGCCCACAGTCGATCCTGAACCTCAGGAAGGCGTTCGTCGACGCAGCCGCGAACGGTGTCACCGTGTTCGCGAGCTCGGGTGACGGCGGGACGGCGAATGGTGGCAAGTCGCCGACTCCGAATCCGGGGACGTTCCCGTTCCCCACGGTGATCTGGCCTGCTTCTGACCCGCTGGTCACAGCTGCCGGGGGCACCTACCTGTGCACCGACCCAACCACCGGAATTGGGGTCGACTCGGCCGATCCCCCAACAACCTGCGGGAGCAATCCCGGCGTCCGCGAGATCGGCTGGATCGATTCCGGCGGCGGCTTCAGCAGTGTCTTCGCCAAGCCGAGCTACCAGGACACGCTCCCGGCGGGCTCGACGGCCATCGGCTCGATGCGCGGCATCCCCGACATCGCATACAACGCCAGCTCGCGCACCGGCGTCCTCGTGTATGACACCGCACCCGGCGACGCAACCAGCGGCTTGATCTGCCCGACTGCGAACCCGTGCAGCGCGGGCTGGTACGTGGTGGGCGGAACCTCAGCGTCGTCGCCGCAGTGGGCGGCGCTGGCGGCGATCGCCGATCAGATCGCCGGTCACGGCCTCGGCCTCATCAATCCCACCCTCTACAGTCTCGCCTCCGGCGCGAACTACAGCACCTATTTCTACGACGTCACGACCGGCAACAACCAAACAGTCGCCAGCATCCCCGGCTATCCGGCGACAACGGGCTGGGACCCGGTGACCGGTTTGGGGACGCCCAATGCGGCGACGCTCGTGCCCGCTCTGGCAGCCGGGTGATCAGGTAGCGACGCGTCGCAGCGTCATGCGCATGGTGTGCGCGGTCCGGAATGGGCCGCGCACATCACGCTGCGGGACCGTCGAAGTCATCTCAGCTTCAGCGTGCGGAGCTGCGTCAAGAGGCGTGGGGTCTCCACCGGCTCAGTTCGCTGCTATCGATCTGGCTGGTGCGCCCAGGAGGATTTGAACCCCCGACCTTCTGATCCGTAGT
>JBAPWO010000188.1:0-4343 GCA_049283735.1 Candidatus Dormiibacterota bacterium
TGGGTGCGCTCCGACCCCGAGGCCCTGGAGGCATCGGTGGCGTGATTCGCACGCTGACCTGCGGCTGTCTGATCGCCGTGCTCGCGCTCGCCTTGCTCCTCATCGGGGTTGTCGGGGCACTGGGGGCGCTGCTGCCATCGCTGCCGAACCAGCCGACCGCGACCCAGGTCGCCGCCGGTCGTCCGTGTGCCGACCCCGTTGAGACCCAGGGGTACATGCCGGGCCCGGGCGCCTTCGAGCCCCACCACACCGGGATCGACTTCGCCTGCGAGGGCAACCTCACCATCACTGCGGTGATGACCGGCACGGTGGTGATCGCCGACGACGGGCCCTGCGCCAACACCTACTACACGTCGGGGGCGCGGACCTTCGGATGCAACGTCGACATCGAGACGGAGCTCGGCGGTCGCGATCTCTTCGCCCGTTACGGACACATGGCCCAGGGATCGCTCGACGTGCTGGTGGGGGAGCGGGTGGCGGCCGGAGATGCCCTGGGCACCGAGGGCGAGAGCGGCTACGCGACCGGCCGCCACGTGCACTTCGAGATCGACCTGGGAGCAGCCTCGACGGCGGACTGCATTAACCCGGTCCCGTATCTGGACCCCACGATCATCCACTGCCCATGCCACAACTGACCCGACGGCGAGCCGATCCGCGAGAAGGGTCTGGTTGGATTGATACGATGCGTGCGAGCAGGCGCGACCCATCGCGCCGACAGGAGGCGGGAGTGCGCGCACACAACGGCGATCTCCCGCGTGTGGCCGTCGTGCCGGGGACGCTGTTGCTCCTGATCGCCCTCGTGTCGGCGTGTGGCTCGTCCCAGTCTGGTTCGTCTGCGAGCGCCCACGTGGAAACGCCGACCGCACAGACGTCCGCGACGCCGATCGTGACCGCGGATCCCGGCGACCCGACACTGCTCCCGGTGCCGGCCGACGAGCCGTTCCTGCAGGCACCCATCGCCATCCAGAACGAATGGCGCACGTACTACGCGACCGGTGCGATCACGGTGGTTCCCAACAGTACGGTGCCCTTCACGCGACCGGCCACACCGCCGGTTGTTGACGCGACCAACGGGGCGGTGAGCAGCACGACGGCCCAGCAGTGGGGTGATGCGCTGATGCGCGAGAACGCCTGGGAGAACTGGGCGATCACAGCGGACCAGACCGGCCTCTTCGACAACGGCGTCGTCAGCTCCTCGCAAGTAGAGGGCGGATTGGTGTTGCCCGCTGGAGCTAGTGGCTTTCAGATTGTCGGCGAGCGCTTTCCCAGTTCCTTGCGCCTTGTGGCCGTCCCATCATCGTCGCAGAGCTTTCTTCATGACACCGACCCATTTGCGTTCATCCTCACGTTCGGTCAGGGCTGGTCGGTCGACGCCGTTTTCCCCAGTGCCACTGCCCAGCCGATCGCTGATCAGAACGCTGCGGTAGGAACGAAGGTGTTCGTCATTGGAAAACTGACGTCACTCACCGACTTTGGCGAACTCTGGTACGGCAGCGCAGCCTTCGTCTGCGATAGCAGCGAACCGCAACCTGTCTTGGCGATCTGCGGGGAGTGATCCGGTGGGCCGCCGCAGCCTGAAGCTGTCAGCAATTCTCATCTTGGTGGCTTGCACCGTGTTCGTATACCCGCTCGAGCACGTCAACGCCTACGACACAACACATGCGTGTCCCGGAGGAACAGCAGATTGGAGCGGGACTCAGCGCGGCCCGAGTGCGCCCGTTGTTGTCACCGGTGATGCACAGATCACCTGCTCAACGCCTCAGGTGACCATCACGGCAGGATCGACACGTCATCGGCAGACATCGACGACTCAGCCGCAGAACGGCCAACCTTGCTACGAGTACGAGAGCTCCGCAGTCGCCATCGGTCCCGTGGTAGGCAGGCAGCGAGCGGTGTCCTGGTTTGACCCAGGCCTGAATCGGATTTGGACTACGGATATTCCTGACAGGCCGACGAGCGGCATCCCGGGCTTTATTCCGCCAGCGGCCAGTGTCTTGTACGCGTCCCTGATCATGGGCAGCGCGAGCATGACCATCCACTACGAGCTCGACGGCACGTGGTCAACCGCGAGCCAGAGCTGTGAGGGCAACTGGACGATTCCGGCGGACGCAAAGGACTATGCGTTTCCGATCGCCTCGGTGACGCGCCGGGGTTCGCTCACCTATCAGACTCCGCCATCGATCAACGTCGAGCAGCTGGTCGCGACTGCCACGGCGACATTTCGCCAGGTCTACACAGCCGGCCAGGTGGCGTCGACTCCGCCGGCTGACAGTCAGATCGTCCACTACGCATCATGCTTCACAGAACTCGGGGCAAACGTGCCGCCAACAGTGGGCTTCAGCATCCGCGACCCCCAACCGGGAGCGGGGCCGGTGCTGGTTGTGAACTATGTCGTCCAAGCAACGGTCGACGAGACCTGGTGGGACTTCGGCGAGCCCGAGGATCCGGTAACGGTGCAGCAGGGTGTGAACCCGGCGGCGCCGTGCTCTGTGCAGCACACCTACTCGCATGTGAGCGCCGACGTCTATGGCAGTGACGAAGTCCACCACCCGCCGCCCGGCGTCGCATGGACATTCGGAGACGCTGAGCCCGCACCTGACATGGAGGCGGTGGAGGCGTGGGAGCACCTCCACTTCAGCGTCACCGCTTACTACCAGGAGCCCGACGGGACGCAATTCGCGGTTCCGCTTCCAGTCAACAACGGCGCCGACGACTTCTGGCTCGCTGCGACTCCAGAGTGGGTGCGGGTGTATCAAATTGAGGGCATACCCGACAGTCGCTAGCTGCGCAAAGCCAGAGTTTGGCCCGGTCCGATTTTTGAGATGACGTGAACGCTTGGGCGTAAGGGTTCCCTTTCTCGGCACCAAATTTCCGCTCTTCAGCGCCGCCGTCGATCTATATCAGCGTTGCAGGAGATCGCTGGAGTGATCCTGGGTGATCTCGGGGGTCACCGAAAATGGGTGCCAAAATGGGTGCCGGTGAGCGTAGAGCAGATCCTTGTTTCGCGTCTTCGCTCACGCTGAAAGGCGGCGAGGAGAAGGTGATCTCATCGAGATCGTCGGCTGGAGCGGCCGAAGGCAACTCGCCCGGTACGGACGGATCCGACGCCAGCAGCGGGCGGATTGCCCCCCGCGTCTTAGCCCTGGGTATCAGCTGTAGGAGCGAAGACATTGGTCGCCGTCCCTCGCAGGGCCGCCACGACGTCCTCGAAGACATCCAAGAACTCCGAGAGAGCCAGTGGTTGCTGCAGGACGGCGAAGGGCACGGACGGACGTCTACTGATGACGTCAGGACCCATGGCGATGCCAGTGATGCTGTTGAGCCGCTGGCGGAGTGCCTCACGGGGCGGGACGTCAGCGAATAGTGGGTCGGCCATCAGGTACTGGAAGGCAACTTCCACGTAACCGGTCGTCCAGACGGTGACGAAGACCCGACCCACACGGGTTCCCGGGCTGGCAACCACCCCGATCATCGAGCCTTGTTGAGCACCACTGCCCCAATCGACGCGGTCAGCGTGCTGGCGAAGCCACTCCAGGATGGTCACGGAGATGGTGCGCGCCTCGAGGCCATGACGCTCCAGGACCTCCGCCATGAAGGTCTCCTCATCCCACCGCTTTGTCTGTCGTGGACCGCCCCCACTCTTGAGCGCCTGAGCCTTGGCAGTCTGGCCAACGAGTCTTGGCACCAACGCCTTCAGAGGGTGCTCGCCGGCGCTAACGTACTGCGGGAGTTCGATTGCTAGGACCTCGACGGTGTCGAGATGCTCGTTCATGAACTCCACGAGTCGGCGCAACGTCGCTGGGATCTCATCAGCGACGAAGACGCAGCGTACCCGTGCCGCCTGAAGGTTCTCACCCACGCGATCCCAGAAGGTCGCTGCATCAAGTTGACCGCCGCCAAGAAACTCGCCCAAGACCTCATCAGAGGTCCTTCCATCGGGGTCCTTGGCCTCCTCGAACCACGTCCGCAGAGTGCCGACCTGCCAGTAGGCGGTCGCGTTGGCGGCGTACTCGAGCATTTGAGCCACGACCTCGCGTCGGATTCGCGTATCGCTACTGCGCTTGACCTCAACGAACGTCGGCACTCCATCCTGGTCAACGAGCAGGTGATCGATAGACCACCACTGCGATCCACCCTCCTCGTTAGGGATGCCGGCTTCACTTCGAATCACGAGCCATCTGCGCGGATTGGATGCGTCGACCGCTCCGCCTGGGATGAGCTCGGGGTGGCGATCGATCAGTCTCTGGAGATCGCTTTCGAGGGCGAAGCCGACCCGGTCGACCCGGATCAACTGTTCGTCAGCTCCGATGAGGTAAATCGGGTCACTCATAGCTAGCTCGAGA
>JBAPWO010000189.1:0-2743 GCA_049283735.1 Candidatus Dormiibacterota bacterium
GGAAAGGCGTGTACGAGAACGCGCGCCTGTCGAAGGAGGTCTTCAGCTCGACCGCTCCCAACCTGGCTGGCGTCCTCGACAACGACAAAAGCGCCGTTGATGCGCAAGCTATCACGGCCTCCACCGGATTGCTCAATGCGCTCCAACAACGAAGCGGCCGTCAAATCCCTGGCATCGATCCATACGGGTATTGGTGCGTCGGCGTCTGAGATTTTAGCTGCGACGGCCTGCTGGAATAAGCGCTCCCCCACAAGCGATTTTCCGGCACCGACCGGACCGGTGATGATCTTGAGTGGCTCATCGGCGGTTGGTACCGCAGTGGGTGGCGGGGCGCCTTTAGACGCATCGGCGAGAAAATCGAGCGCCTCTCGTCGACTCAATCCTGCCGCGAGCCAGCGCTCGATGGAGCGTGCCTGCGATAGCGCACCGAATTCCTCTAGATTGGACAGGCGGTGCTGCGGTGCCCGCTCACGGTACTTACGAATGATTTCGTCCCTCACACTGAGGGCGACCAATTCTTGGATCTCGTCCAGAGACGCCGCGGACCACTTAGTCCCAATTTTGTCGACTAATTGGTTAGTGGCTTCATCTGGACTGGCATCTTTCAGTCGAATCACGATGATCGGCTTGTCGTGCGCTAGGGCTTCACGAATCTCTCGCTCGACAGGCTCACTCGTGGTGCTACCAACAACCCAAATCAGGAGGTCGCACTCCCGGACTTTTTGAATGTACGACCAGTCGATACGCTCCGTGCTCGCTGGTGTGTATTCAAAGATCCATACGGTGAACCAGAACTCATCCAGTGCTTTGGTAGCCTCATCACGGGCAGGCTGTGTTTCGGCGTCGATGACTCCGGAGATGAAGGCTCGCAGCGCGACCTCTCCAGCCCGTAGCCTAGGCCTGCCGTCACCAGGCGAAATTGTGTCTGCCATGGCCGACCTTAGAACTCGACCAGATAGCGGGGAACGAAGGTTTCGTTGGTTGGCCGTGCACCCGCGATGCGGTCGACGCGGTATCCGCGGAGCGCGCCATAGTCGTTGACCACGAACAAGAGCAGGTTACCGTCGTTCGTCCGGCGAAGCGAATATGGCTCGACCCGCCGCGGACCCTGCCGGCCATCCTCGGCGCGGTAGTCGATGTCTACCTTGAGACGATTGGCGCCTGCATACCGAATGAGTTCGAGGGGAAAACCGCGACGCCACGACGTGATCGCTTTGGGCGGCACCCACTCAGGATCGAGGTCGGCTCGCTCGGCTCGCTGTGGAACCGCAACTGCAACCTCGCCCGCCAGCCAGGCAAATACGGTCTCGATCGTGTTCCAGAAACCGGCGAATGGCGGCAGCGGACTGGGAAGCTGATGTCCGAGCATGTTCTCCCACTCGCCTTCCAGCTCTGCTCGGAATGGCGATGAGTGAATGCTCTCCAGTGTTGGTATCTCGATGCCGGCGTGCCGGCATTTCTGTGCCAGAATCGATGCCACATCGGGGGCGCGGCCGATCAGGTCGGGATGGCGGTGCATGTGAACAACGTCGTAGAGGTCACGCGGACGGCACCGTTCGGCAAGCGCACGCAGCTTCTCAGCAAAAAGCTCAATCAGCGAGTAGCAAACGGCACCTTCGGAAACGGGGAGCGTATCGCTGTACTGGTGCCCGATCGGCCGGATGACAGCCGGCTGCGCATGGATCTCATCGCTGGTAATGTCGATCTTGACCTTGGGCAGTTGCCGCGGCGGATTGGGACCGCGGTAGGCAAGGCGACCCTGGGTGGTTGGGTTGCCACGCAGGTTGCGCCGACGTTGGAATGAACTGCCATCAACGATGAGTCCGATCCCCGACTCTTCCTGCAGCCAGTCCCCGATGGACTGAAAGATGACGATCAGATCCTCTGGCGCTTCGGGACCGTTGTTGACGACGGTGAAGTCAAGATCCTCGGAGAAGCGATATGTCTCGTAGTAGCACTTTCGCAGGCAGGTGCCACCCTTGAAGATCCAGGACCGCGCCAGTTGCGGATTATTGGTGATACCCGCGAGTAACCAGCCCAGCACATAGTCTTTCTCGATGATCCCCGGATCGAGCGACCATTCCGCTCGAAGGTCGAGAATCTCGCGCGCTGGAATCATGCCGGTGCTTCAGGTCGTACCTGAGTATTCACGCGGAGCCGCCATCGCATGATTCGTGTCCCGTTGGGAGGGCCATCGGGATCGAGCGCCGAGATCCCCTCGGAAAGACGTGAGCGGCAGGCTGAAACCAGCGCTGGCTCGTCTCGCTCCAGCGTTTCGAGCAGATACCCGAGCCGTTTGAAGACGGCTCGGTTCCCAAGCCGATCGCCGTACTCAATGAGCAGTGCCGGATCGTGATCATCAAGGTATGCAGCTAGGATTTCCGCGCCGTGACGGATGCCACCTCCGAGCCCTGGCTCGTCGAGGATGTCGATCACCGTGCGCGCGGGATCAGCAAACTTGAGCCGTATCTCGCGATGCCATTCCGTCTTGAGGCCCCACGTCATCGCCGCCTCAGAGGTATGCCGCACCAGATATTCGTGATCGAGAAGCACGACCGTCGAGGCCCGGACTCGCTCGGTCGTCTTCAATACCGTGGTGCGGAAGAGCTGTTCGGTCAGAGACCAATAGTTCGCCGCTGTCCACCCGGTGAAGTAGCAGGGTGACCAGACTGCGGTAGCGACGACCAGCGCATCCTCGGACCAGGAGGCCGGATGGGTGGCGTCAATGGGGACAGGGATGTAT
>JBAPWO010000190.1:0-7618 GCA_049283735.1 Candidatus Dormiibacterota bacterium
GGTGCCGACGGGGCGATCAGCGGAACGCTCGCGGCCGGCTATCTCTTCAGCAGCAGCGGCGGCGGTGCCTGGGAGGTCCTGCAGTCGGGGTTGCCCGCCGGCGCCGTCGTCTCGTCGATCACGGCCGGGGAGATCGACAAGGCGATCCCGAAGCGACCCCTGATCGTGGCGACCTCGCAGGGCATCTTCCGGAGCGGCGACGGTGGCGCGACCTGGACCGCCGGATCCGGAGCGCCGCAGGCGCTGACGCTCAGCATCGCCCGGTTCGGACCGCTCGACCCCAACCTCGCCTATGCCGGGGCGGACGCCGGCGGCAGCACCGGCGGCGACTTCTATCGATCGACCGACGGTGGTCTCACATATCACAAGGCCGACGCCGGGCTCCCGAGCGGCAGCAGGAACGTTGACGCCATAGCGGTCGCCAACACCACGCCCCCCGAGGTGGTGGTGGCGCTGAACCCTCCGACGGGTGGCAGCCAGGTCTATCGCGAGAGCGACACGAGCGCGCCGGCGCCGCCGCCGCTGGTCGCGGAGGCGTCGGGAGCACCGGTGCCCTCATCGGTCCCGACACCACTGCCGACTGCGACCCCGGTTCCGCAGGCCGTCAAGCCGGCGGCGACCTCACCGCCGGCAAGCAGCATCCAGCGGTTCGCGCAGGCCGCCTTTCACTGGCCGACGCCGCTCGTCTACGAGGTGTTCTTCGTGCTGCTCGCGCTGTATGTCTACATCCGCTGGCGGCAGCGCTATTACGTGGAAGGACCTCCATAGCACCCGCCGACCTACGCTAGCGCGGTGATCGGGGTGTCCGCGGGGCCGACGATTCCGCTCGCGTTTCTCGCGGGTCTCGTTTCCTTCCTGTCGCCCTGCGTGTTCCCGCTCATGCCCGCCTACGCCGCCTACCTGGGCGGACGCGCGGGCCAGCCCGCTCTGGCCGCAGCAGGCGGCGGGACGGTTTCAGCCTCGCAGCGGAGCTCCGCGATGGTGACCGGCGCCGCCTTCGTGATCGGCTTCAGCGTGGTGTTCATCGCCGAGTACTACCTGCTCGAGGGGGTGCTCGCCGTCACCCTCTTCCAGCGCAACCTCGAGCTTGTCAACCGGATCGCGGGCGCGATCATCATGGTGCTGGCGCTCCAGACGATGGGGGTGCTGCGATTCGGCTGGCTGGAACGGGAGCGGCGGTTCCACCTTCGTGCCTCGAGCGGCGCGGCCGGCGGTGTGCTCCTCGGGCTCACCTTCGCCGCTGGATGGCTGCCCTGCCTCGGACCCCAACTCGGCGCAATCCTCACGATCGCTCAGAACCGAGAGTACGGCGGCCTCCCGTTCATGGTCCTGTACTGCCTTGGGCTGGCGGTCCCCTTTCTGCTCGTGGCGCTGCTCGCCGACCGTCTCCAGGGGGTCCTGCGCAGCATCAACCGTCACCTCCGGGTGATCAGCATCGTGGCCGGCGTGATTCTCTTCGGCTTCGGACTGCTGATGGCGACCGGGCAGCTGACCGTGTTGAGCGGGCTCTCGTTCCAGTCGCCGTTCAATCTGTAGGGGGTGGCGGCGGCACCGGCGCGAGCGGGAGCCAGACGGTCACGGTCGTGCCCGCGCCCTCGCTGCTCCGGATCGCCACATCGCCGCCCTGAGTGCGGGCCAGCCCCTGCACGATGCTGAGTCCAAGTCCGCTGCCACCCTCCTCTCGCGCCCGCATCTTCTCGCCCCGGTAGAAGCGCTCGAACACGTGGGGCAGGTCGGTGGCCGGGATGCCGGGTCCCTCGTCGCGCAGCTCGAGCTTCGCCCAGCCCGATTCGGCGGCCGTGCTCCAGTGCTGCGCGGCGCCACGGGCGTACTTGCAGGCGTTGACGAGCACGTTGCGAACGATGGTGCTCACCGCGCCGCGATCGGCGTGCACGAGCAGGGGCACAGGAGCGAGGTTGCGTTCCACCACGGCGGGCATACCCGGCACGCCTTCATTGAGCAGCCCGTCGACGGCGGCGTTCAGGTCGAAATCCTCGGGGTGCGACTCGCGATGCGCATCGAGCCGTGCCAGCGTCAGAAGATCGAGGACCAGCACGCGCATCCGCTCGGACTCGTTGCTCATCGCCTCGAGCGCGGCGTCGAGCGCGGCGGGTTCACGACCCGCGCCCCTGCGCAGGACGTCGATGTAGCCCTTGAGCGCGGTCAGCGGCGTGCGCAGCTCGTGCGACGCGTCGGCGATGAAGCGTCGCACCTGCGCTTCGGAGTCCTGTTGTGCGGTGAACGCTTCCTGGATTCGGTCGGCCATGTGGTCGAAGCTGCCCGCGAGCTGTCCGACCTCGTCGCTGCTGGGTGTCAGCCGGCTCCGCGCGGTCAGATCGCCGGCTGCGAGTTGCTCGGCGGTGGCGGTGAGACGGCGCATGGGGCGCAGCGTCCGGCCGGTGAGCAGCACGCCGAGAACGAGCGCGAGTACCAGAACCACGATGCCCCCGGCGGTGATCAGGAGGATCTCGTCATGCAGCACATTGGTGATCGGCGTCATGGAGACCGACAGCTGTGCGACGCCACATGCCGCCACACCGGCAACGACCGGGAAGCCCACGACGAGTTGATCGCCGCTGCTCGTGGAAACCTGCTCGGCGCCGGAGCGCGTCCCGCGCGTCACCACGCCCTGGAGCACAGCGGCATCGAGGGTGGGCGGGGTGGCGCCGACCGGCGCGACCGCTTCTTCGACCAGATCGCGGTTGTACACAACCACCTGGACCGTCTGGCCG
This sequence comes from Candidatus Dormiibacterota bacterium, assembly GCA_049283735.1. Lineage (GTDB taxonomy): Bacteria > Chloroflexota > Dormibacteria > Aeolococcales > Aeolococcaceae > Palsa-851. The sequence goes on from JBAPWO010000190.1 coordinate 2,733, forward strand.
GTCACGGTTGACACCGCAGTTGCGACCGCGGTCCCGACCAGCGCTGGATGGGCGGCGCACAGACGGCGGGCGGCAGTCGTGGTGGCGGTGGCGCCCAAGGCTCGCTCCTTGCTCGCCACCAGCCGCTTCGCCGACGTGAAGTCTGCCTGCATGACGCCGACTTGATTGCTGATCAGGCTGGCCCGCAACGTCAGGTACTGATAGCCGGCGAGCAGCACGAGTAGCGGCAGGAGCAGTGCGATAAAGGTGAGGGTCAGCCGCCATCGCAGCGATGCGAGAGCGTGTCGGATGCGGCGCACGTCCTACCGCGCCGCGGCGTCTTTCCCGTCGACGGTGCTGCGCAGCCGGTAGCCGACGCCGCGGACTGTCTGAATCCGTTCGTGGGTCGTGTCGCCGAGCTTGGTGCGCAGGTAGCGGACGTAGACCTCGATGTTGTTCTCGTCGCCGAAGAAGTTGTAGCCCCAGACCTCGTCGAGAATGCGCTGGCGAGGCAGGACCTGGTCGGCGTTGCTGGCGAGGAACAGGAGGAGATCGTATTCACGCACCGAAAGATCGACGTTGCGTTTCCCGGCGCGAACCTCGCGGGTGGCCGTGTCGATGCTGAGGTCGCCGACGCGGAGGACGCGGGCGAGGTCCGGGTTGCGGCGGCGGAGGACCGCCCGGATCCTGGCGAGCAACTCGGCGAAATCAAATGGCTTGACCAGGTAGTCGTCAGCCCCGAGCTCGAGGCCCTGGATACGATCGCTGGTCTCGTCACGCGCGCTGAGGATGATGATCCCTCGTGAGCGGTCGCCCGACAGGGCGCGGCACAATTGCCAGCCGTCGACGCGGGGCATCATCAGGTCGAGCACGACGACGTGCGGCTTGAACTCGTCGACGGCCCGGAGCGCGACATGTCCGTCCGGCGCGGTGCGGACGTCGAAGCCCTCGTGGCGCAACCCGAGCGCGATGAAGTCGGTGATGCTCTGCTCGTCGTCCACAACGAGGACGCGGGTCGGGCCGCTCATTGCTTCGAGTATATGAGTCGGTTCCCCAGAGCTCTGTCGCGAGATGAACTCAAAAGCCTTTCTCAGCGCGCTCTCAGGGGGGCAAAAGCGATAGCGGAGCAGCCGATTACACTTGGCCGGTGAAGCAAACAGCGCGCACTCATGCGCGCGCCGGCGATGGGCTCGGCCTGGCCGAGATCCATGCGCATACCCTCGCCAGCGATGGGATGGTGAGCGCCGAGGACCTGGTCCGTGCGGCTGCCGCCATCGGGCTCAACGTTCTGTGCATCACCGACCACGACACGATCGCCGAGCTTGGACCGGCGATCGAGGTCGGCGCTGCGCTCGGCGTCGACGTGGTCCGGGGCGAGGAGGTGACCGCAGCCTTCCCTCCGGGGATACACATCGTCGGGCTGTTCCTGGAGCGCCAGATCCGAATGCACATGTCGGTCGAGGACACAGTTGACGCCATCCACGATGCCGGTGGCCTCGCCGTGATCGCTCACCCGTTCATGCCGACATGGTTTGCCTCGATGACGCCCGGGAGGGCTCGACAGCTCCTCGCGAGCCGGCGCCTGGATGGGGTCGAAGTACGCCATACCGCGCCCGTCCTGCCCGGGACGTGGGGTCTGCTCGACTCGTTCTACGCCGAGCACCGCGAGCAGCTTGGGGCCGCGCTTGGGGCAGGGGACAGTCATTTCGGCGAGCACGACCTGGGTCGGGTGCTCACCGTGTTCCCCGGGACCGGGGCTGCGGACCTGCGCCGGGCGATCGAAGAGCGGACGACGTCGCCGATGTCGGGATCGGTTTCGCCGTCACCGCCGCCCCTTCGAATGCGACTGGCTCAGCAGTACAGGGCGATGGTGTGGCTCAGCGGAGAGCGTCGCGCCGGGCGGGTCGGCTCCGGTGCCGGTCCGATGCGCCCATGACCCCCGGGTAGAATCGAGCGCTCTGGCCCGTTTAGCTCAGTTGGTAGAGCAGGGGACTCTTAATCCCAAGGTCCAGGGTTCGAATCCCTGAGCGGGCACTGCTTTTTTGTATTCGTCGCTGCCGCGCATGGAGTACGACGCCATGGGTGAATGGGTTGAATGGCACGCGGGTTATGCGCCCGGGACACCGCTTGCTCGGCGACTGGCACTCGTGCAAGACCGGATCCGCACCGCGCTCGACGGCCGCCTGCGGAGTCCGATCCGCGTCATCAGCATGTGCGCCGGAGACGGGCGTGACATTCTCGGCGTCCTCACCGACCACCCACGCCGGCCTGACGTCAACGCGCGGCTCGTCGAGCTTGATCCCGAGCTGGCGTCACGCGCTCGCGCGCGTGCTGCTGAGGTGTCAGCATTGGTCGACGTGGTCACCGGGGACGCATCGATCACCAGCGCGTACGCGGGTGCCGTCCCCGCCGATATCGTGCTGGTCTGCGGCGTCTTCGGCAATGTCTCAGATGACGACGTATACCGAACCGTGACGTACCTGCCGTCGCTGTGCGCACCCAACGCGACGGTGATCTGGACGCGCGGCACGTTCGAGCCAGACTTGACAGCAACGATCCGGGTCTGGTTCATGGAAGCCGGTTTCAACGAACTGGACTTCGTGGCGATACCCGACACCACCCTCGGTGTCGGCGCCAACCGCCTCACCGCACCGCCGCGCGCCTTCGAGCCGGGAATTCCGCTGTTCACGTTTCTTCCACGTGGCGAGCGACCATCGGTGCGTAGCCGCGCCGGTTAACACGGGAACGCCGCCGGCGACCCTAGCTCATCAGATGCCCGACGCTGGAACCTGAGAGCATGCGTCCCGACCCTCGCCGAGACGCTCCGACGCCGGAACCTGACCCGTGACGCCGGCCGCGCGGACGTCGTAGCCCGCCGCCATGCGGCAGCTCGCCGGACCGCACGTGAGAATCTCGCCGACCTGTACGACGACGGCAGCTTCGTCGAGGGCGGCGGCGGCAGGTCGGGTGACACCGACCAGGCGATGGTCGCCGGTCTCGATGTCATGGCGTTCGCGCTCTGGGCGCGGCTCTCGGGCCTGGTCCCGCGAATCGGGATCGCGTCGGCGCTCACGGTTCCCTTCATGACCGTCGTGCTCCGCAAGGGGTATGGGCTCGGAGCGCAGGCGATGGCGGGTGGGAGCTTCCGCGCTCCGCTGATGACTGTGGCATGGCCCACCGGTGAGTTCGGTGGGATGGGACTCGAGGGAGCCGTGAAACTCGGCTACCGCAAGGAGCTGGAGGCGATCGCGGACGCCGAGGCGCGAGCGGCGCAGTTCGACGCCATGGTCGCGGACGCGTACGCACGCGGGACAGCGCTCAACACCGCCACGTATTTCGAGATCGACGACGTGGTCGACCCGGCAGCAACCCGAGATCTGGCGGCCGCGGTGATCATCAACACCGGGGCCTCACCCGTCGAGGCACGCAAGCGTGGGTACGTCGACGCGTGGTGACCGTCAGCGCACCCGGGGTCAGAGATGCGAGATCTCGCGGAAGAGTCTCCGGAAGAACGAGCCGCCCCACAGACCGATCGAAAGCACGCCCCCGAACAGCACCACCGCGTCGATGCTCGCGCGTCCCTGCCTTGTCCAGTAGACATCCTCGAGGTCGAGCCAGAGCGCGAACTCGTCGAGCGTGAGCGCCGCGGCACCGCCATAGAGGATCGACGTGAATTTCGCCAGGGCGTCGTCCGTACCCGTGGTTCGCTCTGCCGTGTCGAGCTCGACGAGCCAGAGATAGCCGGTGCCGAGGAGGCCGGCGATGCCGAGGACGAGGTGGTGGAAATGGCGGCCGCCCACGGTGAGGTTGCGGAACGGCCCCACCCCGTCGCGGATCGCGTGGGTGATCGCCCGGGTTGTCGCGAACGTCGTGAAAAATGACACCGACGACAGAAACAGCCGTTCCCGTCGCGTGTCGCTGAACTCCTGGCGATAGATCTCTACCGCGCGGTCGGGCGTCAAATGTCGGCCCGAGGTCAGGCGCTGATGGACTTGGGCCGCGCGAAGTTCGCCGCGATGACTGCCAGCAGCGTGAGCACGAGGAACACGATCGCGTGCTTCCAGTGCATCGCCGGGCGGCCGGACGCGAGGAAGTTGGTCTTCACGGTGAAGTAGAAGACCGTCGCGATGGCGAAGATCACGGCCAGCGCAAGCAGCGCGAGCGCCAGTGGACGGCTACCACGCATGACAGATCCCCCGGTGAGTGCGGTCGTGCCCCCGCTGCGAACGGCTTCCTGAGTTCGGCAATGAGTTCACGACCTTCAGTGGATGAAGACGAGGCCTGCTACCCCGAGAGCGGCACAGTAATACGCGAAGGGGTCGAGACGTCCGAGTCGGAGGTAGCGGAGCAGGAAGCGGGCGCTGGCGTAGGCCACCAGGCCGGCGAGGACGGCGGCCCCGATGGCGACCAGCAGCGTCGGGGCGTCGGAGCCCAGAGTCGGCAGCTCGAGCAGCCCGGCGGCAAGGATGATCGGGGTCGCGAGCAGGAACGAGAACCGGGCCGCCTCCTCGTGACGGAGCCCGGCAACCAGGCCCGCCGCCATGGTGATCCCGGAGCGCGAGATCCCGGGCAGGAGCGCGCCGGCCTGGAACACCCCGACGATGACGGTGGTGCGCAGGCTGAGACCCTCGACGCGAGCGTAGGCGGGATCGTCCTCCTCGTGGGCGAGCACCGGTGCGCTCCCCACGGCGCGCCGCCGCTCGTCCCGACGCCGGAACATCTCGGCGGCGAAGAGGATGCCTCCGTTGATGATCAGGAAGACCGATGCGGCTCGGGGATCACCGAACAGCGACTTCAGCGGATCTTGAAGGAGGAATCCGATGATCCCGGTCGGGACGGTGCCGATGACCAGCATGATCGCCAGACGCTGGTCCGGATCGTCGATCCGGCCCCGCGCCCCGGCGCGC
>JBAPWO010000191.1:0-8428 GCA_049283735.1 Candidatus Dormiibacterota bacterium
CGCCCGCGGCGGGCTCGCGCGCGGTCCACTCGAAGACGTCGTCAGGGGGTTCGATCCACGGGTCCTCGAGCACGCCGGTCTCGATGCTCCGACCCCAGAGGTTCGCGTCCACCGAATATGGGGAGGACTTGGTGACCGGGACCTCGATGCCGTGTGCGGCAGCGTACTCGAGCTCCTGCGGGCGCCCCATGTCCCAGTCGCGGACCGGTGCGACCACGCGCAGCTCGGGGGCGAGCGCACCGACGGCGACGTCGAAACGCACCTGGTCGTTGCCCTTGCCGGTGCATCCGTGCGCGACTGCGCTCGCGCCCTCCTCGCGTGCGACGTCGACCAGCAGCTTGGCGATCAGCGGGCGCGCCAGCGCGGTCGCGAGCGGATAGACACCTTCGTAGAGCGCTCCTGCCGCGAGGGTCGGGAAGCAAAAGGCGTCGACGAACACGCGGCGCGCGTCGGCGACGTGCGCGCTGAGCGCACCGGTGCGCAGCGCGCGTGACGCGACGGTGTCGACATCCTTCGACTCGCCGAGATCCGCGGTGAGCGTGATCACGTCGTAGCCGAGCTCCTCCTGCAGCCATCGGATCGCGACCGACGTGTCCAGGCCGCCGCTGTAGGCGAGCACGCAGCGTTGGCGCGTGCTCAAGCGTCCCCCTCGGACATCGAGTTGAGGCGGAGCAGGAGACGCTGTGCCGCCGGCCGCGATCGCGCGATAACCAGCACCGTGTCATCCCCGGCGATGGTGCCGGCGACCTCCTCGAACCGGGATCCGTCGAGCGCGCCGCCGACCAGCGGCGCGCATCCCGGTGCGGTGTGCACGATGCCGAACAGGTCGACGAACTCGATCGCCTGGACGTGCTCGCGGATCGCGTTGCGCAATCGCTGCATGGTCTGCTCGACGTCGAGCTCGGCGACCGGAGCCATGTAGCGCGGCCCCGCTTCGTCGTGGACTCGGAGCAGGCCGAGCTCGCGGATGTCGCGGCTCACCGTCGCCTGCGTGACCGGGAAGCGTCTGCGATGCAACTCATCCACGAGGTCCTCCTGGGTGCGAATGACACCACCGCGAACCAACGCCAGGATGGCACGGTGACGCGCCGGCTTCGCCGCCGGACCGATCTGACGCACGGCGCTCGCGCTCACGCGCCTCCGCCGGACGCCGCCACGGAGTCGAAGGCGGTGCCCAAGCGCAGCACTGCCTCGTCGACCTCGTCGCGGGTGATGACCAATGCGGGCACCAGTCGGAGCGTGCGATCGCCGATCGCATTGACGATCAGACCCTGATCCAGCGCGGCGGCGGCGACCGCGCGGGCGACATCGCGGCTCAGGGCGATCCCCAGCATGAGACCCCGACCGCGCACGTCCGCGATCGGCGCGCCGCCGTCCGCCAGCGCGCTCACCGATTCAGCCAGGTAGTCGCCGACTTCGCGCGCATGCTCGACGAGGCCGAGCCCGTCCACGGTCCGCATCACCGCGATCGCCGCCGCGCATGCCAGCGGGCCGCCCCCAAACGTGGAGCCATGATCACCGGGTTCGAAGACGTCGGCGCGCGGCGCGGCCAGGATCGCGCCGATCGGGACGCCGCCGCCCAGCGCCTTGGCCACGGTCATCACGTCCGGCGCCGCCGCCTCGTGCTGATGTGCCCACCACCGGCCCGTCCGTCCCATCCCGGTCTGGACCTCGTCGAGGATGAGCAGCACGTTGCGCTCGTCGCACAGCCGGCGGATCGCAGCGAGCCGGCCCGGCTCGAGCGGGATCACGCCGCTCTCGCCCTCGATCGGCTCGAGCATCACCGCGCAAGTCGCTCCGTCGATCGACCGCTCGAGGGCGCCGAGGTCGTCGTAGGGGACGTGCACGAAGCCCTTCGGGAGCGGTTCGAACGGCTTGCGGTAGCGGGTGTTCGCGGTTGCGGCGAGCGCGCCCATGGTGCGTCCGTGAAAGGCGCCCTGCGCGCAGACGATGACGTGCGCGCCGTCGCGGTGCAGCCTGCCCCACTTGCGCGCCAGCTTGATGGCACCCTCGTTGGCCTCGGCGCCGCTGTTGCAGAAGAACGCCCGCGACGGAAACGCCGAAGCGATCAGCAGCTCGGCCAGCTCGAGTTGCGGTTCCGTGTAGTAGAGATTGCTGGTGTGCATCAGCGTCGACGCCTGGTCGGCGATCGCCTGTTGGAGCGCCGGGTGATTGTGGCCGAGGATGTTCACCGCGATGCCGGCGACGAGGTCGAGATACTCACGCCCGTCGTCGGCGGTGACCCAGACGCCGTGGCCGCTGCGCAACGCGATCGGCTGGCGCTGATACGTGTCCATCAGCACCGCGTTGGCGCGCTCGGCGATCGATCCTGTGGCGGTGGACACGGCGGGCGCGCTCATGCGCTGCCCGTTTGGGTGAGCATGGTGCCGATGCCGCGCTCAGTCAGCAATTCGAGCAGCAGCGCGTGCGGCATGCGGGCGTCGATGATGTGGGTCGCGCATCCGCCGTCGGTGGCCCTGATCGCGGCTTCGACCTTGGGGATCATCCCGTCGCGGATGACACCCGCGCCAAGCAGCTCGCGGCCGAGCGCCGCGTCGAGCTCGCTGATCAGGGCGCCGCGGGCGTCGCGGACACCCTCGACGTCGGTCATGAGGATGAGCTTGCTGGCGTGCAGCGCGACCGCGAGCTCGGCGGCGACGGTGTCCGCGTTCACGTTGTAGGCCTGGCCGTCGTAGCCGAGTCCGATCGACGCCATCACCGGGATGCGTCCCTGATCGAGGATCGCCATCAGCGGTTCGGCGTTCACCTGGGCGACGTCACCGACGAAGCCGAGATCCGCCCCGCCCGCGTCCGATCGTGGACGCACCAGCAGCGTCGGCCCATCCTCACCGGACAGCCCGATCGCTCCCGCGCCGAGCGTGTGGATGCGCGCGACGATGTCCGGCCCGATCTTGCCGGTCAACACCATCTTCGCGATCTCCATCGTCGGCGCATCGGTGACCCGGAGCCCGTTCACGAACTTCGTCTCGATGCCCATCCGCTCCTGCCACGCGCTGATCTCCGATCCGCCGCCGTGCACGATGACCGGCCGCATGCCAACGAAGCGCAGGAGCACGACGTCCTCCAGGATCGCATCGAGGTCGGCCGCGGCACCGGCGGCGCCGCCGACCTTGATGACCAGGATGTGACCGGCGAAGCGCTTGATGTACGGCAGTGCTTCGATGAGCACCTCGGCGCGATGGATCCGCTCGTCGATGGTCTGTTCAGGCATGGTGGTTGTGCTGATGCTCCGTATCAGGTGGTGTAGTCGGCGTTGATGTGCACGTATTCCGCGGAGAGATCGCAGCCCCAGGCGTGACCCGCGCCGTCGCCCGCACCGAGGTCGATGGCGATGTCGACGCGCGGGTGGGATAGCGCGATTCGGATCCGTTCGGCGTCGACCGGCTCGGGAGCGCCGCGATCGAACACGACGAGGCCGCCGATGGCGACCCGGCAGCGGTCGAGCGTGAACTGTGCTCCACTTCGCCCCAGGGCGGCGACGATGCGGCCCCAATTGGGGTCACCGCCATGGATCGCGGTCTTGACCAGCGGGCTCTGGGCGACGACGCGCGCTGCGATGCGGGCCTGATCCGAGTCGGCGGCGCCGTCGACGGCCACGCGAAAGTGGCGAGTCGCGCCCTCTGCATCGGCGACGAGTTGCTCCGCGAGCGAGTCGCAGACCGCGAGCAGCGCGAGCTCGAATGCCGCCGCCGCACTCGAGCCCTCGGCGAACAGCGCACCGCCCGCAGCGCCGTTGGCGAGCAGGATGCACGAGTCGTTGGTCGACGTGTCGCCGTCGACGGTGACGCAGTTGAACGTGCTGTCGGTCACGCGTGACAGCGCCGGCTGGAGCACGGTCGCGTCGATGGCTGCGTCGGTGGTGATGAAGGCCAGCAGCGTGGCCATGTCGGGGTGGAGCATCCCGGCGCCCTTGGCGGTGCCGCCGATGGTGTAGATCACGCCGTCCGCGCTGAACGTCGCCTCCGCCACCTTGGCGACCGTGTCGGTGGTCATGATCGCGCGCGCCACATCGCCGCCGGCCGCAGCCGACATCGTCAGCGCCGCGGCGCGGATACCTCGCACCACACGGTCCATCGGCATCGCCCGCCCGATCACCCCGGTGCTGCACACGAGCACATCTCCGGGGTCGAGATCGAGCGCGTCACCGGTGGCCGTGCACATGACCAGGGCATCACGGAACCCCTGCGCGCCGGTGCACGCGTTGGCGTTGCCGGCGTTGACGACGATCGCGGAGATGGGCGTGCCCCGGCGCAGCGTGAGCTGCGAGATCACCACCGGTGCCGCCTTGACGGTGTTGCGGGTGAAGACACCAGCGGCGGCCGCCGGTGTATCCGACCGGATCACCGCGATGTCGGTGCGGGTATCGTCTCCGTCGCCGCGGATGCCGGCGGCGGCGACCCCGGCGCGGAAGCCGAGCGGAGCGCAGACCCCCGCCCTGGTCTGCTCGGCGATCGGCGCGCTCACGGCCACAGGACACGGGACTCCAGCCCGGCCGTCTCGTCGAACCCGAAGCGAATGTTCATCGCGTGCACCGCCTGGCCGCCGCCACCCTTGCCAAGGTTGTCGATCGCCACGGTGACGACCGCCATGCCGTCCTGCCAGCCCGCGTGGATGACCGCGCGGTTGGTCCCGGTGACGCTCTTGGTCGCCGGGGGCGTCTGCACGTGGTCGAGAAACGGGCTGCTGGCGCAGAAGGTCGCGTACAGCTCCTGGAAGTGCGCCGCGGTCACGCCCGGACGCGGGCGCAGATACGCGGTCACGAGGATGCCGCGAGTCATCGGGATCAGGTGGGGCACGAATGTGAGCCGGACGTCGCCGTGGGCCGCCTCGCGCAGCTGCTCGAGCATCTCGGACTTGTGTCGATGCCCTGCAACCCCATAGGCGTGCACCGACTCGTTGACCTCGGAGAAGAGATTGGCGACCTTCGCCTCGCGCCCCGCGCCGCTGACCCCGCTCTTCGCGTCCACGACGATGTCGGGCTCGATCAACCCGGCACGCAGCGCCGGGACGCAGGCGAGCAGGGTGGCGGTCGGGTAGCACCCGGGCACCGAGATCAGGTTGGCGCTCACCAGCCGCTCGCGCTCGAGCTCGACCATGGCGTACACGGCCTCACCGAGCAGGTCCGGCGCGGGATGCTCGACCCCGTACCAGCGTTGATAGGAGGCGGCATCGTGGAGCCGGAAGTCGGCGGAGCAGTCGATGACGGTCGCGCCACCCGCGAGCCACTCGGGCGCCAGTGCCGCCGCGACGGTGTGAGGCAACGCGGCCATCACCAGGTCGGCGGGGCCGGGGTCGAGGCTGTCCTCGATGATCAGATCGACGGAGCTCCCGGGGACGACATCGCAGTGGCGCCGGCCGGCGCTGCTGCGCCCGAGCACGCGGATCAGCTCGACATCGGGATGACCCGCGAGCAGGGCCGTGCACTGCATGCCGATGTAGCCGGTGGAACCGGCGACGACGGCGCGGAGCGGTGTCGCCTGGGGCATCGATGGACCAGTATACGGTCAACGCTGCATAGTTATGCAGTCGGAGCTCGATGGCTTCAGCGGCGGCGCAACCCTTTCACGCCGAGCGAGCGCTGGCGGGCGCGCTCGATGTTCACGGCCGCGCCGACCAGGGCGAGATGTGTGAACGCCTGCGGGAAGTTCCCGAGCAGCTCCCCGGTTCGCACGTCAACCTCCTCGGAGAACAACTGGAGCGGCGAGCTGAAGTGGAGCAGTCGCTCGAAGCGGCGCTCAGCCCGCTCGAGATCACCGCAGTGCGCGAGAGCGTCGACCAGCCAGAACGAGGTCAGGAAGAACGCGCCTTCCTCGCCGCGGAGCCCGTCGTCGCTCTCGTCGGTGCGATACCGCTTGACGAGCACGCCCTCGCCGAGGTGCTGCTCGATCGCGCGCACCGTGGAGAGCAGGCGCGGATCCTTGCTCGCGAGGAAGCGCACCTGAGCGATGCGCAGTACCGATGCGTCGAGCGCATCGTCGTCGAACTCCTGGGTGAAGGAGTGGCGATGCTCTGAGTATCCCCGCGATGTGATGGTGCGATGGATGCGAAAGCGAGCGCGACGCCACCGGTCCTTGTCGTAGGGGAGGTGGTAACGCTCAGCGATTCGAATACCTCGATCGACAGCGACCCAGCACATCACCTTGCTGTAGACGTATTGCTTGCGCTCGCTGCGCACCTCCCAGATCGACGAGTCCGGCTCCTCCCAGCGACTGATCGCCATCTCGACGATGTTGCGGAGCTCCTCCCACAACGTCTGGCTGACGACCCCACCGAATCGCGCGTAGACGTAGGCGCTGTCGAGCACCTCGCCATACACGTCGAGTTGGAGTTGATTGACCGCGGCGTTGCCGGTGCGGACCGGCCGCGATCCGCGATATCCCTCGAGGTGATCGAGGACATGCTCCGTGGCGTGCGCGTGTCCGCTCAGGTCGAAGAGGTTGGGGATGTCGGTCGACTTGCGGTCGGCGAGATGCCTGTGAGTCAGCCAGTCGAAGTACGCCGTCGCCTCGGCGGTGAGGCCGAGCTGGAAGAAGGCGTAGAGCGTGAACGCGGCGTCGCGCAACCAGGTGAACCGATAGTCCCAGTTACGCTCACCGCCGATGTCCTCCGGCAGGCTGGTGGTGGGCGCGGCGATGATCGCGCCGGTCGGCGCGTAGGTCATGAGCTTCAACGCGAGCGCAGATCGCCAGACGTGTATCTGGTAAGGACCGTGGTAGTCGACCTGTCCGACCCAGCGCCACCAGTAGCGCTGGCTCGCACGGAGCGATGCGCGCGCGCGCTCGACGCTCCACGGCCTCGCACCGCAGGTTCCGGCCACGCCGGTGTGGAGGGCGAAGGCCACCGCATCGGTGGCCTGCATGTGGAAGGTGTCGTCGGGGCCGTCCAGCGCGATTGTCGAGCTCAGGCAGAGATGCAGCTTCTGCGCGTTGGCATGGAGCTGGCCGTCCTCGACGCTCAACTCCACCGGCAATCGCGCAAAACCGGGAGCGGGGTCGAAGACATGGTGCAAGGTCACGTCGCCGGCGAGACACTCCACCAGCCGGATCACGCGAGCATGGTTGTGCGGCCTGGCGTGCTGAACGACACTGTGGTCGTCGACCGGCATGAAATCGGTGACCACCACGACGCCGGTCCCGGTCGAGAACACGGTGTCGAGAAGATTGGTCCGGTCCCGATAGCGCTGGTGCACCTGATGCGGCTCATCCGGATGAAGCTGCCAGCTCCCACCCCGGCCAGCGTCGAGGACGCGGCCAAACAGCGCGTCGTCGTCGAACCGGGGCAGGCAGAGCCAGTAGATGCTGCCGTCCACCCCGACCAGCGCAGCCGATCGACAGTCGCCGATCAGCCCGTACGCCCCGATCGGAAGGTACCCGTCGATCCGCTCGTGGGAGACGGTGCGACCCTTGGGATCCGCCGGGCTAGTACTCGTCCTCGGGACGGGAATCATCGTCATCCTCGCTGTCCGCTCCGGGCGGCGTCTCCTCGGCGTCGGACTGGAAGGTGCTCATCCCCAGCTCCCCGAGGTCGTCCTCGGAATCGTCGACCGCCGGTCTGCCGACGATCTCGTCACCGTCGTCGTCGAGCGGGCTCGAGTCGATCTCGCGGGCTGAGAGCAGCGAATCCTTGGCGTAGGGACGGAACTCCTCGCGCCGGCCGCCCTTGGCCAGCGGGAAGGACGACTTCCGGGCGTTCTCCGAAGCCTGGTAGGTCTCGCGCAGGATGATCTCGACCCGCTCGTCCTCCAGCCTGGCGACTGCGGCCGAGTAGCGGTTGCCGGTCTCCATCAGCGGCACCAGGCGCCGGGCGATCTTCGTGTCCACCTCGCCGAGCGAGACCCCTCGCGACGTCTGAGCCCGGAGCGTCGACCCCTCCCGGTAGAGCTCCACCACGTCCCCCGGGGCGATCGACACCGTCGCCGACTTCGAGGGCGCGCTGAGCACCGTGATCGCGCTCTTGCCGGGCTCCTCGGTGAAAAGCTCGACGTCGATCGCCGCCGCGGAGCCGGAGGCGGTGCTCTTGCTCTCGAGCATCGCCGTGAGCTTGCGCACGTTCTTCTGCGCGATCAGGTTGAGCGGGTTGATCTGGAGCGAGCTCGAGTACGAGGCAAGCGCCTCCTCGCGCTGCCCGAGCTCGGTCAGCGCCTTGCCGATCCGGTTGAGCGTGTCCTCGTCGGGACCGTGGCGCTCGACCAGCGCCTTATTGACGGCGAGCGCGTCCGCCCAGCGGCTCTCGAGCGCAAGCGCGATAGCCTCGTCGACGAACAGGCTGCGAGGCTTCACACGTTCTTCAGACACCAAACACCACTCCGGATTCAAGGGTCAATGACCGCTGCAAGTGCACTTGCTCCCGACCCACGGCCGAGAGAGGCAATCGGGTTCGCTATGATACCTGCTCAGTGAGGCGCGTC
>JBAPWO010000192.1:0-7949 GCA_049283735.1 Candidatus Dormiibacterota bacterium
CACGTACGGTAAGCGGGGCAGAGGGATCCGCCGGTGTGTCGCCGGAGACTGCGTCTGGAATGACTAGAGCTTCTTCGGACACCTTGGCGGGTTGAGGTATGCGTCAGCGATTCCGAAACACACGTTATCGGGTCCGGCGGCGATCGCCACGAGCTGTTGACCGGTGGTCGCGTCGACTGCGGAAAGTCCCCCCCAAGAGAGGCAGGTCGGGAGCGCAGGCGGCACGGATCCAGGTGGGACCGATATCTGAACGGAGGATATCAAGCCCTCGGCAGTCACGACCCAGGCGAGTGTCCGTACGAACTCGGACTTGAACCCATGGGGCGTCTGCCTCTCCGGAAATTCTGATGTGAAGAGAGCGAGTACCAATCCCGTCTGGTCGGCGGGTAACCCATACTGGGCCACTGTTCGCCACGCCGCGGCGGCGGAGACCCTGGGGCGAGCGCCGGGCGGTGGCGGCTGAAGAGCCACGTTCATAGCCGCATATGTGACGGGCTCCTTCAGCGTCTCCGCGGGCGGCATGGGCAGCAGTATCTGGTACTTCGGATCGCAGACGGAAGCCGCGTCGGAAATTGGACCGGTGATCGAGACCGCGGGCGGATGGGAGGATGGGCTTCCGGCGTGCCTCACTGAGGTTGAGGTTGAGCAAGCAGTCGCGAGCAAGACGGCGGCTGCGGCGGCTGGGGCGAGGACTCGCATCTATCGGACGCTACGTTCGCGGGGCGGCATCAGTTCCCAAGTCTAGGACCAGCGTTCCGCTGCCGACAGTCTCCGTATCCGCCGATCCGGTTCAAGGTCAGCCGGCGCAGGATTCTGGTCAATGTCGCTAGTTACGAAAGCGGCGTCGCCCGAATCGTCTCGGCGCGCTGGGAAGCCCGACTAACGCGTTGAACTCGTCACCGTGCGGCATGTCGATGCGACCGAACTTCGCAGCGGCATCCGTCATAGCGCGTGCGCCCTTCGCAATGGGTCCGCCGGCGAAGCACCCGCCGAACCGTATCCCGGCCCATCGACCGAGGCTCTCTAGGTGTCGGTCACACGAGAACATGAAGGCGACCCCACTCTGGTGCGGGAAGAACAGCATCTTGGTTGCTGCGTCTCCGCACGTCTCGACCGGAAGATTGGTTGCGGGGTCGATTGGACCGAGGCAGATGTCGCTCATCGTTGAGCGAAGGCTACTCTTAGCCGTCCGAGTTCCAAGGCTCTTGGACTCGAAGAATGGCGAAGTCAGGCAATCTCACTCCATAGCTCCAGACGATCGCGGCCGTCGCTGCTGGCCAGCTCGGCCTGCGGTCGTCGCTCAAGCCGTCGGGGATATCGAGTACGCCGATGAGGCACGAACGGCGTTGCAAGCTGCGCTAGGCCGGCTACCGGGTCCGAAGCCCGCGGACGATCAGGCCCGGATCTGAGGTTGGCGACGAACGCGGTTCGAGATCGGCGCTCAGCAACCTTGGCGAAGCGAGGTCAGAGCACGCAGCGACAGGGCGCTGAGCCATCCAAACCCTGCCGCTATCGAGAGCCGCTGAAATACCCCGGTGTGCGCAGAGTGGCGGAAGGCTGCACCAAATAACACGAACCCGCCTATCATCCCGAAACTCGACCCGGCCGAGTAACCAGCCCAGAGGTATTCCCGGCTCCTCGCGAAGGAGGCTGCCTCGATCAGGCCCGCCACGGGGATGCCGAGGAAGATCGGCAAGGCACAAACGTTATGCAGCATGCCCGTCCGAGTCAGCTGCGGCGTCGCGGACCGTGCCGCGTCACTTGCCTGATCCTCGGTCGCAGCAGGAGGGAATCCTCGGACGGGATCGGTCACGAACACGCCCGAGCCAACCAGACCCAATCCGGCTGCGCGACCAATGCCGGGATCGCGCGCTCCGACGATCCGGCGCGGGCAGGTCGCGAGACCCGAAGCAGCGGCGACGTACAACACACCGGTGACGATGAAGTTCGCACGCTGCATCCAACCAAGACGACCGTTCGCGGGCGAGCTGACCGCATGGCGTCGCCAGTCGTACCCAGTCGTCCGCGCTCCGATGGCCGAGAACGCACTGGCGAATAGGGGTCCGGCAACGACCCCCATGGCTACTCGAGCCGGAACAGAGCGCGGTATCTTCTCGGCCATCGTCACTTGAGGATGCTAGACGAGGCTCGTGGCGCCAAACCGTCCTTCCGCCGGGCGCAAGGGCATCCCGGCCATCAGCGATGGTCGCGATTCGAGTTCCGTGACTTAGCTCTCACGGCCAAGAACAAGCAGTAGTCATGAGGCCGGCAAGAGACATTGGCGGACACTAATGGGAAGGGAGCAGCTGCCCGAGTGGCAGGCTGAACCCGAGCCCCTGGCAAGTGACCACTCGCGGACCCAGAGCAGCAAGCACTAAGGCCAGACCGTGGCCTCGTCAGGTGGTGAGGAGCCCGACGGCTGGTGGGATGTTGTGCCACGAGCACTGGTCCATTAGAGCGCCGTGAACTCCTCTGGCTCGCGTTGTCAGCGGATCACATGGAGGGCAGGAATGATCTACCTGGGCATCGACTGGGCCGAGGATCACCACGATCTCTGTCTGCTCGACGAGGCCAGCGAACGTCTCGCAGCTGCACGCGTTCCCGACGGTGTCGAAGGCTTGCGGCGACTGCATGAACTCGTTGCCCTGCACGCAGACAACGCGGACGTGGTTGTCGTCGGCATCGAGACCGATCGCGGCTTGCTGGTCCAGGGCTTGGTGGCCTCCGGCTACACGGTGTACGCCATCAACCCTTACGCAGTCAGTCGATACCGCGATCGGCACACCACGTCGGGAGGAAAGTCCGACCGTGGCGACGCGAAGATCCTCGCCGATCTTGTCCGGACGGACCGGCACAACCATCGTCAGATCGCAGGTGACAGCGATCTCGCCGAGGCAGTGAAAGTGCTTGCCCGGGCGCACCAGAATCTCCTCTGGGCTAGGCAGCGACACATCAACCAGTTGCGCAGCGCGCTCCGTGAGTTCTACCCGGCGATGCTCGAAGCCTTCGGTACGGACCTCGCCAGCCGCGATGCGCTGGTGGTGCTCCGCCTCGCCCCGACGCCGCAAGAAGGGTCGCGCTTGACTCGTGCCCGGATCCGCACAGCACTCACCCGTGCGGGACGACAGCGCAACGTGGATGCCACCTCAATCGCGATCCACACGGCGCTCGCGTCGCAGCAGCTGCTGCCACCAGCCCGCCTGAGCGCGGCGTATGGCCTCACGGTGCGCGCGAGCGTGGCCTTGCTGCGCCAATTCAACGTCGAGATCGACGAGCTCGAGGCGGAGTTGGTCGCATCTTTTGAGGGACACCCGGACGCCGAGATCCTCTGCAGTCTTCCCGGACTTGGTTCAGTCCTCGGCGCCCGGGTTCTGGCGGAGTTCGGGGACGACCCGACTCGCTACAAGGATGCCCGATCGCGACGGTGCTACGCCGGCACAGCACCGATCACGCGCGCGTCTGGCACACGGACCGTGGTGCTCGCGCGAACGGCACGCAACAAGCGCATGGCTCAGGCCTGCTATCTCTGGGCATTCTCCGCGTTGCGCCCGTCACCTGGTGCGCGCGGCTTCTACGACCGCCAACGGGCTAAAGGCAAGACGCATCACCAAGCGCTCCGCGCCCTCGCCAACCGTCTCGTTGCCGTCCTCCATGGCTGTCTGATCCGAGGCCAGCGGTACGACGAGCAGATCGCCTGGCCAACGAACACGGAGGTTGCCGCTTGACAGCTTACGGTCGTGGGATGTCTGGCCTGGCTCAGGCTCGAGTCTCCTGACGCCGGAGTGCAGCTCAGCCACCCGATGGCAGGAGCGACCAGCAGAGCGGTTCGCCATCCGTGCCGAGCGGCGGAACCCCGGCCTCGCTAGCGGAGACGTTGGTGGGCGGACCGGATGGCGCCGGAGGCACGATGACTACTTCGTCTCCGGGTGTCGGTGCGCTCCCCTCGCCCTGCCGGACGTATGGTGGCATCGCGCGGAGATAGCCTTGGAGATCTGTAGCTGGCACCATGACAACATCCACTGAGGCGTACTGGGTGGCCACTCCGCCTGCCGCGGCTGAGACGAATTTCCCGTGCAAATCGACGACGTACCAATGACCGATCGCTCCCGACGGACCGGAGAAGGTCCCGCAGTCAGCGGGGTTACGAGTCTGCCAGGCATTGGAGATCGCGTCCCAGAACTCTTGATCGGTGACGTACTTCACCTCCACGGAGTCGACGCGCTGCACAATCAGCGGGTCGCCCAGTTGATACAGCGCCTTAAGCGCGGCTTCGACGACGGGCGGTTCTGTGGGCAGAGAGGCCAGACGCACGCTGCTGGTCGGACTGGTCGGCGCTGACCGCCCAACCGCGAATCCCGTCCCGGCGCTCGCGGCAAGGGCGAAGACGGTGACCGCAACCACGACGGCGGAGCGGCGCCCGCGGGGACTCTTGACTCGACTGGGCTCAGGCTGAGATCCGCCGATCTCCTCCGCCGCATGCTGGAGGAGCCTGCGTATATGGGCCTCCTCGATTTCGATGGTTCCTTGATCGTCCATTTCACGCTCTCCTAACTTGCGTCGATAAGGGAGCGGAGCCGGCGGCGTCCCTCCCGTAACTGGTTCTCTACAGTCTTTGGCGTACAGCCAAGCGCCTCCGCGACCGACGCCGTGCTCTGGTCTTCGAGGTACGCGAGCACAACGCACATCCGCATTCGCGGCGGCAGTCGCCTGAGTGCGCGGACGATGTCGTGCGTCTCAGCACGCCACTCAGGCTCAGCCGAGCTCGCCGCCAACAGGCGGAGGCGGTCGAGCTGCATGCGCATCCGCTGGCGCTGACGCGTGGCGAGGCGAATCGCGACCATCCGGAGCCAGGGCCACGTCGGGCTACGCAGGTATCCGGGGTGCTCCCTTTCCTGTCGAAGCGCCTCGAGGAAGACGGACTGAGAGAGGTCTTCGCCGCTACTGAGATCGCCGGTGATCAGCGTTGCAAATGCCCGGAGCCGCCTCCACTCGTCGGCGTAGATCTCCCGGATTCGCTCGCCCGGCTCCATCAATACCTCCAGCGGCGGCCGCTCTTCAGGGATGAACGACAACTCCTGGTGCATGAACGTCATGTTGTCCTGTAGGCATGGGGAGCGAGAAAACCCCTAGAAAGCGGGTGAGATCCGGCGATCAGATCCCATGAGCATCGCTGCGAGGTAACTGGCACTGGCCGAGAGTTGCCTTGCGGGTTCGGATCACGTCTCGGACTGCGATCCTTTCTGGCCGGGCGACGCCGAGCGGCCCGCGCCGGTTTTTGAGACCGTGGGTCAGGCGCTCAGCGACGTCCGCCAGTGGCCGTCCCGCATTTCAATGTGGGAGGACGGCCCGGTACTCCGTCCAGTCTCTTTCGGCGCGTTCGTTCGCCGACGCGTCCGAACAGGTGTCAATCACCGGCATCTTTGTCGGTCACGGCAGTGCGCACGATGCGCTTGGTCATATCGGGGTCCGTGAGTGTTCCTCGCGTCAGTGCGCGTGCTCGGTGGGAGCGGATGGGGAACGCGCGGCTTGCCTTCGGAGCGTAACTACCGGTACGGGGCGCGCTCCCATCGCCTCGGCGTTCGCGCGGAGCTTCGCCAGCGTCTGGATGAGGTGCTCACGATCGGCTTCGCTGATCCCCGCCATCACGTCGATCGAGGTGGCGTGCACTCGCGCGAGCATGAGGTCGACGAGCCTCCGCGCCTCGTCCGTGATATTGACGAGAAGCTTTCGCCGGTCGTCCGGGTGCGGTTCGCGGCGCACAGCCAGAGCATCGGGAATCTCGCCGCAAAGTGCTATCGCGGGCGTTCTTTGGACTGCCTTCTCTCCCAGCGTCGCCTTTCTCGTAACAACGAGTGCTAAGGCGACGAGCATCCAGGCGCCTAGATCGGTGGCCCGACCGCAGCCAGGCTGATTCGTAACACGCCATCACCTCCAAGCTCACGGAGATCGTGAGGGACGGAGCTGCTGGTTGCTCTGGCGCCAGGGCGCCGGACGCAACTGGGACCGTCTCCCCCCGAGCCAGCTGGCAAGGAACGAGGCGACCGTCTCCTGGCCGCCCCGTATTTGCTAAGGGGTTTGTGGCGGAGGGAGAGGGATTCGAACCCCCGGTGGCTCTGACACCACTGCGGTTTTCAAGACCGGAAGGCAGGTGCCGGAGGGTGTCGCGCAGGGTCGTCGTGAACTCAGTCGCAACCGCGATCGTGTCTCCGGGTGCCGATGCGTGCCGTCTGGGGTCGTCGCCAACTGGGGTATGAAATGGGGTACGCCCGGCGGATGAGGACACGCCGAGCTGGGGAACCCTTGAGCCGACTTCGGTGCGGTTGTCCCCGGCGCGAACGGATGCCGATGTCTTCTGCTAGGGTGCCGCCCATGACTGTAAAACTCGTTGTCCTGTATACGCAGCCCGATGACGCTGCCGGTTTCGACGCGCACTACCTGGGGGTGCATGGCCCGCTCGTCGAGAAGATCCCGGGCTTGCAACGCTGGGAGAGTGCTCGCTTCGTCGCTGCGCCCGACGGTGGCGAACAGACCTACCATCGCGTCGCCGAGCTGTACTTCAGCGACGGAGCGGCGTTGGAGGCTGCGTTGGCTACTGAACAGGGCCAGGCAACTGCTGGCGACTTTCAAAAGATTGCACCTCCAGGATCGCGGATGTTCGTCGCCGCCGTCGACTGATACCGCGCGAGCGAGGCTCGCCGGAGCCAATGCATCCAAGGAAAAGGAAGCGTCCACCATGTTCATTCCCGCTGGTGGATACCTGCTCAACACGGTCGAGTTCGGCACTGCGCCCGACGTGTTCGTCGCCCATGGAGGCTGGGTAGGAAGTTGGGAGTTGTGGCAACAACCGTTTCAGCTGATGCAGGAGCGTTGGCGCTGCATCGGCTACGACCATCGCGGCTCAGGAGCGTCCACCGCGCTTCCCGACGCAATCACTCCCCAGGCTCTCGTCGACGACCTCTTCACGGTACTCGACCACTACGGCGTCGAACGGTGCGTTCTTGCGGGCGAGTCGCTCGGCGCGCTGACCTGTGTCCTGGCCGTCGAGAGAGACCCTTCTCGGTTCTCGGGGCTGGTCCTGGTCGACGGTGGTTACACCATCAACATGGACAACCCGCTCATCGCCGGGTCTCGAGCCAACTTCCCGGGCACGGTGCATGGCTTCGTGGATCGCTGCATTCCGGAGCCGGATTCGGAGCACATCCGTCGCTGGGGTCGTCAGATTCTGCTCCGAGCCGATCCTGAATCCGCCGCACGGCTCTTCGAATCACACGCCGAGGCGAATCTCGCTCCAGATCTCTCGGCGATCCGAGTCCCCACGCTCATCATTCATGGCGAGCTCGATGCCATCATCCCGCCGGTCGTGGGAGAGATGGCCGCCAAGGCGATTCCGAATTCCAAGTTGGTGCTGATTCCGGGAGCCGGCCATGTCCCGACGATGACTCGACCCGAGGCTTTGGTCGCCGCCATCAACGACTGGTGGCATGCAGCCGCTTCAGCGAGTTGACACGATCCCTCTTTGTCGAGGGTTAGGTGGTGGAGCGGGGGGACTCGAACCCCCGACCTCTGCCGTGCGAGGGCGCGGGTAGGAATTCGAATTCGGCGTGGGCCGCAAGGGCCGTTTTGACTGGTTCCCTCGCGATGTTGGACACCGCGAGACAGGCTTGGAAAGCGAGCGATAGTCGACCTTGGGGAAGGGCCCAACGAGCCGGAGAGCAGCTACACTGCATTACGGATTTCCTGCTATACTGCGTCAATGGCAGAGGATCATACGTTCGTCACGGTGCAGGGCCGAGGTCTCATCGCCATCCCGACCGCCATCCGGCGCCACTTCGGTCTGGATCAGCCCGGAGCGCAGGTCGAGGTCATCGAGCGAGAAGGGGAGATCGTGCTGCGCCCGCACGTGGCTGTGCCGGCCGACCAGGCGTGGTTCTGGACCGAGCGCTGGCGGC
>JBAPWO010000193.1:0-1719 GCA_049283735.1 Candidatus Dormiibacterota bacterium
CCTTGTGGTCGCGAATTCTGGCGGTGGCCGACGCCTACGTCAATATGACCACGGAGCGCTCGTTTGCTCCTGCCAAAAGCAGTCCGCAGGCGTTGGCTGAACTGGAGCGGTTAAGCGGCGTCCGCTATGACGGCATGCTGGTGCGGGTGCTGTTACGGCAGTTGAAAACCGAGCGGACTTCTTCGAGCTTTTCAGACTAAGCAACTACTCCTCGTCTCGTTCTCACTTGCAAGCTTCGATCTGAAGCTGGAAACTATCTGACATGCGCCTTTCGCTATCTAGCAAGGTTGCTCTCATCACCGGGGGCTCGCGTGGCATTGGTGCGGCTGCGGTGCGCATGTTTGTGGCTGCGGGGGCGCGTGTATTTTTCAGCTACGAGAAGTCTAAGCAGCAGGCGGAGCAACTGGTCAGAGAACTTGGCGCGGACAATTGTGCCGCCGCCGCCTGCAATCTTTCCGGTACACAGACGGCTCGCGACCTGGTGGCTAGCGCCGTGGAGCGCTTTGGGCGGCTCGATATTCTCGTCGCCAATCACGGCGTGTGGCCTGCCGCGAACGCTCCCGTCGACCAGATGGACGATGCGCAGTGGCGGTCGACGGTGGCAATCAACCTCGATAGTGTATTCGGGCTTATCAAGCATTCTGTCGCTCAAATGAAGCAGCAGAAGAAATCAGGAGACGTCGCAGGACACATTGTGCTGGTGAGTTCAACCGCGGGGCAGCGCGGCGAAGCTTTTCATTGCGACTATGCGGCCACCAAGGGCGCGCTCATCAGCATGGTCAAAGGGCTTTCCACCGAACTGGCGCGCGATGGCATTTATGTGAATTGCGTGGCGCCCGGCTGGGTCGATACCGATATGTCCGCGGGGGCGCTGAATGATCCCAAGAGCCGGGCCGCGATTTTTGCGACTATTCCTTTGGGACGCGTGGCCAAGCCGGAGGAAATCGCGGCGCCGATTCTGTTCCTATGCACGCCCGAGGCTGGTTTTATTACCGGGGAAGTTTTTAACGTCAACGGCGGGGCGGTTCTCGTGGGATAAAGACTTTGTGTGTGGAGCGGACATTCTTGTCCGCTGCATTGAAAGATCTAAGTTCAGGACGGGGCGAGAACAAATGCAAAAGCGGCGGACAGGAATGTCCGCCCTACACAAGTATGCGGGCAGCTACAATGATTGTCGCGGCGTCTAATCAATGAGAAGCATGAATTATTTTTTACTGGTAATTATTTTCACCACACTGGCCTTCGCGCAAACGAGCCCTCCCGCGACTGCGACGTCGTCTGTCCCCATTGATCAGGAAAATGCCCACAAGGCCAAAGCTCTGATCGATCAGATGATTGATGCCCTGGGCGGAAACGCTTACCTGAATGTTGAGGACGTCAGCCAGGAGGGCCGCACGTACAGCTTTCATCTGGGACAGTCGGAAGGCGTCGGAGTATTGTTCTGGCGATTTTATAAGTTCCCCGATAAGGATCGGGTCGAACTCACGAAAAAACGCGACGTGGTCTATGTGTATCGCGGCGATCAGGGTTTCGAAATCACTTACAAAGGTACGCGCGCAGACGATCCCAAGGCGGTCAGCGACTATCTGCGGCGCCGCGAATTTTCGCTGGATTGGGTGTTGCGGAAATGGCTGACGAAGCCCGGCATCGCTCTTTTTTACGAGGGCCACACTGTAGCTGCACAAAAAGACGCCGAACAAGTCACGATTATGGACTCGA
>JBAPWO010000194.1:0-17379 GCA_049283735.1 Candidatus Dormiibacterota bacterium
GGATCGCGCCGTGGCGGACGAGCTCCTTGAGGTCACGCACGACCTTGGAGGCGCCGGGAAGGTCGGCCTTGTTGACGACGAAGATGTCGGCGATCTCGAGGATGCCCGCCTTGATGATCTGGACGGCATCGCCGGTCGTCGGTGTGGTGACCACGACCGTGGTGTCGGCGGTCTCCATCACCTCGAGCTCGGACTGGCCGACGCCGACCGTCTCGAGCAGGCACCGATCCCGGCCGGAGGCGTCGAGCAGGCGGATCGCCTCCCGGGCCGCAGCCGCGAGGCCCCCGAGATGCCCGCGGGCGGCCATGCTCCGGATGAAGACCCCGGGATCGAGCGTGTGCCGGACCATGCGGACCCGATCGCCCAGGATCGCACCTCCGGTGAACGGGCTCGAGGGGTCCACCGCAATGACGCCGATCAGGTGTCCGCCGGCTCGCCAGCGCTCGATCACCTGGTCGCAGAGGGTGCTCTTGCCGCTCCCCGGAGGGCCGGTGACCCCGATCACGCGCGCCCGGCCGGCTCGCTCACGAACCTGGCGGAGAAGATCGGCGATGCCCGGGTCGCGATCCTCGACCATGCGGATCGCGCGTGCCAGCGCGCGCGTGTCGCCGGCCATCAGGCGTTCGGCAAGCTGTGCTTCGGACATCGCTCGAAGTCTACCGGCGCCACACCGTAACCCTGACGTCAGCCGAGTTCGTTATAAAGCCTCAGGTGAGACGACAACGCGCCTCGGTGCGCCGCCATCGCGGCCGGCGCAGCCGGGTCCTCCTCGGGTTCCTGATTGCGTTCGGCTTCGTGCTGTCCGGAGCGATCGGCGCGGTGGCGTACTTCATGCCGGCGATCGTGACCGCATTCCAGGACACCGGCCACTCCATCGATCGGAGCTTGCAGTCGCCTCACGCATCGGCTCAGGCATCGGCTTCAGCGTCCGCAGTGGCATCGGCGCCGCCCGCGGTGGCGCCGCCGGGGAAGCCGTTCACGGTTCTCCTGCTCGGCTCCGACAACGACGCCAAGTTCGGCGGCACAGTTCTCACCCAGTCGATGATCTTGGCTCGGGTCAACCCGACCACCAGGCAGGTGGTCATGGAGTCGATCCCTCGCGACCTGTGGGTGCCGCTCTCGGGCGGCGGCAGCGCAAAGATCGATGCAGCCTACCTGCACGGGGGTGCGAGCGCCGCGGTGGCGACGGTCGAGGAGAACTTTCACATCCACGTCGATCACTACGCGTGGATCGGGTTGCTCGGCCTCGTCAACCTGATCAACCAGGTCGGGGGCATCGACGTGGTTGCGACCAACCCGGTCATGGACGACTTCTATCCCGCCGACCTGAGCGGAAAGAATCCCTATGCGTATGAGCGGGTCGCCGTCCTGCCCGGTCCCCAGCACATGGACGGCATGCAGGCGCTGATGTACGTGCGATCTCGTCACGGTGATCTGCGCAGCGACTTCGGCCGTTCCCAGCGTCAGCAGCAGGTGCTGCTCGCCCTGCGAGCCAAGGCGAAACTGCTCGGGATCGCCGACCTTCCTGACATCGCGACCGCCATGGCCAATGACTTCTCCACCGACATGAGCATCGGTGAGATTGCGTCGTTGCTGCCGATCGCGAGCAGCGTGCAATTGCAGAACGTGCGCCAGGTCATCCTCGCGTCCCCGTACACGTCGACGGGAAAGCTCGACAACCAGGATGTGCTGCTGCCGAACTGGAATCTCATCCTCCCCGAGACCCATCAGTTCTTCCCCGCGGTCTGAGGGTCCACGATGAGACGCGCGCTCACCGTCATCGTGCTGCTCGCGCTCATGGCGGGATTCGGGGTCGGCGTGAACCGGCTGATCGCGTCGAGAAAACACCCGATCCCAACCGAGGCGACGGTGTTCAGCCCCACGGCAGAACGGCCCAAGGTGGTGCTCCCGGGCACGTTGTACCTGGCGCAGAACGGCGATGTCTACCGCCTCAGCGATGGATTCTTCACCGACCTTCACCTGTCGACGAGATCTGGACAGTGGATGCAACCCGCGTACGTTCCCAAATCGCAGGATATCGTCGCCGTGCTCCGCGGCGCCGAGTACTCGAACCTCTACCTGTTGAACAACCAGGGCTTCATCATCCGCCGGCTCAGCGACAACGCATGGACACGTACCAACCAGATCTTTCTCAACCACTGGATGTTCTTTCCGCACATGGGTGCCGACGGCAACACCATCTATTTCAGCTATGACCAGCCCAAGGACTCGGCGACGTACGCCGTCGACTTCTCGGTGTGGTCCGGGACGCTCGACGGCAAGCTCGCCGCCACGCAGCTGAGCAACTCCAACAACTTCACGGGTGGCGACGTGGATCCCACGCCGATGGCCAACGGCGACGTCATCTACTCGAAGTACGCGATCGGCGGTGGCAACGCGTTCTCGCAGATCGCGATACAGGTCAAGCCGCGTGGCCGGCCGATCCTGCTCACGACGCCCACCCAGGATTGCGGGCAGCCGGCGCCGTCACCCGACGGCACCAAGGTCGCGATGATCTGCATCGGCGGCACCGGCCTGCAGAGCACGCGCCTGGAGGTCGCGACGTTGGGCGCCGGCAAGCCGGGGGCGCCGCTGACCATGGGGCTGCCGCAAACCCTGGTCAACAACTGCCTGTGCTCGGCCCCGGTGTGGGCGCCGGACGGCAGCGGGCTCGTCTACTACAACAGCGCCGATGCCTCGGGACACTTCGAGCTGTGGTGGATCAAGGGCGCGTTGGACGCCACGCCGTCGGCGCCGCTGCAGGTGACCACAAACCTCGACTTCGACGCAAGCTCGCCGCTCAGCTGGTCGCCGCTGAGCAGCGTGCCGGTGATGGCCCGGTAGCTCGCGCGGCAACTACCGAGAACTAGTAGAAGACCTGAGCGAGCTCGTACAGCTCGCGAGGCACCCGCCGCTGCTCCGCGACGACGTCGGCGATGCTGGCGACATCGACCATCCCGCCAATCACCACGGGCATCTCGCCGAACAGTCCCTCGACGACGAGGTCGTATGCCTTCGCCCCGACACGCGTCGCCCAGATTCGGTCGTACGCGGTCGGCGAACCGCCGCGTTGCACGTGTCCCAGCACCGTCGCCCGAGTCTCGTGCCCGGTGCGCTCCTCGATGATTCGAGCGAGGTTCTCGCCAACGCCGCGACGCGAGAGCTGGACGTGGCCGAACGCATCCCGTGCGCCCGCCGCATCGTCTTTTGACTGCAACCCGTCCATCTCGACGCCCTCGGCGACGACGATGATGCTGAAGTCGCTTCCCGCGTTCCGGCGCACCTCGAGATGGGCGACAACCTCGTCGACGGTGACGTCGAACTCGGGGATGATGATCATGTCGGCGCCGCCCGCGAGACCGCCCATGACCGCGACCCAGCCGGTATCACGACCCATGACCTCACACACCATCACGCGGTGGTGCGACGACGCTGTGGTGTGCAAACGGTCGAGCGCTTCGGTGACCACGCTCACGGCGCTGTCGAACCCGATGCAGTAGTCGGTGATGCTGAGGTCGTTGTCCATCGTCTTGGGGACACCGACCACACGGGCGCGCGCTTCGGCCAGGCGCGCGGCGACGCTCAGCGTGTCGTCGCCACCGATGGCGACCAGGGCGTCGAGGCGGAGGCGCTCCATGTTGTGCAGGACCTCGTCCACTCCATGGTCGAGCTTCATGGGATTCACACGCGAACTGCCGAGCATGGTGCCGCCGAGTTGCAGGATGCCGGAGAGCTTGGAACGCTCGAGCGTCATCACATCACCCTCACCGATCAGGCCCGCCCACCCGTTGCGGATTCCGAACAGTGAATCGCCGGCCGCCAGCGCGCGTCTGCCGATCGCGCGGATGGCGGCGTTGAGGCCTGGTGCGTCACCGCCGCCGGTCAGGACGGCAATCCTCTGTCCCACTCTTCGCCCTATGTTCTGCGGAGCTAGTGACCAACCCCGGGATCGCCGAGGAATGCCTGCTCTTCGGCGCTGCCGAGTATGACGGTCACGCCCCCGGCCGGGGCAGCCGCGGGCGTTGCCGGCGGGGTCGTCGGCGCCGCGGTGGGGGCGGGCTCGGTGGTGACGCTGACTCCGAAGTAGGCGGCCAGCCACTGTGCGGCGGCGGTGTCCGCGCCAGCGCTGTTGTCGATCACCTGGGTCGCGGCCTGGGTGGGCGCTTTGAGGCCGGCTGTGGTGGCGAACCCGACCATGTGCATCAGCGACGCCCAGCGGGTGGTTGCGTCGTTCTTGCGCCCGCTGGCATTGACGAAGGTGACCTGCGCGTGGTCAGCGAGCGCCGCGGGCGTCGGAAAGATGTCCTGGACGAAATGCGCGATCGAGTTGAAGCTCTGATCGTTCGCGAAAAGGTAGTAGGCGCCGCACCGAGTCGGATACCCGCAGTCGTACAGGAAGTTGGTGTCGTCGATACTGATGTGCTCGATGGCCGCGGGGTTCACGCCGTTCACGAGCCCGTAGAGGGATTCGGCGTCGCCGATGCTCAGGTTGGTGAGCACATTGTTGCCAAGTGCGTTGAGAACATCCGGGAGCTTGCCGATCCCGCCGACGCTCTCGATCTGCGATCTGAGCGCAACGATGATCTGCTGCTGCCGGCGGCTTCGGGCGAAGTCCGATCCCTGCCCATTGTTCCCGTGGCGCGACCGAGCGTAGATGAGGGCCGTCGCTCCGTTCATGTGCTGCATGCCCGCCTTGAAGCGAACGGTCATGTAGCCGCAGTTGCCAAGGTCGCACTCGCCGGCGGGGTACTGGTAGTCCGTGAAAGCCGCGGGGACATCGATATTGATGCCACCCACCGCGTCGACGGCTTGCTTGAACGCGTTGAAGTCGACGCCCACGAAATAGTTGACGCCGACCCCGAGAAGATGCGCGATCAGCGGATCGGCGACCGCGGCTCCTGCGTCCACCGCGCTCGCGGGCTGCGGTCCCTCACCAAGCATGCCCGCTGCATACGCAAAGTTGATCCGCTGCTCGGTCGACTTGCCGTTGTTCAGAGGGATGGTCACATACCAGTCGCGCGGGATCGAGATCTCCGCGATCTGGGGCGGGTGGCCCTGAATGGGCTGGATCGATATGACCATGATCGAATCGGTGAGGAAGGCGCCGGAATGCTGATCGCCGCCATATCCGTAGAGGACGAGGTTGATCCGCTGGTAATGCTGGGCGTGTTGTTCGACGGACGAGCCACGGCCGCCCTGGAGCGCGCCGATCACCGCGCTGATCGGATTGGTGTGAAAGGTCTTGGCGAGTGCGAGCGAGAGACGCACGCCGTAGATGCCGCCGGTGACAAGCAGCAGGGAGAAGATCAGGATCGTCGAAATCACGGCGCGCCTCCGCGTGATCCAGTTGGGGAGGGCGTTGTACCGCGACCGGCGGCGCCGGCGGACCGATGTGCTGCTGATTGTTGCCATGCCTGAGGTGTTGCTCTCGACTTTCCGAACGGGTGTACCGGCCGCCGCGAGGACGGTGCGGGGCCGGCGCGCCACGGTGCGCTCCTCGTAAGGGGAACGCTGCTGGCAGCGTCTGGTTACCCGCCGCGAGGCACAAGGGTACCCCACGCCCCGCTGATGCGGCGACGACAATGGCATCATCAGCGGCCACAAGCCGGACGGAGGAGAGAGGGTGCGCGCACAGCAGGTTCAGGGCCTCGAAGGTCCATCCGGCCTCCATCTGGTGGAGGTCGACGAGCCGGAGGACGCAGCCCGTGTGGTCATCGACGTCGCCGCCGCGGGCGTGAGCTTTCCCGACCTCCTGCTCACCCGTGGCGAATATCAGATGAAGCCTCCACTCCCGTTCGTGCCGGGGGTCGAGGTTGCCGGTCGCGTCCGCTCCGCGCCCGCGGGGTCGGGGTTCAACGCGGGCGACAGCGTGATGGCCTTCACGACGCTGGGCGGCTTCGCGGACGTCGCCCTCGCCGAACCAGGGTTGACCCTCGCCATCCCGAGCGGGCTGAGCGTCGAAGCCGCCGCCGGATTCGTCATGAACTACCACACCGCGCATTTCGCCCTGGCGCGCCGGGGACGCATCCTTCCGGGCGATCGGGTTGCGATCCATGGGGCGGCGGGAGGGGTTGGCACCGCCGCGATCCAGGTCGCTCGCGGCCTCGGTGCCGAAGTCATCGCCATCGCCGCCGGCCCCGACAAGATGCACATCGCTGAACGTGCTGGTGCGCATCGGGTCCTCGACGCCGAGGGCGACTGGGTCGCCGCACTGCGCGCGCAGAACGACGGCCTCGGAGTCGACGCGATCCTGGACCCGGTCGGCGGGGAACGCTTCGACCAGAGCGTTCGCTGCCTCGCACCCCAGGGCCGGCTCATCGTGGTCGGATTCACCGACGGCCGGATTCCCAGCCTGCAGGTGAACCGTGTCCTGCTGCGCAACATCGACGTGGTCGGCGCCGCGTGGGGTGCGTTCCTCGCCGTTCAGCCCTCGCTCTTCGCGGAGACCCAGCGGGGTCTCAACGCGATGATCGAGACGGGCACGGTCGCCCCCATCATCGGCGCGACCTATCCGCTCGAAGAGGCGCCGGCAGCGCTCAATCTCCTGGGTCAGCGGCAGGCGCGCGGCAAGGTCGTCCTCACGATGTAGGGCGGACACCGCCGGACGGCGGCGACGGTCAGTTGCGCAGCAGGTCTCGAGCGATGACGACGCGCTGGATCTGACTCGTTCCCTCGTAGATCTGGGTGATCTTGGCGTCGCGCATCATCCGTTCGACCGGGTACTCGTTGACGTACCCGTAGCCGCCGAGGATCTGGACCGCGTCGGTGGTGACCTTCATCGCGGTGTCCGCCGCGAGCAGCTTCGCGATTGCGGCGAAATGACCCACCTCCGGGCTCTTGTCGTCGATGAGTTGCGACGCCCAATACACCATCGCCCGAGCGGCCGCAGTCTGCGCCTCCATGTCCGCGACCATGAACTGGATCCCCTGGAACTCCGCGATCGCCTTGCCGAACTGCTTGCGCTCCTTGGCGTATCCGACCGCGTAGTCGAGGGCGCCCTGGGCGATGCCGAGCGCCTGTGCGGCCACTCCAGGCCGGGACCGGTCGAGCACCTGCATCGCGATCCTGAAGCCGTCGCCCTCATCGCCGAGGCGGTTCGCCGCGGGGATCACCACTTCGTCGAAGTGGAGCTCCGCGGTGTTGCTGCCGCGAATGCCGAGCTTGCCGTGGATCGTGTTCGCCGCGAATCCCTTGAGGTGCTGCGCGTCCTCGAGCACGAACGCGCTCACCCCCTTCGCGCGCTCATCGGGATCGGTCTTGGCAAAGACGGTGATGGTGTCGGCGATCCCACCGGCGGTGATCCAGATCTTGCTGCCGGTGATGACGTACTCGTCGCCGTGGCGCTCGGCGCGGGTCTGCATGCCCGCCGGGTCGCTGCCGGCCCCGGGTTCGCTGAGCGCGTACGCGCCGAGCTTCGCACCGCTCGCCAGCTCCGGGAGCAGCCGTGCCTTCTGCTCATCCGTGCCGGCGACCATCAGCGGATACCCGCCAAGTCCCTGCACGACGAGGATCAGTGCGCTCGTCGCGCAGACCTTGGCCACCTCCTCGATGGCGACGTTGAGCGTCAACGCGCTGCCGGAAAGGCCGCCGTACTCGGGCGGGAAGGGCAGCGCGAAGAGATCGTGCTTGCGGAAGACATCGACGACGTCCCACGGGAATTCGCCGGTACGGTCGATCTCCGCGGCACGGGGCGCGAGGCGGTCCCGAGCGATATCCCGCACCGTGTCGCGGATCATGGTCTGCTCGTCGTTGAGGCGGATGTCCATGCGGCTGCTGATGCTACCAAGCCAACCGGGATCAGTCGTTGAGGAGATGACGGGCGATGACCACGCGCTGGATCTGGTTCGTCCCCTCGTAGATCTGGCACGCCTTGGCGTCGCGAAAACGCACCGCGGCGGGATGGTCGTCAACGCCCGACTCCGGAGCGCACAGGTCGACCGCCGACTGTGCCACCGCAACACACGTGTCCGTGGAATACAGCTTCGCGATCGCGGCGTCGAGGGTGACTCGCTCCCCGGCATCCACGAGCGCCGCCGCGTATCGGGTCAGCTGACGGGCGGCGGCGGTGCGAACCTCCATGTCCGCCAATGCCGTTGCCTCCACGGCCACTCTCGCGTCGCGGCGCCGGAGCGACGTCTCAATGGCGGCATCGAGCGCTCCTTGCGCGATGCCCACGGCCTGCGCCGAGATACCGACCCTGCCGCTGTCGAGCGCCGACATCGCGACCGTGAACCCGCTTCCCTCATCACCGAGGCGGTTCGCGGCGGGGACGCACACGTGGTCGAGCACGAGCTCGGCAGTCCAGGAACCATGCAGTCCCATCTTCGCGAGCGGTGTCCCTGCGGTGACCCCGGGCAACGCGCCCTCGACCAGAAAGGCGCTGACGCCGTGCGCGCCCTCGCCGGTGCGTGCCATGACGATGTAGAGATCGGCGTCGCCGGCACCGGTGATGAAGGCCTTGGCTCCGTCGAGTACGTAGGTGTCGCCGTCGCGCACGGCACGGGTCCGCATCGCGATCGCATCGCTCCCCCCGGCGGCCTCGGTCAACGCGAAGGCCGCGAGCCATTCTCCCCCGGCAAGCCTGCGCAGATACCGCGACTTCTGGTCATGGTTGCCGAAAACAAGCAGGGGCTCGGTGCCGACCGACAGATGCACGTCGAGGATCACCGCGCAGCTGGCGTCGGCGCGCGCGACCGCCTCGATGAGCTGGACGAAGTCGGCGTGGCTCCCACCGGCGCCGCCGAAGGCCTCGGGCGTGAGGATGCCCGCAAGCCCGGCTTCGCCGGCCGCCTCGACGATTCGCTTGGGGGACGGACCGCGCCCGCGCGCCATCGCCGGAGCGATCGGCGTGATGGCCTCGATGAAACCCGCGATGCGTGCAGCGAGCGCCGGGTGATCGATCTCAGTCGACACGGACGAGGGTGGCCTCGCCCTGCGCGATGCCGCTGCAGATCCCGGCGGCTCCATATCCGCCCCCGCGGCGACGCAGCTCGTAGAGCAGCGTCATCAGAATCCGCGCGCCACTGGCGCCAATCGGGTGCCCGACGGCGATCGCGCCGCCATTGACGTTGACGCGGTCCGGATCCACCTCGAGCATCCGCGTGCTCGTGATCGCCACCGCAGCAAACGCCTCGTTGATCTCCACCAGCTCGAGCCTGCCGGTATCGACGGCACCGCGGGTCTTGGCGAGCGCGGCCTCGACGGCGAGCGCGGGCACCGTCGCCAGGTACGGATGCTCCGCGGCCGATTCCCCATAGGTGAGCCAGGTTCCGAGCGGCGCGAGCCCCTCGGCTCGCGCCCGTTCCGCACTCATGAGCAGGACGGCGGTGGCGCCGTCGTTCATCCCGGGTGCGTTGCCGGCGGTGACGGTGGTGCCGTCACCGAAAGAGCCCCGGAGGGCGGCGAGCTTCTCGATGGTGGTGTCCGCGCGGGGTTGTTCATCACGTCCGACAGACGATCCGTTGACGCTCACCGGGACGATCTCGTCGGCGAACCAGCCTGCCGCGAGCGCCGCCTGGTAGCGCATCTGCGAGCGAAGCGCCCACGCATCCTGCTCCCCACGCGTGACCCCGAGCTCCGACGCGACATCGCTCCCGTGCACGCCCATCAGCACGCCGTCCACGGGACAGCAGAGTCCGTCGCGCATCATGCTGTCGACGGCGATCCTGTCCCCGAAGCGGCTGCCAAAGCGCTGGTCCTCGAGCAGGTACGGAGAGCGCGACATCGACTCCATACCACCGGCCACGACCACGTCCGCCTCGCCGGAGCGGATGAGCAGCGCGCCGAGGTTCACCGCTTTCAGCGCGCTCGCACAGACCTTGTTCACGGTGAACGACGACACGCTCGCCGGAAGCCCGGCGCGCAATCCCGCCTGGCGCGATGGCACCTGCCCCTGTCCGGCGGCAAGCACCATCCCCATGATCAGCTGATCCACCGCCCTGGGGTCGGTACCGGTCCGCTCCAGGACCTCTCGAATGACTCGCGCGCCGAGGTCGACCGCCGGCACCGCTGCGAGCCCGCCGCCGAGCTTGCCGAACGGTGTGCGCGCCGCCGCGACGATGACCGCGTCAGTCGCCACCATCGCCCTCCAGAACCTCGAACGGACGGAGCAGGTGGCGCGCGATCAGGATGCGCTGCACCTCGCTGGTTCCCTCGCCGATCTCGTTGATCTTGACGTCGCGATAGAGGCGGGCAACCGGTGACTCCTCCATGAACCCCATGCCCCCATGGATCTGGACGGCCTGGTTGGCGCATGCGGTGGCGACTTCGGAGGCGTGCAGCTTGGCCATCGAAGCGTAGGGCGCGGGGCTCTTTCCCGCGTCGATCGCGGCGGCCGCGCGCCAGGTCAAGAGCCGCGCCAGCTCGATCTGGGTGCCCATGTCGGCGAGCTTGAACTGGGTCGCCTGGAAGGTCGCGATCGGGACGCCGAACTGGTGCCGAGCCGCCGAGTAGGTCAGCGATGCATCGAGGCATGCCTGGGCGACGCCGACCGAGAGCGCCGCGATCGCCACCCGCCCACCCTCGAGTATCTGTAGGAATTGAGTCAAACCGTCACCGAGCGCGCCGATGAGATTGCCGGCCGGAACCCGGCAGTCCTCGAAGATCAACTCGCGGGTGTCGGACGCGTGCCATCCGAGCTTGCGGTACTTGGGAGCCTGCGAATATCCGGGAGTCCCGCGCTCCACCGCGATGATGCTGATCTCCCGGTGGCCGTTCTGTGAGCCGGTGACCGCGGTGATGGTCACCCCCGCGCTGATGTCCGTCCCGGCGTTGGTGATGAACGCCTTGCGGCCGTTGATGACCCACTGATCGCCGTCGCGCACCGCCCTGGTCGGAGTGCCGGCCGCGTCCGATCCGGCGTCGGGCTCGGTGAGCCCGAACGCCCACAGGCGGTCACCGGCCATGAGCGGCGCCAGCCAGCGCTGCTGCTGTTCTCGGGAGCCGAACTGAACGATCGGCGAGATCCCCAGCGAGACCGCCGCCTCGAGCGTGATGGCACAGCTCGCATCGGCACGAGCGATCTCCTCCATGGCGAGGCAGTACGAGATGAAGTCGCCTCCGGCGCCCCCGATCTCCTCGGGAAACGGGAGCGCGAACAGGCCGAGCCTGGCCATCCCGGCGACGAGGTCGTAGGGAAACTCCCCCGTCTCGTCGTAATGGGCGGCTGCCGGCGCGATCTCCGCCTGGGCGAAGTCGCGAACCACGTCGCGAATGTGACGTTGCTCGTCACTGAGATCAAAGTTCACTCCAACCTAACGGTAGCGCGGCGGGATGGGCTGCAGGCAGGCGCCGGGCACGCGCCCTCAGCGGGGGTTGGTGCCCAGCCTCGCCGCAGTCAGGCGCACGACGTCCTCGATGGTGTCGGCAATCTGCGCACCGGCGGCGGTGAGCGCGTCGAGCTTGCTCTGTGCACTGCCCGTGGTGCCGCTGATGATCGCGCCGGCGTGGCCCATGCGTTTGCCCGGCGGCGCGGTGCGTCCGGAGATGAACGCGATCACCGGCTTGTCGAAACCCGTATCGCGAATCCATGCCGCGGCGGTCTCCTCGTCGGAACCACCGATCTCGCCGATCAGCACAACCGCGCGTGTCTCCGGGTCGTCGGCGAAACGCTGGAGGACGTCCGGAAAGCTGAGGCCCATCACCGGGTCGCCGCCGATGCCGACCGATGTGGTCTGGCCCATCCCCGCCTCGCCGAGACCCTGGATCACCTCGTAGGTCAGCGTCCCGCTGCGGCCGACGATCCCCACCGGGCCGGGCGTGTTGATGTGGTTGGGGATGATGCCGACCTTGCACTGATCAGGGGTCACGATTCCGGGACAGTTGGCGCCGAGCAATTGGTGGCCGCTGCGAATCACGAAATCGCGCGCCCGGATCATGTCGTGCACCGGGATCAACTCGGTGATGCAGACGGTCAGCTCGATCCCCGCCGCCGCGGACTCCATGATCGCGTCCGCAGCAAACGCCGGCGGCACGAAGATCCCCGACACGTCAGCCCCGGTTGAAGCAACAGCATCGGTCACTGTGTCGTAGATGGGTACGCCGTCCTGATCAGAGCCGCCTTTGCCCGGGGAGACACCGGCGACGATATTGGTGCCGAACGCGCGCATCTGCGAGGTGTGGAACCTCCCCTCGCGCCCGGTAATGCCCTGGATGAGCACGCGACTAGACCGGCCGACGAGTACGCTCATGCGATCGCCCAGGAGGGGAGGGCATGAACGGAGGAGGGCCATCTCGCAGCCGGGGCTACCCCCCCCGGCGAGAGTGAGGGGCGGAACGGCGAAGGCGTTCCGACCCCGTGCCCACCGCAGTTCATGCCCTCCCCTCCCCCCGCGTCAGCGCGACGATGGTCTCGGCCGCAGCGGTCGCCGTCGTAGCCGGCACGATGCCGGCCTCTTCGAGCAGCCTCCGTCCCTCCTCTTCCATGGTGCCGGTCATCCGCACCACCAGCGGCTTGGTGATGTGCAGCTGGTCCCGCGCGGCGATGATCCCGCGCGCGACCTCGTCGCCGCGGGTGATGCCGCCGAAGATGTTGATGAACACACCGCGCACCTTGGGGTCGAGGAGCACCATCTCGAGCGCGTTGCGCACCCGCTCGGCGTTGGCGCCGCCGCCGATGTCGAGGAAGTCGGCGGGCTCGCCCCCGTGTTGTTTGACGAGGTCGAGCGTGTTCATGGTCAGGCCGGCTCCGTTGCCGATGCAGCCGATGTCCCCGTCAAGGTGCACGTAGGTGAGCCCGCGCTTGCGCGCCTCGACCTCGAATGGATCGTCGCCACTGCGACCGTCCTCGCCGGTCTCGTCGCGAGCGAGCTCTTCGGCGAGGTCCTTGTGCCGCGAGTCGGCGTTCTCGTCGATCTCAAGCTTGCCGTCTGCGGCGACGAGCATGCCGTCCGGCGTGAGCACCAGCGGGTTGATCTCGCATGTCAACGCATCGAGGGACGTCGCGACCTGGTAGAGACGAGTGGTCAGGACCACGAGACTGCTCACCAGCTTGGGCACCCGATCGCGGAGCGCGGGCGCGTGCGCGAGCCCCGCAAACGCCAGCTGGCGGATCTCGTACGGGTGCGGCCCGGCGAATGGATCGGGCCACAGCTTGGCGATCCGCTCGGGCGCATCGACGGCGACCTGCTCGATCTCCATCCCGCCCGCGGCCGAGAAGATGATCACGAGCCGGCGGCGATCGCGGTCGAGGGTGATCCCGAGGTAGAGCTCGGCATCGATGGTGAGCCCGGTCTCGCACCAGACGCTCCGCACCGGGTAGCCGCGAATGTCCATGGCCAGGATCCGCGCGGCTTCGCGTTGCGCCTCCAGAGGGGTGTCGACGACGGCGATGCCACCCGCCTTGCCTCGTCCGCCGATCGGCACCTGTGCCTTGATTGCGACCCGACCGAGCTCGCGAGCGGCGGCCGCCGCCTCCTCAGGGGTGCGCGCCAGCCGGCCCGACGGGACCGCGATCCCGGCGCTCGCGAAACGCTGCTTCGCCTGGTATTCCAACAGCTTCATCGGCGCCCCTGATGGCTCATCGACGAGGAGCGACGCGGTCCAGCTCCTCCAGGTCGGCCGCGCTCGGGCGCCACCGGCCGGCGCGAGCGTTGGCGCGCACCTGCTCCGGTGATGTCGCGCCGGCGATCACCGAGACGACCTGCGGCTGGGCGATGAGGCCGCCGATGGCGACGTCGAGCAACGACGCACCGCGCTCGCGCGCGAAGGCCTCCAGTGCTTCGACGATGTCGAAGTTGCTGTCGGTCAGCCATCGCTGCGCGCCGGCTCCCGGCGCGGTGGCGAGACGGGTGCCCGGAACCGGCGGCCGGCCGCGGCGATGCTTCCCGGTGAGCAATCCGTTGGCGAGCGGTGTGTAGGGAATCATCCCGACGTCGAAGTGGGCGCATGCGGGGATCACCGCCTCCTCGACGGACCGATCGAGGAGGCTGTACTCGTTCTGGGCGGTGACGAACCTGGTGAAGCCCCGGCTTCGCGCCACCCAGTCCGCATCCGCGATCTGCCAGCTCAGCAGGTTCGACGACCCCGCGCACCGGATCTTGCCCTCGCTGACCAGCTCGGTCAGGGTCTCGAGCGTCTCCTCGATCGGTGTCGCCGGATCCGGGGTGTGCAGCTGGTAGAGGTCGATCCAGTCGGTGTCGAGGCGTCGCAGGCTTGCCTCGACGGCGATCCGGATCCAGCGGCGAGACCCGCCGCTGCGTCCCTCACCACCCGACGAGTGCCCGAACTTGGAGGCGATCACCGCCCCCTCGCGACGCCCCTTCAGGGCCGCGCCGAGCATCTCCTCGCTCTGTCCGCTTCCATACATGTCGGCGGTGTCGAAGAAGGTGATTCCCTCCTCGAGCGCCGCGTGCACCACGCGGGTCGCACCCTCCGCGTCGATCCTGCGGCCGAAATTGTTGCAACCGAGCCCCACCACCGTCGCCTGCAGAACGCCTCCGCCGACGGGACGAGTCTCGAGGTCGCTCACGCCGACAGGGTACGCAAAGCTCGTGTCTCCACAGCCGCTGGAGGCTGGTAGGCTGACCCGGTTGGCAAGACGCGTCGTCGGGATCCCACCAGACCAAGGTCCGGCGCCGGAGCCGGCCGAACCTCGCAGCGGGGCGGCTTCCGACCGCGTCGCCATCGATCCGCAGAAGACCTCGCGTCGCGACGGGGTCAACGTCATCTCGGTGCGCACGCTGGTGACCGCGGCACTGATCGTGCTCGGGGTCGTTGCGTTGGTTGCGTTCCTCACCAGCATCATCGGCATCGTCCTGGTCGTGCTCGTGGCCATCGTCTTCGCGGAGGGAATACGGCCGCTGGTGGCGGAGCTGCAACGCCGTCGAGTCCCACGACCGGTCGGCATCCTGGCGGTGTACGTCGCCGTCCTCGCCTTCATTGCTGTGATGGTGTTGCTGCTCGTGCAGCCGATCGTCACCGAAGCCTCGTCGCTCGCCACCAACTTTCCGACCTATCAAAAGGATTTCCTCAACTGGTTCACCGGGGTAGAACGGCAGTTCCACTTCAACGTGAACATCGCCCAGCAGGTGGGCTCGGTCATCGACTCCACGCGAAACATCCTGTTCGCGATCGGCGGCACGATCTTCAGCGTCATCGTCGACTTCGTGCTCGTGCTCGTGGTCGGCTTTCTCTGGCTGGTGAGCAGCGACCGCCTCAAGGCATTCACCGTCGACCTGTTTCCCGAAGCCCACCACGACCTGGTCGTGGACATCTTTCGCGAGATGGGATTTCGCATGGGCGGGTTTCTCCGGGCGGTGGCGATCAACAGCCTCGCGCTCGGGCTGGTGGTCGGAGTCGTGTGCTGGCTGCTACGCCTTCCGGACCCGGTCATCCTCGGCATCTTTGCCGGCCTCACCGCTGCGATTCCGATGGTCGGCGGGATCATCGGCGTGGTGCCCGCGGTGCTGCTCGGCTTCACCATCAGCCCGGAATACCCGATCCTGGTGCTCGCCGTCCTGCTGGTCATCCAGCTGATCGACGCCAACACGGTCGTTCCCCTGGTCATGAACCGTGTGGTCTCGCTGCCGGCGCTCGGGGTTGTGCTCGCGCTCCTCGTGGGCGGCGCCATCGAGGGCTTGATCGGTGCGATCCTCGCCGTCCCGGTGGCGGCGGCACTGCAGGTCCTGCTGGTGCGAGCGGCCGTCCCGGCGATCCACCATGCGCAGGGCCGCACCGACCAGGCGTATGCGAAGGCCTACGTCCCGCTGTCCGCCGGCCTCAAGGACTCGGCGCCGCGTACCGGCGGGCGGCGCGTCAATCCACGCTGACCGTCTAGAGCGGGATGTTGCCGTGCTTTCGCTGTGGGGTCTGTACGTGCTTGTCTCGCGCCATGCGCAGGGCGGCGATGAGCGCGCCACGCGTCTGCCGAGGCTCGATCACGTCGTCGATGTAGCCCCGTTCAGCCGCGTAGTACGGGTTGGCGAACTGCTCCCGGTATTCCTCGATCAGCTGTTCTGAGCGCTGCTTCGGGTCGGCTGCCTGGGATATCTCGCGCTTGAAGATGACGCTGACCGCGCCCTGCGGGCCCATGACCGCAATCTCCGCGGTGGGCCATGCCACGTTGTAGTCGGCGCGGATGTGCTTGGAGCACATCACGTCGTACGCACCGCCGTAAGCCTTGCGGGTGATCACCGTCAGCTTGGGAACTGTCGCCTCGCAGTAGGCGTACAGCAACTTGGCGCCGTGGCGGATGATGCCGCCGTACTCCTGGTCGGTGCCGGGGAGGAAGCCGGGCACGTCGACGAACGTCACCAGCGGGACGTTGAACGAGTCGCAGAAGCGCACGAAACGCGCCGCCTTGATGGACGCGTTGATGTCGAGCGCGCCCGCGAGCACTCGCGGTTGGTTGCCGACCACGCCGACCGGGTGTCCGTCGAGCCTGGCGAAGCCGCAGATGATGTTCTCGGCGTGGTACTGCATCACCTCGAGAAACCGGCCGTCGTCGACGATGCGCGTGACCACGCTGCGCATGTCGTAGGGCTGATTCGGGTTGTCGGGGATGATGGCCTGCAGCTCGGGATCCTCGCGGTGCGGGTCGTCGAGGGTCGGCTGATAGGGCGGCTGTTCGCGGTTGTTGGGTGGCAGATACGCGAGCAGCTCGCGCATCTGTGCGAAGGCCTCGTCCTCGGTGTCGGCGATGAAATGCGCGACGCCACTTCGCTGGTTGTGCACGTCCGAGCCGCCGAGCTCCTCGAAGGTCACCTCCTCGCCGGTCGTGACCTTGATGACGTCCGGGCCGGTGATGAACATGTACCCCACCTTGCGCACCATGAAGATGAAGTCGGTCATCGCCGGCGAGTACACCGCGCCGCCGGTGCACGGTCCGACGATCAACGAGAGCTGCGGGACGACACCGCTTGCCTCGACGTTGCTATAGAAGATCTCGGCATATCCCGCCAGCGAGACCACGCCCTCCTGGATGCGCGCTCCGCCGGAGTCGTTGATGCCGACGCATGGGCACCCGGTACGGAGCGCGAGATCCATGATTTTGGTGACCTTTTCCGCGAACACCTCGCCGAGCGAACCACCGAAGACCGACGCGTCATGACTGAAGACGAAGACCTGCCGGCCTCCGATCGACCCCCAGCCGGTGATCACCCCGTCGCCGCGGATCCTCCGCTCGTCCATGTCGAAGTTGGTGGTGCGGTGGAGGGCGAACATGTCGAGCTCGGTGAAGGAGCCCGGGTCGAGCAGGCGGTCGATGCGCTCGCGCGCGGTGAGCTTGCCCTTCGCGTGCTGGGATCGCTCCGCGGCGCCGCCACGGTGGACCGCGTCGTACCGGCGTTTGCGGAGCATGTTGATCTTCTTGCCTGTGCCACCCGTCGACCCACTCGTGGAGGCTGCACCGGCATCGACCGGTCCGGCGTCGCCGGCCGGAGC
>JBAPWO010000195.1:0-19061 GCA_049283735.1 Candidatus Dormiibacterota bacterium
ATTTCGCGTTGATCGCCTCGATCAGCGCGGTCGTGCAGATCCCGTACGCGCTGCTTACCTGGCTGCTGTTCACAGTCACCGGGGTCTCTACGTTCGTGCGCTCCCCGTTCGCATCGATCGGCACGCCGATCACACGGGCACAGGAACAGCAACTCCTCAACACAGACCTCGGCGTGTTGGCCGTTTCCCTCGGTCTCGTGCTGGTCAGTCTCCTGGTGGTCGTCCCGCTCGGCGAGGCCGCAACCACGCGGGCGGTGAGCGATCGCTATCTCGACCGCACCAGCACGCTGCTGTCGGCGTACCGCGCCGCATGGTCCCGGTTCGGGGCACTGATCGCCATGATCGCGATCCTCATCAGCGCTTATGCAGTCTCCATCGCCGCGGTGATCGCGTTGACCGCGTTGCTCGGCGCCGCCGGCGCCGGGGGGCTCGGAGCAGTGCTCGCGATCGTGGCGTTCATCGCGCTGATCCCGGCGCTGATCGTCATCTATGTGCGCACCGTGGTGGCCGTCCCGGCGATCGTCCTCGAGCGCGCGTCCGGATGGCACGCCCTGCGGCGCAGCTGGCAGTTGGTGAGCGGCCGCTTCTGGCCGACCCTTGGACGGATGCTCCTGCTCGCCCTGATCGCCGGGATCATGTCGTCGGTGATCGGTGCCATCGTGGAGGTTCCCGGTGCGGCGATCGATCCCGGCAATAGCTTTGTCTTCAGTCAAGTGGGAAGCGCGATCGCCGCAGTGTTCGTCGGACCGATCACCTACATCGGCGTGACGCTCCTGTATTACGACATCCGCATCCGCAAGGAAGGATTCGACATCGAGATGCTCGCGCGGTCGCTGTGAGGCGCCTGCTCGCTGGGGCCGTCATCTGCATGGCGCTGACGGCCGGCGCCGTCGCCGCGGCGGGGCCGGCGCGAGCCGCAGGACCATGCGTGACGCTCGAATACCTCACCCTGCTCGGACGTGCGGACGCCGCCCTGGCCGCGGTTCCCGTGCAGCCGGCGGCGGCGTTGACGTCGCTGATCGAGGCTGAGAACCTCGCGCCCTCGTCGAGCCCGGAGCTGGCTCCGATCATCGCCGGCCTCACCGCGTCGCCCCCCGATGTCGCCGCCGGCCGGCAGCACATCGACCTCATCGTGACCACGCTCGCATTGCCGGCCGGGTCCGCGTGCAACGTCGATTCCCGGGCGGCGGAGAACGCCCTCCACCAGGTGTACGCGTCGTCCGTTTTTGCCGATCTCGACCAGAGCCAACCACCGTCGATCCTCGAGCGCATCGGAGCGGCGATCAACTGGATCCTCTCGCATCTCTTCGGGCTGCTCGGCAGCGGTGGTTCGATCCTGCTCGGCCTCCTCGTTCTCGCCGCCATCGCCGCGCTCGTCATCTATCGGCTTCGTGGCGTCGCCGGCGGGCGGCGGGCGCTCGGATCGGACGAGCCTTCGACCCGCGGCGACGACCCCGACCACGAGTGGCGGCTCGCCCTGGCGGCCGCGCAGCGCGGTGATCATCGCGAGGCAGTGCGACGGGCGTTCCGTTCGGCGCTCCTCGAGGTCGCCGACCGGCGAGCCCATCTCGATCGAGCCTGGACCACCCGGGAGCTGCTCGCGACGCTCTCGACTGACGCCGACCTGCTGGCCGTGGTCGCTCCCGCCGCGGCATCTTTCGACAGGGCCTGGTACGGCCGCGCTCCGGTCGGTCCCGATGACTGGGACATCGCCCGGGTCCGATGCGAGGCGGTACGGCGAGTGGCGCGTCGCGCCGGGACGCCGAGCCGATGACCCGGCCGCCGCTCACGGCGATGCTCACCCTGATCGCGGCGCTCTGCATCCTCGCGGTCATTGCGATCAGCAGCGCCATCCCTCCCAACGACGAGCTCAACCCGTCATCGCGATCCGCCGGCACCCTGGGGACGCTCGCCCTGTACACATGGTTCTCCAACCTCGGTCTCGATGTCGGCAGGATCAGCGGCACCTTCGACCTCACCGGAAGCGACGTCGTCTTCTGCTATGAGCCCACGGTCGCGCTCACCGACTCCGACGTCAACGCGGTGATGACATTCCTGCGCTCCGGTGGCGACCTGGTGCTCGTGGTCACGCCCGCGAGCCTCGGGGCGGCGGCTCCGCTGCTCCGCGCGCTCGAGGTGAATCCGTCGGCATCGTTGGGGAACGGCATCGCGACCCTCGCGCAACCGTTCGACAGCACCGATCGCGTCGCCTCTGTTCCGGTCGGGAGCGGCCTGACGTTCTCCAATCAGAGTCCGTTGGTCCCGATGCTGGCGGAGAAGAACGACGTTGTGGCCGGGATGGTGCGGGTCGGCGCCGATGGTCGCGCCTACGTCCTCGGCGACACCGCGCCCCTGTCCAATGACGGCCTCCGGCACGGCGACTCCTCGTTCCTCGCGCTCAGCCTGCTGCAGCGCGCTCGCGGCGGCCGGATCCGATTTGACGAGTACCACCACGGGGAAA
Source organism: Candidatus Dormiibacterota bacterium (assembly GCA_049283735.1). GTDB lineage: Bacteria > Chloroflexota > Dormibacteria > Aeolococcales > Aeolococcaceae > Palsa-851. Next base: position 2,462 of record JBAPWO010000195.1, read on the forward strand.
CATCCGCGAGCAGCGGAGCGGGGGCGATCTTCGACGGGCCGGTCGGGCTGGCGACGCTCCTGCTCGGCGTGTTGGGGCTGCTCGCCATCGCATTGAACGGTCGCCGCCTCGGCAAGCCCGCAGCGGATGGTGGCGAGGCGGTGCCGAGCGCGACCGCCTATGTGACCGCGATGGGTCAGCTGTTCGCGCGCAGCCGGCAACGCGGACCGATCGCGGCGCGTTACGCCGACGAGCTCAAACGGAAGATCGGCAACGCGACCGGCGTTGATGCACATCTCGACGACGCCGGCTTCTGCGCCGCGATATCGGTGACCAACGCGCAATCAGCTCAGGCGCTGGCGGCGTTGCTTGCCCACGCTCGCTCACTCGCGTCGGGGCGACCCGAGGAGAGTCAGCTGCTGCGGCTCGCGCGCGAGGTCGACGCCTGCGAGCGCCAGTGGACCGGCGCGGCCGTGAGATGACAGGCACAATGCCCACCGTGGCAAGCCAGAGCGACGCCGCCGCATTGCGCGCGGTACTGCACGAGACCATGGGTCGCGCGGTGGTCGGCCAGCTCCAGGTCATCGACGGGCTGTACATCGCCGTCCTCTGTGGCGGGCATGTGCTCCTGGAGGGTGTGCCGGGCACTGCGAAGACGTTGATGGCGAGGACGCTTGCGGCGGCGCTCGATGCCCGCTTCACCCGAATCCAGTTCACCCCCGACCTGCTCCCGTCCGACATCGTGGGGACCAGCGTCTACCGCCAGGACTCGGGGACGTTCGAGTTCCGTGAAGGGCCGATCTTCACCGACACCCTGCTTGCGGACGAGATCAACCGGGCGCCGGCGAAGACCCAGTCGGCGCTCCTCGAGGCGATGGAAGAGCGGCAGGTCACCTCTGACGGAGAGAGCCGCCCGCTCGGCGACCGCTTTCTGGTGGTGGCCACGCAGAACCCCGTGGAGTACGAGGGCACCTACCCACTCCCGGAGGCTCAGCTGGATCGATTCTTCTTCAAACTCGAGGTGAACGTTCCCGAGCCGGCAACCGAGATGGTGATGCTTCGCCGCGTCGACGGCGGATTCAATGCGCACGACCTCACGGCCGCGGGGGTGACCGCGATCATCGACGCCGCCGCTCTCGCGAAAGTTCGCGCGGAGGTGGCGGCGGTCCGCGTCTCCGACGAGGTGCTCGGCTACATCTCCGCGATCGTCACCGCAACCCGCTCAAGCCCGGACCTCTCGCTCGGAGCCAGCCCGCGGGGATCGATCGCCCTGCTCCTCGCCGGCAAGGCGATGGCCGCCATTCAGGGACGCGACTACGTGGTCCCGGACGACGTCAAGGACGTCTGCATCCCGGCACTTCGGCACCGGATGATTCGCCGTCCCGAGGCGGAGATCCAGGGCGTGTCCGAGGTCGCCGCCGTGCAGCGCGCTGTGGGCAGGGTCCCGGTTCCCAGGTGACCCCGCCGCGATGACCTGGCGCGGCGCCGGTCTGCTGCTGGTGCCGGTCGCGGTCATCGCAAGCGGCGCTGCGGTGCCGGGACTGTTCTTCGCGGGGCTCGTGCTCCTCGTCGCGTGCATCGGCGCGATCGCGGTCGACTCACGGCGCGCGCCGGGCAGGTCGGTGTTGCGCGTCGAGCGCGTGTCCAACGAGCTCCTGTCGGTGGGCGTCGCCAACCGCGTGACGCTCCGGATCAGCGCGCGCTCCGCGGGTGCGACCGCGATCGTGCACGAGCAGGTCACCCCGGGTCTGCATGCCTCGCGAACGCGTTGGAACGTGAAGCTTCCCGCTGAAGTCGAATACACGGTCACCCCGGTGGCGCGCGGCGACGTCGTCCTCGGGCCTGCGACCGTGCGCGTCCGTGGTCAATGGCAGCTCGGCTGGCGACAGACGACCGTCGATGCGACGCGCCCGGTGCGCGTCGATCCGAATCTTGCGGCCATCGACGTGTACGAGGCCCTGGCGCGCCGTGGTCAGCTGGCCGAGCTCGGGTTGCGCACCATGCGCTTGCGCACCGAGGGCAGCGAGTTCGAGCGGGTGCGCGATGCCTTTCCCGACGACCCGTTGCGCGCCATCAACTGGCGCGCCACCGCGCGGACGGGGCGTTTGATGGCGACCGAGCTCATCCCCGAGCGAGCCCAACCGTTGGTGATCTGCCTGGATCACGGTCGCCTGATGGGGATCGGCGCCGGCGAGCTCACCAAGCTGGACCACGCCATCAACGCGGCGCTGCTGCTCGTGCACGTCGCGCTCCGCAGCGGCGATCGCGCCGGGATGCTCGCCTTTTCCGACAGGGTCACCGACACGTTGCCGCCGCGCGCCGGGACGGCTCAGCTGCGGCGATTTCTCGATGCCACGCGCCCCATACAGCCGGGGGAGACCGAGGCCGATTACGACGATGCGCTAGGGTTTTTCAGCAGGTGGCAGACGCGCCGATCGCTGGTGGTGATCTTCACCGACGTGCTCGATCCCGACCAGGGGAAAGCGCTCATCCGGCAATGCGTTCGCCTGCGCCGCCGGCATCTTCTCCTGGTGGTCACGGTCCGCGACCCGGCGCTCGATGACGCGGCGAACGCGGCACCGCGAACCGGTGACGAGGCGTACGCGCGGGCCGTCGCCGGCGGGCTTCTCGCTGATCGCGACGACACGTTGCGACTGCTGCGCAGCTCGGGTGTCGAGACCATCGACGCCGATGCGCGCACGCTGTCACCCCGGCTCGTGAACCGTTATCTCGACCTCAAGCGGCGAGCGCGCCTCTAACGCTCAAGCGCTCGCTGGAAGCCTAGCGACTCGTGCCGGCGAAGTTTCTTCGCGTTGGCGGATCGAGCAGCAACGCGTAGAGGACGATCACCTGGAGCGCGAGGTACACGACGAGGATGAGGGCGCCGATGCTCGTCCTTGCGTTGGCGAAATCGGCGAGCGCGATGATGATGCTGATGACGTCGAGCACGATGATGATCCATCGCGCCACGTTTGACGGGCGGCCCACAACGATGCCCAGGATCAGATCGACGATGCCGACGATCAGTGGCACGATCGCGATCGCGAAGAACAGCGCACCGGCGGCATTCACGAACGAATTGCCAAACTGGGTCTGGTAGTTGCTGTATCCGGGGATGTTGTGCAGCGCGGCATGCCCCGCAGCAAGGATGTAGACGCCGATCGCGACCGACGCCGCTGCGAGCAGGATGATCAGGATGGCCTTGAGGATGATGATGATCTGCGCGATCGTCAGCCAGAAGGTCCGCTTGTGCACCTTGACCACGACCGGCTGCGGCATCGGTTGCGAGACGTACTGCTGGGGCATCTGGCCCGCATACGCACCGCCAGGAGAGTAGGGGCCCTGGGGCGGCCCGGCGGGCTGTGGACCACCGGGCGGAGCGACGCCCGGCGGTTGCGGCGGCAGGCTCCCTGGTGGCTGGGGCGGCAGTGCTGCCACGATCTCTCTCCTCCTCGAATGGCGGCCGTCTCGGACGGCAAGTCGGTTGCCGGATTCTAGACTTTGCGGACCACGAATGTGCTGGCGATCTTGTCGTGCCAGCCTTGCTTGCGGGCGTCGAAGGCGACCCAGATGAAGCCGATGTCCAGTGCGAATCCACTGATCACATAGCCGACAAAACGGCCGATCGCGCGGCCGATGCCGATGTTCCTGCCGGTCGCCGCGTCGACGACGTGCAGACCAAGCATCCGCTGGCCGAGCGTCCCGCCAAACTGCGACCACAGGATGACGAAGTAGGCCAGCTCGACGACGAGGGCGATCAGCTCCCAGTAGCCGACCGAGCTGAGGGACGAACCGCAGGTGGTGGGGATGGGCACCCCGCTCGCGGCAGCGTTGTTCACGCAGTCGATGTAAGCCCTGAGCGCCGATCCCTCGATCACGACGAAGACGACCGCGAACGGCACGAAGACGATGATGCTGTCGATGATCGAGGCGACGACCCGGACCCAGAACCCGGCATAGGCGATCCCCGGCGCCGGACCCGTTTGCGGCCCGGCGTAGTACGTCGCGACCGGGTACGCCGGAGGGGGCGGGGGAAGATACGATTGGCCGCCGTCCCATTGACCGGGCGCCTGAGGCGGGGGAAGCGGCGGCCCTCCTGCGGTCATCGGTTCAGGACACTAGCAGGCCGATCGGGTTTGTGACCCTTTCAGCCGAAACGTCACCTCACCCGGTCTCGGGCATCGCCTCCACGGCAGCGATCACGGCGCGCGTGATCTGCGTTGGCGTCGATGCGCCGGAGGTCACGCCGACCCGCCGAACGCCCTGAAACCACGAGGGATCGAGGTCCGCCGCGGTGTCGACGAGGTAAGCGGGACGGTGGCCTTTTTCACGAACCACCTGCACGAGGCGTTGACTGTTGCTGCTGCGTGCGCTGCCGACCACGACCACGCAATCGACATCGTCGGCGGCGAGCACGGCAGCCTCCTGCCGTTCCTGCGTTGCGCGGCAGATCTCGTTGTGGACTTCGATGGTTGGAAAGCGCTCCACGAGGCGCTCGATGATCGACTGCGTGTCCCACATGCTCAGCGTCGTCTGGCAGGTGACCGCGAGCGGCCGTTGGTCTGGCAGTTCGAGCGCGTCCACCTCGTCGATGCTCTCGATCAGGGTTGTGTGCTCCGGGGCGATGCCGAGCACGCCGGCGGGCTCGGGATGGCCGCGTTTGCCGATGTAGATGACATGGTGGCCGCTCGCCACCAGCTCACGGACGAGGTCGTGCGTTCGGGTGACGTCGCTGCAGGTGGCGTCGACGAGGTTGAGTCCTCGGGCGCGGGCAGCATCGACGACGGCCGGAGAGATCCCGTGGGCGGTGAAGATGACAGTCCCCTCGGTGACCTGTTCGAGCGCCTTCATGCGATCGGGTTCGGCCACCAGGGCGACGCCCGATTCCTCCAGCTCGCGGGTCACGTGCTCGTTGTGGACCAGGTAGCCGAGCATGGTGACCGGCTCGGTGCCCGCGCGAGCAGCGCCTTCGCGTTTGGCGATCCGTATCGCCTCCACCACCCCATGGCAGTACCCACGCGGCGTGATCCGGACGACGTCCATCGACTCCAGTCTACGCGGGGGTTTCCGCGGGACGGTCGAACCCGAACGCTCGACGCTGGCGCGGGGTCCGTCCCGCGAGCAGGAGCCACGAGTAGAGGAGCACCCCCACCAGTCCTCCGGTCGCGAGCTTCAGTGCGTCCGGGAGCGCGCTCGGCGAGACGAATGTCTCGAGGGTGCCGGCGATGATGAGCAGGGTGGCGGCCCCAAGGACGAGCAGTACCGCGCGCACCGCCACCCGCGCCAGCGCCTCCCCGCGACGGAGCTGCCCGGGGCGAAGGATCGCGGCGCCGAGCATGAGACCGGTGCCACCGCTGATCACGATCACGCTGAGCTCGAGCACGCCGTGAGGGACGATCAACGACCAGAACTGATAGTCGTAGCCGCCCAGGTGCACGGCGGCAGCGACGGTCCCGAGCATCCACCCGTTGGCGAGCAGCACGAGCACAGTGGGGATACCGAGCAACATGCCGCCAGCGAAGCAGATGAGCGCCACGCGGATGTTGTTCTGGATGATGAATGCTGCCGCGAACGGTGCGTCCTGCACGCCCGCCCCGATCTGGCCGCGCGCCATCTCGTCAAAAAGCGAGGATGGCACCAGCGACGCGCGCAGGTCGGGACGCACGTACACCGCGACCCAGCCCGCGATGAAGCCGATCACCATGAGCGCCAGGCTGGCAAGGATGTATGGCCATGCGGCCCGAAACGCTCGGGGCAGCGCGGTCGCGAAGAACGGCCCGATCGACCCGGGACGCCACGGCGAGCCCCGATACAGCAACGGATGCGCTCTCGCGCAGAGCGTGTTGAGGTACTCGGTGATCGGCGCGTCCGGATGATCGCGGCGAGCGATCGCGAGGTCGCTCGAGGTCTGCCGGAGCAACAGCCCGAAGTTCTCGATATCGCTTGCGGACTGCGTACGCAGGCGCCCGCGTTTCGCGGTCTTGATCGCCGCTTCCAGGGCGGACCATCGCCCCTGGCGCTCCGCGATGAACGCGTCGAGGCTCATGGATGGCGCTGATCGAGTTGCAGGTAGATGCGCTCGATGAACAGCTCGGGCGGCCAGAGGCGCTCCGGCGCGGTCGACGGCAGTTCGAGTCTGTCAAGCAGGCGCTTCGCGATGTCGGCTGCCAGGTCTGCCCGCAGCTTCTGGCTCAGACCTTGGCGCGAGAGAAAGACGCGCAGCGCGTCGCGTTCGAAGCTCCCGATTCGGTCGAGCCCGTCGATGGGCGGCCCCGCATCGGGGGTTCGAAGCATCACCGGCGGAGGCGTGACCGCGGCTGCCAGCGTGACCATCGCCCGGTCGCGAACCACGATCGTGCCGGCGCCGAGGTCGCCGAGGCGGCGGGTCTGCGGCTGAAAGAACATCACCACGACGCCGATGAGGAGAACGGCGACGTCAACGATGCGGATGACGTTGCGGACCGCGAGAGCGCCAAAGCTGGCAGCCGAGCCGTCGATGCGAATGACCCGCAGACCCATGGCGCTCTTGCCCGGGGTCTTGCCACCGGTCACCGCCTCTGCCACGAAGAAGTAGCCGAAGTAGACGAACCCGGCGAAGAATCCCGCGCCCGCACCGGCGAACCCGGCACCCTGGGCAGTGGTCACGAAAACGCCGGCGAGAGCCCCGTAGAGCAGGATGGCAACCAGCGTGAGTGGCAGCGCGATCAGGTTGTCCAGGATCTGCGCCACCAGCCGGCTGCCCAGCCCGGCCACGCTGTACCCCAGCGTGACGTTGTCCGACGTCTTGACGCTGATTGTGTCGAGCTGGCTCGAATTCACCAATTCATGGTCGCACGCGCGCCGGCGCGCGCCACCATCATCGCGGGACGGTCACGTGCCCCGCTCAGGCGATGATCGCGACCGTCTGACCTTCCTGAACCACGTCACCCTCGGCCACAAGGATCTGCGCGACCGTGCCCGAGATCGGGGTCGTGATCGGGATCTCCATCTTCATCGACTCGAGGACCATGAGCGTGTCGTCCTCCTCGACGGCCTGCCCCACCGCGACCACGATCTTCCAGAGATTGCCGACCAGCTCGGCTTTCACCTCGGTCACGTTGGCCGAGGGTCAGGCAGCGACGCCGATGATCCGGCCGTCGATCCAGCCGGTCCACCCGTTGGAGCAGATCACCCGCGCCCACGCACCTCGGACTTCAGCGACCTGGATGGGCAATCCGGGCGCAAGGTTGGCGACCACGGGTCCGGACGGATCCGGAGCGCCCCACGCGCGGAGCCCCTGCGCCGGTACGGAGTGACTCGGCGCCCATCCCCCGATCGGAGCGGGCTGCTGCACCGGCTGGGCCTGCACCGGCTGCGCCTGGTAGGGCTGCACCGGCTGCGGGGTGTAGCTCGGCTGAACCGGTTGTGCCTGCACCGGCTGGACCGGCTGTGGCGTGAAGCTCGGCGTGGGCAGCGGCTGTGGCATCGGACTCGGCTGCGCCGACGGCTGCTGGAATGTCGATGCGACAGGGATCGCGGTGGAGTCGGGCTCGGCGTCCGCGTCGAGGGAGTCGGATGCGACGGTCGCGGCCTCCTCATCGACCTCGGATGCCGTGGCGACACCCCCGATCGCGTCGAGGAGTGTGCTGGTCCGTGCCAGCTCAGCGATCGCCTGCACGAATGTGTGCTTGCTCAACCCGTCCAGGTAGACGTATGTCTGCGCGACCACTGTGGTGTCCGCACCGGCGCGTTCGATCGCCGCGGTGACCGAGCCGGGACGCGAGGCGACCAGCTGGTTGGCTGCGTCGACCTGGTCGCCGCTGAGCGTCACGCTCCGCCGGATGGTTACCCGATCGGCGCCGGCGGCCTTGAGCACGACGAGGTCGACCGGGGCGCTGCTCAGGGTGCCCGCCTTCAGTCCGAAGGAAAAGTCCGTGCCCGGCTCGAAGCGGTCGGAAGCCATCTCCAGGTCGTCGTCGGACGCGCACCAGCCGGTGATGCTCTGCTTGACCTCATCAGGTGTCATTGGTGTTGATCTCCTCTCCGCGTCCTCGAAGGCTGCGGCGACTATACGGTGTTCACGACGCGTGGGCCGGGTGCGCCGCGGCCTCGCCCATCGCGAGCAAGCCGTCCAGCACATCACCGATCTTGTTGAGCGCGAGCGAAAGATGACCCTCATCGGGAAGGAGGTGCTGCTCAGCCCCCCGGACGTGCGCTGCCAGCCAGGCACCGTGCGCCATCGGCACCATCCGATCCTCGCCCCCCTGCCAGACCGCGACCGGGGTCTCGATGGACGCCAGATCGAATCCCCATGGGCGGGCGAACGCGAGGTCGTCGTCCCGCCACCCGGCGATCCCGGTCGAGACGGCGCGTCGGAGGCTGGCGGCCATGTGCTCGGCGTAATCGCCGGTCAGCGCCGCCTTGTCGACGTCGCTGACCAGCCCTCCGAAGGAAGCCGCCACCGCTGCGGGCGCCACACCGTGCAGGGACGCAGCTTCACGTTCCAGATAGGGCTCGAGCGCGTCTCGACCATTAATGGTCAGGCCGAACTCTTCAAGGTTCTCGGGCCCCATGCCCGCGAGCCAGTCGAGCCCCTCGGCCGGCCAGGGCGCCACCCCGGCGAGCGTCGCCGTGGCGAGGACACGGTCGGAGAGCAGGGCCGCGCATGCCAGCGCGTGCGGACCACCTCCCGACTGGCCGGCGCAGAAGAACGAACCAATCTTCAACGCGTCGAGGATGGCCTGCACGTCGGTTGCGACATCGCCCACAGCCCGGCCCGGCATGGCGGACGACCCGGCGTATCCGGGGCGAGAGAAAGTCACGAAGCGCAGACTTCGCTTGGCGAGTTCCGCGACCAGCGGTGGATAGGCAGCCGCCGCTGACGGCGTTCCGCTATGAAAGAGGAAGCAACGCCCGTCCTTCGGTCCGTCGGAGACGACCTCGAGCTGCCGCCCGTCGGGCGCCTGGACCATCTGACGGCGTGGTTCGGAACTCATCGCCTCATGGTACCGAGCCGTTCGCGACCGTGACGACCGAGCGTTTCAGGGCTCGAGGTCGTATGCGGTGGAGTGGGAAGGCTGATAGAGGCCGATCTCTCCGCCGCCGGGGATGCACAAGCGGGTCAGGCGTCCGAATCGTGCGGTGCTGATCGGCGCGGAGAACTCGGCGCCCTTGGCGGTGAGCTCGTCGACGGTGCGATCGATGTCATCGCACATCAGGAAGAATTCGTGGTGCCCGCCGGGGGAGCCCTCGCCGGACGGATGGATCCCGAGCTCGGCGGGGGGCAGTCTGAAGATGAGCCATCCGCCATGGATGTCGACGTTGGGCATCTCGAGCACATCGCGGAAGAACGCCCTGGCCCGGTCGGGATCGTCGGCGTACACGACTGCGTGTGTGGCGGTGATCATCGTGGCAAGTGTCGCAGCAGCGCGCGCGGTCGTGGAATCCTTCTTGCCGGCGATGCCCCGAACGGACATCGAAAGCGCCGCGCTCGCACTGTGACGGGCTGATAACGCATCGGGCTTCCGCGATCTCAGCGGATAGGCTGCCAGAGGTGAGCGGATCTCTCAGGCCCGCCCGGTTGATCATCGCGATTGCCGCGGCAGTGCTGGTCGCATACGCGGTCATGTGGACCCAGGTCAGCAGCTTCGATGTGGGTCGGAGTGACTTCACCGCGTTCTACGTCGGCGGGACGCTGCTCCGCGAGGGGCACACCGGCGACCTCTACAGCCAGGCGGTGCAGCAGCCGTTGCACACCGCGCTGATCGCCCCGGATCACGAGGGGGATCTGCCGTTCGTCAACACCCCGGTGGCAGCCGCGCTGGTGCTGCCCGCGACGTTCCTGTCCCTCGACGCGGCGTATCGCCTGTGGTCCGTGCTCGAGCTTGCGGTGCTGATTCTCGCCGTGGTGCTGGCGGTCCGGAGCGTCGAGTGGCCGGCCGGCGCGGCGCGCCTCTGGCAGGTGGCGGCAGGTGCCGCGGCGCTCGCCGGGCTTGGGACTTTGACGACGTTCGTACAGGCGCAGTGGACGCCCCTGCTCGCCCTCGGTCTGGTGGTTGCCTATCGGTCGTGGAAGGGAGGGCGTCTGGCGACCGGCGCGGCGGTGCTGGTGGTGTCGGCGGGGATAGCCAAACCGCATCTCGCCCTCGGGCTCCTGGCATTCCTGCTCGGCTGGCGCGAACGCCGGGTCATCGCCGGCGCCATCGCCGGTGCCGTGGCGCTCGCGGCGGCGTCGCTCGCGCTCGTCGGGCCGGCGGGGCTCGCCGGGTTCGTTGGCGTCCTCGCCTCGTCGACGACGCGGTGGGAGCTCGCGACCATGGTGAGCTTCATCGGGGTGGTGGGCTCGGTGGCCGGCAATGGGTTGGTGGCGCACGCGATCGGGCTCGTCGCATCGCTGCTTGCGTGCGCAGCCGCGCTGTGGCTCGGGATCATCGTGCGCCGCGACCCGAGGCGTCTGGACGCGGCGCTGGTCGGCGCTGCGGTGCTTTCGCTGCTCGCATCACCACACGCCTACCCGGACGATCTCGTCATGCTGGCCCCGGCGCTGGTGATCGGCGCTGCCGCGGCGGCACGGCGCGCGGGATCGGCGGGGTTGACGTTCACGTCGCCGGTCGTACTCGTCTTCGCAGCGTGGTTGCTGATCAGCGTCGCCGCCGGCGCCGACCTCATCGACGCGGCGGCCTTCCCGCCGGGACAGCTGGCCGGGTGGGCATTGATGGTGGCGGCCGCGCTTGCCTGTGTCGCCGCCGCGCGAAGCGGTCGGCTCGCGGGCGCCCCGAGGTTGCGCGTCGCCGGCCTGGGTGGCGCCCAAAGCCGTAGCTAGTCGGTAACGTCCCCGGCCACGATCGATCGCCCGGGTTAGGTTCCTCGCGCAGATGCCCCTTCCAGAACTTCGAGCGCACAGCCCAGGCGCGAGACCGCGGCTGCCTGTAGCTCTCGTAACCGTCATCGGATTCATCGCGATGGCCATCGCTGCCGCGCGATATGCCGTGACGTACCCGCAAAGCTCGGACTTTGCGGGCGTTGCGGCGACCCACCAGGCCCAGGCAGCGACGCTCGGGTGCATCTATTCGAGGTCGGTGCAGCTCGCCGGTTCGCACCTCGTTCCCGGTCTCGTGCCGCCTCCGGCTTCTGCGGATCTCATCTGGCACTTCAACGAGCCGCCGGTGATGACTCTCCTTGCAGCACCCTTTGCGGGACTTCGCATTTCGTCCGCCGTGAACCTGTGGGAGGTGGTGCTGTCGGTGGCTCTCGCCGCCTGCGCAGTCCTGCTCTGTCGCGCGCGTAGTAGCCTGCCGCACTGGTTGACCGCGGCCGTGGTCGCCGCGCTTCTGCTCAACGAGATCGCGAACACCGAGTTCAGCCTGGCGCAGAACGACGCGCTGCTTCTGGTTATCACGCTGCTGGCGCTCGACCTGCTCAGGAGACATCGGGACCTCGCAGCAGGTGTGCTGCTCGGACTCGCGGCGGTCAAGCCCCAGCTGATGTTCCTCGCCGTCATCGCCCTGGTCATCCATCACCGCTGGCGTGTGGTGGCCGCATGTACGGCGACTGTCGCTGCGATCGGCGCGATCAGCGTCCTCATGGTCGGCCCATCGTGCAGCCTCCAATGGCTCGGCAGCGCAACCAGGCTCGGGGAGTTTCAGATCAGCATCGGCCTGCCGGGAACGCTCGCGCGCTGGACCGGCAGCACAACCGCAGCCGAGATCGGCTTCCTGATCCTCGCCATCATCGCCGTCGTGGTGTTGATCCGGATTCGCCGGCGCGTCGAGACCCCACTGTTCGTTGCTGTAGCGATCGCACTCGCCGTCGTGATCGGGCTTCACACACTCGCCTACGATGTCCTCTTTCTGGCGCCGTTGGGCATTGCCGTGGCTCGCTCGCACCCATGGTCGGTGGTCACAGCGGGGTGGGCGTTCACGCTGGCTCAACTCATCTACCCGGTCGGTCTCTCGCCGCTCCTGGCGACCGAGGTGGTGCCCTTCGTGGCTGTGGCACTCGCCATTGTCTTTATTGTTCGCAACGGAGCGCCTCCCGAGGAGACGCCAGAGCAGATCAGCGCAGCGAGTCAGCAGCACCTCGTCGCAGCCACGTAGATGGGAAGACCAATGCAGTTCGAGCACGACGTCGTCGTTGTCGGGGGATGTGGGCACGTGGGTCTGCCCCTGGGTCTCGCCTTCGCCGACAGCGGGCTCGACGTGGTCCTGTTCGACACCAATGCCGCGGTCGTCGATGTCGTCAACGCCGGCGCGATGCCATTTGCGGAGGCGGGGGCGCCGCCAGTGCTCACCCGTGTGCTCGCGGCCGGACGGCTGCGCGCGACCACCGACGCGGCGGTGATCGACCGGAGCGAGCACATCGTCGTGGTGGTGGGCACGCCGGTCGATCGGTATCTGAGCCCGGATGTCGAGGCGGTCGCGCGAGTGATCACACCGCTCACCGACCACCTCGTCGACGGCCACCTCGTGGTCCTGCGCAGCACCGTGTATCCGGGTGTGACCGAGCGCGTGGCGCGGCTGATCGGAAAGCTGGGGCGCGACATCGACGTCAGCTTCTGCCCCGAGCGAATCGCGGAGGGCTACGCGCTCGTGGAGCTCCACACGCTCCCGCAGATCATCTCGGGAACGACTCCAAGGGCCGTTCAGCGCGCCGACGCGCTGTTCCGGCGTCTGACCCCGGAGATCGTCGAGCTCGAACCGGAGGAGGCGGAGCTCGCCAAGCTGTTCACCAACAGCTGGCGCTATCTCAAGTTCGCGGTTGCCAACCAGCTGTACATGATCGCGAATGACAACGGGCTCGACTACGAGCGGATTCGCAGCGCGGTGACCTTTCACTATCCACGCGCCGCCGATCTTCCCGGGGCCGGCCTCACCGCCGGTCCCTGTCTTCTCAAGGACACGATGCAGATCACCGCGTTCGCTGAGAACCGTTTCACCCTTGGTCACGCGGCGGTGATGGTCAACGAGGGAGTGCCCCTCTACGTCCTGGGAAAGCTCGAGCAGCGCTTCGACCTGACGGCGTTGACCGTGGGTCTCCTGGGCATGGCGTTCAAAGCCGAGTCGGACGATACCCGCTCCAGCCTGAGCTACAAGCTGAAGCGCATCCTCACCGGCAAGGCCGCGCGCGTGCTCTGCACCGACCCGTACGTCGCCGGCGATCCCGACATCGTGCCCTTCGACGCCGTGGTCGCGGAGTCCGATCTGCTGATCATCGCCGCGCCGCACCGCGAGTACGCGGACCTGCGCACCACGAAACCGGTGGTCGACATCACCAACCTGCTCGGCAACGGGGTCAGGGTGTGAAGCCACGCGTCAGCGTCGTGATACCCGCATACAACGAGGGCGCTGCCGTCGTCCCGTTTCTCGAACGCATCTTTGAGGCGATCACACTGCCGGCGGAGGTGCTCGTCGTCTACGACACACTCGAGGACACCACGGTTCCGTTTCTGGACACGTATATGCAGCGAGAGCCACGCCTCAGGCCCGTGCTCAACACGCTCGGACGCGGGCCGGCGAACGCTCTGCGCTTCGGGATCGGACAGGCCACCGCCGACGTGGTGGTCGTGACCATGGCAGATGGCAGCGATGACCCGATGCAGATCGATCAACTCACCAGGTTGGTGGAGCGCGGCGTCGTCGTCGCCTGTGCGTCCCGATACATGCGCGGTGGCCAGCAGGTTGGTGGCCCCTGGGTGAAAGGCCACGTCTCGCGTCTGGCCGGCGTCTCGCTGAATCTCATCGCGCATGTCGGAACACACGATGCGACCAACTCCTTCAAGGCATATTCGCGAGCGTTCGTGGAGCGCGTGGGCATCGACTCCGATGCCGGCTTCGAGCTTGGGATCGAGCTGGTGGCAAAAGCGCGGCGCCTCGGCCTGCCGGTGGCCGAGTTACCGACCATCTGGCTCGACCGCGCCGACGGCACATCCAATTTCAAGGTCAAGGCGTGGATTCCGCGGTACCTGCACTGGTACCTCTATGCGCTCGGACTCACCCGGCGCGACGGCAACACATCCGGCCGACGTCCTGGAGGAGGCGCGTGACCCGAGTCCTGGTCACCGGGTCTGCCGGCTTCATCGGCGGGTACGTGGTGGAGGAGTTGCTCGCCCGAGGCCATGAGGTGGTCGGTGTCGACAACGAATCGAAATATGGTCAGGTCGTCCGATCGTTCGACAGCCATCCGCGCTACCGGCTCATCCGCGGCGACGCGCGCGACGCGAGCCTGATGACCGATGCGCTTGCCGGCTGTGACCAGCTGATCGCAGGTGCGGCAATGATCGGTGGCATCTCGTATTTCCACACATACGCCTACGATCTGCTGGCGACCAATGAGCGGATCCTCGCCGCCACCTGTGACGCGGCCATCCGAGCGCATCGCGACGGGACGCTGAGCAAGGTGACCTACCTCAGCTCATCGATGGTGTTCGAGTCGGCCACGACCTGGCCGTCGGCCGAGGGTCAGGAACTCGAGATCCCACCTCCGAGATCGTCCTACGGTTTTCAGAAGCTCGCGGTCGAGTACTTCGCCCGAGCCGCGCGTAGTCAACACGGCTTGCCGTACACCATCGTCCGGCCGTTCAACTGCGTTGGTGTCGGTGAGGGCCGCGCGCTCGGCGACGTGGAGATCCTCAGCGGCAACGTCAAGCTGGCGATGAGTCACGTCGTGCCCGACCTCGTGCAAAAGGTTGTCAAGGGGCAGGATCCATTGCATATCCTCGGGAGCGGGACGCAGGTCAGGCACTACACGTACGCGGGCGATCTCGCCAAAGGAATCGTCACCGCGATGGACAGCCCTGCGGCGCTCAACGACGACTTCAATCTCTCCACGCTCGAGTCGACGACCGTGCTCACCCTGGCCGAGAAGATCTGGCACAGGATCAAAGGCGACGGCGTGCCCTTCCGCTACGTCAGCGACACGCCCTTCGAACACGACGTCCAGCGGAGGATCCCGTCGGTGGAGAAGGCAAGGCGGGTGCTCGGCTTCGAGGCAACGACCACGCTTGATCAGATGCTCGACAACGTCATCCCGTGGATCGAGCAGGCGGTCGCGTCGGGAGCGATCTAACCGGCTCCTCGGTTGGTGCGGGAAGTGTCCGCGTGCGGGCAGACTCCTCCGTCGTGGCGGATATCGTGATCACCCGGTTGGAACCGTCCCCGACAACGCGCGCATCGCTGAGTGAGATCCTCATCGAGGTTGTCGCGAGTGGCGGTTCGGTGAGCTTCATGCACCCGCTGGATCCGGCGGCGGCTGACGCCTACTGGGACCATGCGCTGGCCGCCGCCGCCCGCGGCGAACGGGTCGTTCTCGGGGCCTGGGACGGCGCTGTCCTGGTCGGGACGGTGACACTTCTGCTCGACTTTCCGCCAAACCAGCTGCATCGCGCCGAGGTTGCCAAGCTGATGACTCGTCCGAGCCATCGAGGCGTGGGAATCGCAACATCGCTGATGCTGGCGCTCGAGACCGTCGCTGTCGAGCGGAAGCGTTCGCTGCTGGTGCTCGATACCGCGGTGGAGGGCGGCGCCGCGACGCTGTATGAGCGGCTGGGATTCACACTGACCGGCGAGATCCCCGATTACGCGTTCAAGCCGCGCGGCGGTTTGACCGGAACGCTGATCTACTGGAAGCGAATCGGATCGGATGAAGCACCCTGCGTGCCGTGATCCGGAAGGCGACTACTCGACTCCCATTAGAGTTCTGAGTCATGAACGCCGCCATCATCGGCTTTGGATTGGGGTTCTTCGTCGCGCTCCAGCTGGGTCCGATGTCGCTGTTCCTGATCAGGTCCACGCTGCGCAGCGGATGGAGAGTCGGTGCTGCAATCGGTGCGGGCATCGCCGCGGTTGACGGCCTCTACGCGGCCGCGGGCGCCGGCGGCGCCACGCCACTTCTTGCCATCCACCCCGTGCGTCTGGTGCTCGGCCTGGTTGGAGCGATCGTGCTTCTGTGGCTTGGTGCGCGGACGCTCTACGGCGCGCTCCGGGTGCGCATCGGCGGAGAGACTCCGTTCGAGGTGTCGAATCCGAAGCGTGCGTTCCTGACCGCGCTGGGCGGGACTGCGTCCAACCCCTCAACCATCGTGTCCTGGGGCGCCATTTTCGCCGCGACGAGCGCTGCCGGCCTGGTGCGAACGACGGGTGCTGCCGTGCTCCTGGTCGCCGGGGTTGCGATCGGCAGCCTGACGTGGGTCACCATTCTCGCAACCGGGGTTGCGCGCGCGCGTCGATCGATGGGAAGGCGGGCAATCCGTGTCACCGATTGCGTCGCCGGCACGGGCTTGATCGGATTCGGCGGCGTGCTCGCGTACACGACATTGGTAGCCCCGGGAGAGACTGGAATCCAAGCCAAATAGTTGGCCGCTCTACGGCTGGGCTCGCAGGAGATAGCTGCCACGCGTAGTTGGGTAGCGCTTTGACGCGAGGACATGTCGTCAGGGAGGCGGCTCCACGAGGGCAAGTCCATCAGCGATGTGGATGCGCCAACCCTGCTCGTGCACCGCGCGATGGTGCGGCCGGCACCAAGAAACCAGGTTGTCGAGCTCGGTGGGACCGTCCGGCCAGTGGATGATGTGGTGGCCATCGGTCCACGCGGGCGGGCGATCGCATCCCGGGAAGCGGCAGCCCTGGTCGCGGAGGTTCAGCGCGGT
>JBAPWO010000196.1:0-1602 GCA_049283735.1 Candidatus Dormiibacterota bacterium
AAACTGGTAGAACCAAGAACGCAATCGCGCCGGCGATGGCAATAGCAAAGGTCAACAATGTTGTTGCCACCGGCCGCCGTATAAATGGCTCTGAGAGATTCATGCTTGCGCTTCCGGTTCTCCCACAATGCGTGGCTTTTCCGCTCCACGCCAACGGGAGAATCTTTGTCCCAGAGTGTCGAAGAAGATGTAAATGACCGGCGTGGTGTACAGAGTGAGCGCCTGGCTCAATAAAAGCCCGCCTACCATCGCGATGCCCAGCGGACGGCGAATCTCCGAGCCAATGCCGGTTCCAAGAGCCAATGGAAGGCCGCCAAGCAGTGCGGCCATGGTGGTCATCATGATTGGCCGGAAGCGCAGCAGGCTGGCTTCATAGATTGCGTCGGTCGAGTTCTTGCCGTGTTCGCGCTCGCCCTCAAGAGCGAAATCGACCATCATGATTCCGTTTTTCTTCACGATACCAATCAGCAAAATAATGCCGATAATCGCAACCACGCTCAGATCCTGGCCAAACAACATGAGCGCCAGCAATGCTCCCACGCCTGCGGAAGGCAAAGTGGAAAGAATAGTGATGGGATGGATGAAACTTTCATAGAGCACGCCCAGAACGATATACACCGTCACCAGGGCAGCCAGAATCAGCAGCGCTTCGTTGGACAGAGAGTTCTTGAACGAGGCTGCAGTACCCTGGAAGTCCGCCTGCAAACTCGGGGGGAAGTGCATGTCCTGTTGCACTTTGTCGATGGCGCTGATAGCGCTGCCCAACGCGGCGTTGGGCGAGAGGTTGAACGATACCGTGACAGCGGGAAACTGACCCTGATGATTGATGGAGAGCGCTTCGCTGGCGCGCTGGAAATGAGCGAATGCGCTTAAAGGCACGGCATTGCTCATCGCAGAAGTAACAACTGTCGTTTGAGACGAGCCAGTCGGATTATTGACTGGCGATAGCGCATTGGTCGGCGGAATAAGAACGCCAGAAGAAGGTGTGTAAGGAACTGAAGTCGTGATGGCGTTCGATCCCGCAGAAGAAGATCCGGATGACGAAAAAGAGTTGGACGCTCCCGGTCCCGATGTTCCAGATGACGCATTGGCTTGGATGTACAAATTTTGCAGCACATTCGGATCCTGCTGATACTGCGGCAGAGCTTCCAGGACCACGTGGTATTGATTGAGCTGCGTGTACATCGTATTAATCTGACGCTGGCCCAAAGCGTCGTACAGAGTGTTGTCGATAGTCGCAGGCGCGATGCCGAGACGGGAAGCGGTGATACGGTCGATGATCAACGACACCGCCAGCCCCCCCGTCTGCTGGTCGGTTGCGACATCCTCGAGCTGCGGCAGATTTTTCAGTTTCGCGACGAAGCGATTGGTCCAGTCGTTGAGCTCGTTCGCGTCCGGATCTTCGAGCGTGTATTGGTATTGGGTGCGGCTGACGCGGTCATCCACCGTGATGTTTTGCACCGGCTGCATGTACAGCGTCATTCCTTGCACGTTCTGAAGTTTGGACTGAAGTCTGCGGATCACATCTGATGCGCTGAGATTGCGCTCCGACAAAGGCTTCAGGTTGATCGACACGCGGCCGCTGTTGAGGGTCGTGTTGGT
>JBAPWO010000197.1:0-3480 GCA_049283735.1 Candidatus Dormiibacterota bacterium
TACCAGGGTCCCTCATAGCACAAAGCGTAGTTGTTCCACGCGAGGCGCTCATCCGCTCAGCGTTCGTCGACGACCCACCGGCTCATTGAGCGGTAGAGCGCTGCGTTCGGCACAGCGGCGACGTCGACGTCTCGCCGACCGTCAATGTCTGGCGATGAGCTCTCAGGATGACGGTAACGGCGGTTCGCCTCCGACTCCGTACGATCCGTCTCCTCGCTGGCGCCTTCAGGGTTCTCGCAGCAGTCACGATCGCATCCCGCGATAGCGTCTCAAGTAGACGGCGGACGGCGTTCGGGGTATTCGGGACATCACGGTACTTGATCACCGAGCCATCGGCCTCGGCGATGGCCACCGCGAGGGTCTGCTTGCTGACATCCAGTCCGACGAACCGAATACGCTCTGACATGGGGCTGGCTCCCAACGATGTGGCTCTACCCGGAGTGTTTCAACCACCCGGGCAACCCACGATGTTCGTTGCGCCGGCCCTTCCGTTGGGCCGGGTCTCTTCCATGCGGGCTAGCCCGGTAGGGAGAGGCGTCTCGCTCAGGCCAGGGTCCGCCAATGTACCCAGAACGGATGGCCAGAACGGAGAGGAGGTGCCAGCTTCCGGTGTACCGTTTGGAACGTGAGTTGGAGTTGCGTCGCATGTGGCTCGTTGCACGACGAGCTCCCGTTGAGCTACCGGACAGGGCCGCCCGTAATCTGGACAACCCTGGTGCCGGCTGACCGAGAGCGGTCAATCCTTGATGACGAAATATGCGTTGTGCGGAGAGTGAGCGGGGACGATGCGTACTTCATCCGAGGCAACGTTGAGATTCCAATCGCAGACGGCGGCGATTCCCTTTTCGCGTGGACAGTTTGGTGCTCGCTGAGCCAGGACAACTTCAAGGCGGCGCTGAGCATGTGGGGTACCCCGGGACGCGAGGAGGCACCACCCATGTTCGGATGGTTCTCCTCGGAGTTAGCGCCTTACCCGAGCACTCTCAATCTCCCAACGATGGCGCAGACGCGCCCGGTCGGACAGAGACCCACGGTCGAAATGATGCCGTCCTGGCACCCGCTCGCCACTGAGCAGCGCCTGGGGATCACAATGCGCCGGGTCGAGGAGATTGCTTCCGCCGTCCTCCATCAATGACCTGACGTCGGACTGGCCGAGCAAGAGAGCAGGGGCACAGGCGAGCATCCGCCAATGTCGCTGGAGGGCTCAGCTCGCGAGATAGATTGACAGCCTCGTCACCACGTTTTGATGGCCTCAGGCTAGGGTGGGTGCAATGCGTGGCATAGGTTGGCGCGTATATGTGGTTGCCGGGATCATCGTCATTGCGGTTGGAGCGCTGGTACTACTGGGATTCCTTCCCTCTGGCCTCGCCGACTGACCGTGGCGACCGTGTAGCTTCTGAGACACAGCCTTAGACCAGGCTAGCATCCGCCAATGTCGCCAGAAGACGGAACTTGGGCCACGGTTGGCGCCGGCGCAATGCAGACATCCGTGCTCTCCCATGCAGCATGGGGGCGTGATCGAAGAAGTGAGCCATAATCAGACGCAAGGCCGCCTTAGGGGCGTCCCAGGGAGTTATTGAGTGCAACGCCTGCGGGTGAGCCTCGCCGTCATGGCGGTCGCGGTCACTGGGTGCACTAGCTCCCTCTCCTCGACTGCCAGTCCGCCGTCGACGGGACTTACGGCTCAGGCCCACATCCGCGGAACCTTCACCCTCACCGCGGGGCCCGTTCCCATCTGCATGGGACGGTCTCCGTGCCCCACGGCCTATTTTCAAGTGGAGAAGAACGCGACCATCACGCTAAGGCGTCCCAATGGAACGGTGGCCGACACGGCAACCACGAACGCCAGCGGCGTCTTTGAATTCGACGTTTCGCCCGGAACCTATACCGTCTCCGCGCCGCAGCAAGAAGAACCGGGTCGTTACAGAGTCACCGTGATGGTCAACAACGGGGCCACCGTCAACGTGAATCTCCAGATCAGCGAGCCGTAGGCGCCCTTCCCGCGCCCTTCCCGCCCGAGGAGGTGATCCGTTGTGTCGTGGGATGTCTTGGCATGGATGCTGTTGACATTAGGCTCGGGTGGGAGCTTGGCACGCGCCTCGTGCTGGAGCCTACATGCGGTGAGATAAGTGCGGGGAAGACTAGTCGGGACCATGCCAGCATCCGCGTTTTGCCGCCGTCGAGGAAGCGCGCAAACTAGGCCCAGGACGCGACGGGCTCGCCGTGAATCCGGGCATTGTCCTCTGCGCAGGCAGCTGCCGCGTCCAGGAAGGCCTCAATGCTTCCATTCTGCTAGCCGTTTGCGCCCGCAGCCATCGGGTGGCTTGGCGAAAGATGTTCCTTCTCATCTCGTCGATGCGGTCCGCCTCAAGCCAGCGAACGAAGCGGACAAACGACGGGAAGCCAGTGACATCGTCGGGGTCCACTGCCGGGTATCGTAGTGCTCAGGCGACGCTCTGACTGAGCTGGCCAGCATTCACCAACGTACCTAGAGCGGACCAGTTGTTAGCGAGGCATGCGAGGGTGGAACGTGAGACTTTCGCTATCTTGGTCGCTGTGTCCTTAGTCAGCATCTGCCACCTGCGTGATGACGCCGACCGGGTCCGCCACGGCGACGCTGAAGACGGATAGTCGGTCACTCAGTCGGCGAATGAGCTGGCCGTGTTGGAGATCGCTGCCGCTAGGCGACGGGGACGCCAACGCGGCCGACGAGGCCGCCGCGAATCGCCACGACTTCCCAGCATCCCGCGTGCGGGAAGGTGAACCCTGCTCCCCATTCACCTCCAGGGTGCGTGCTCCACGTTGAGCCGCTGCCATGCTGCTCGACCCAATCCGGCGCGATGCGGACGCCGCCGGGACCGCAGGCAGCAAGAGCGAGCGGCCCGGTCGCGGTGAGCCGAAACACGATCTTGTTAGAGGTGCCAGAGGGCAGTGGCGGCTGCCCGAACAGCAGCGCCCAAAACTGATTTGAGCCAGTAGTGATGCCTTGGATCTCCGGTCCCGAGGAGCTGACGACGAAGTGGGACCTCATGCACGAGGGCTGCGCGAGGGAGACTGAATTAATGCTTGGAGTCGGAGCCCTACTGGCGGACGTCGAAGCCGCAGCACATGACGTCAAGACGCCCAAGAGGACGAGCGCTCCTAGGCGGCTCGTGGAACTTATCCCTGAGGGCACGTAAGAAAGCATAGGCTCAAGCTCGCCAGTGAGAGGGCCGCAGGACAGGCCCGTACACCCCAATGTCCCTTGAGCCGTTCCGTCGGACCCGGCCTGTCTCTGTCGCTGTCGCCTCTGGATGATCTTCGTATGCTGGTATTGAAATGGGCCTGATCCGAGCAGTACGAACGGGCGTCGTCGTCGCGTTCCTCCTCGTGGGGACAAGTTGTGGATCGGCAACCCCGGCAGCAAGAGTTGCACAGGGGTCACTGACGCTTTCCGGAGCCATAACCCGTACGGTGACCGCCGGCACGCAGAAGGCCGGC
>JBAPWO010000198.1:0-14011 GCA_049283735.1 Candidatus Dormiibacterota bacterium
CTGTACATGCTCGCGTCGGACGAGAAGAGGTGGCGGGTGTACGCGTCCTCGCGGACCTCCCCTGCCATCGCGGAGCGAAGCTCCATCGCGAGCTCGCTCATCGGCATGTCATCGAGTCGCGCGGAGAAGTCGCCGTGCCTGGTCGTCCACGGTGACGTCGCTCACCGGATGACGCCCGCCTCGCGCATTGCCGCAATGTCGTCAGCCGAGTACCCGAGCTCGCGGAGCACTTCGTCGGTGTGCTCGCCAAGCGTCGGCGGCGGGCGCCGGACCGTGGTCGTGTAGTCGGAAAGCTTGATCGGTGACCCGGCCATGCGCAGCGTGCCGGCGGTCGGATGCTCGGTCGTGAGCACCATGTCGCGCGCCGCCACCTGGGGATGGACGAGCGCGGCATCGATGCTGTTGATGGCGCCGGCAGGGATGCCAACCCGCGACAGCTCCTCGGCCCACGCGGCCGACCCCTTGGCGGCGAGGGCCGCCTCGACGATGGTGATCAGCTCGGTGCGGTTGGCCACGCGCTGGGGGTTGGTGTCGAAACGAGGGTCGTCGGCCAGCTCGGCCAGGCCGAGCAGCGAGGCGAAGCGTCGCCACAGGGTGTCGTTGCCCACCGCGACCATGAGGAGGCCGTCACCGGTGTGCAGGGCCTGATAGGGAACGATGCTCGGGTGCGCCGATCCATATCGCCGGGGCACATCGCCCGATGCGAAGTAGCCACCCGCCAGGTAGGTCAGCGAAGCGATCTGGCCGTCAAGGAGCGAGATGTCGATCCACTCGCCGCGGCCCGTGGTGTGGCGGGCGTGCAGGGCCGCCAGGATGCCGATCGATGCCCACCATGCGGCACTGAGATCGGCGACGGAGTTGCCGACGCGCACCGGGTTGCCGTCGGCCTCGCCGGTCACGCTCATCAGGCCGCCGAGCGCCTGAGCGATCGCGTCGTAGCCCGGCTCGTGCGCGAAGGGGCCGGTCTGACCAAATCCAGAGATGGACGCGTAGATGAGCCGGGGATTGCGGGCGGCGAGCGCGTCGTACCCGAGCCCGAGCCGGCCGGCTGTCCCCGGGCGAAAGTTCTCGACAACGATGTCGGCGCGGTCGGCAAGGCGCAGCGCGATGTCGAGTCCCTGCTCGGTCTTGAGGTCGACGGCGACGCCGCGCTTGTTCCGGTTCACGGAGAGGAAGTAGGCCGACTGGTCCCCCTGGTAGGGCGGCGCCCACTGCCGGGTGTCATCGCCGGTGCTGGGATTCTCGAGCTTGATGACCTCGGCGCCGAGGTCGGCGAAGACCATGGTTGCGAAAGGACCGGACAGGATGCGGGAGAGGTCGAGCACGCGCACCCCGGCGAGCGGGCCTGCCGAGCGTTGCGCATCCATCGATCAGTACCCCTACGACAGAACGCCGACGTAGAGGTTGACGACCTCGTCGCTGTGGAGCAGATCCCGTCCCCTGCCCTCGAGGCGGTTCTGGCCGAGCACCAGCACATACGCCCACGTGGCGTGACGCAGTGTCTCGCGGGTGTTCTGCTCGACGACCACCACGGCCACGTTGGTGGCGCGCACCTGCTCGATGCGCTCCCAGACCGCCACCTGGAATTTCGGTGAGAGGCCGGCCGAGGGCTCGTCGAGCAGGAGCACGGCCGGGTCGACCATGAGCCCTCGCGCCATGGCGAGCATGGTGCGCTGCCCGCCACTCAGGGTTTCGGCGTGGCGGCTGTGGGCGAGCTTGAGATCGGGGAAGAGCTGGTAGAGCTCATCGGCGCGCTCTCGGAGCCCATGCCTCCGGCTGTAGCCGCCCATCTCCAGGTTCTCCTGCACGGTGAGCTGTGGGAACACGTTGGCAACCTGCGGGACGTAGGCAATGCCGCGACGCACCAGCTTTTCCGAGGGCAGCCCGGTGGCGTCCCTGCCCTCGACCGTGACCGTGCCCGACTTCGAGCTGATCACCCCGGCGATGGCCTTGAGCAGCGTGGATTTCCCCGCCCCGTTGGGTCCGACGATGGCGGTGATCGCGCCGCGGTGAGCACGGATGCTGACGTTCTCGACGATCGGCGGCCCGCCATAGCCGGCGGTGAGGCCGGCCACCTCGAGGGCTGCGGCGGTCGCCGTTCCCGCCGGCGCGGGGTCAGACGTCGTCGTCGTCATAGCTGGGCATCTCTCCAAGGTAGGCGTCGACAACGGCTTGGTTGCCGCGCAACTCGGCAAACGGTCCCTCGGCGATCACCCGCCCCTCGGCCATCACCACCACCTGGTCGGTGACCCGCTCGATGAACGGGAGGTTGTGCTCGACGATGACCACCGAGGTGCCCGCGGTGACGAAGCCGAGCACCGCTGCGGCCATGCGCTCGCCGAGGACCGGGTTGACCCCGCCCATCGGCTCGTCGAGGATGACCAGGCGCGGCTCGGCCATACGGATGCGCCCGAACTCGAGGAGGCGCTTCTGGCCGCCGCTGAGGTTGCCGGCGTGCTCGTTGCGCAGGTGCAGCAACCCGAACTCCTCGAGGATTGCGCGGGCACGGACCACCTGGTCGGCGGCGTGCTTCGTCTCGGCCCGCGTCGGGCCGCGCAGCGATCGCCAGAACCGCTCGCGGCGGCGCTCGAAGCTTGCGAGGATGAGGTTCTCGAGGACGCTGAGGCCCGGCCACTCGCGCGGGCTTTGAAATGTCCGGATCAGGCCCATCCGCGAGATGCGATGCGGCGCCCTGCCCTGCACCTCCTTGCCCTCGAATCGGACCGTGCCGGTGTCGGGAACCTTGAAGCCGGAGATCAGGTCGATGGCGGTGCTCTTACCGGCGCCGTTGGGTCCGATCAGACCCGTGATCTGCCCTTCCGCTGCCGTGAACGAGCAAGCGCTCACCGCTTGCACACCACCGAAGTGTTTGTGCAGGTCCTCGACCTCCAGCAGTGCGGTCATGCGGTGCCGGTGTCGAGTGTGGGGCCGCTCATCGCGGTCTCGGTAGCGACGGCTGCACCACCCTTGCCGGCGGGATCCTTGTCACGCAGGCGGCGCTCCGGGAGCAGACCCTGCGGCCGGAACCGGATGAACAGAACCAGAACGACGCCGGTGAGGATCAGCCGGAAGGCTGGAGCGAAGCTGGGTTGGTTGGCGATCTCTGGAAGGTATCTCGTGGCCTCCTGCAGACCCATCACCATCACGGCGACACCGAGCACAACGCCGCGCGTGCTGCCGCGACCACCGACCAGGATCGCCGCATACAGAACGATCGTTTCCACCGGTGACCACGCCGACGGGTTGAACGCGCTGAGGTAGCCGGCGAACAGCCCACCGGCCAACCCACCGATCCCCGCCCCGAGGACGTAGGCCTTGAGCTTCATCACGTAGATGTCGCGCCCGAAGGCCGCAGCGGCGCGCTCATCCTCGCGCAGGCTGCGCAACGCTAGGCCGAACCGACTGCTGCTCAGCCGCGTGACCATCACCAGAACCACTGCGAGCACAACGACACACAGGCCGAGGTAGAAGAATGGGTAGGTCGAGAAATCGAGTCCGAAAAAATCACCCATCGGATCGAACAGTCCGGAGAGCCCGTTGTAGCCGTTGAAGAGCGGCACGAACTGCCCGGCAAAGACATAGAGCACGTACACCGCACCGAGCGTGACGATGGAGAAATAGATGCCGCGCAGGTGACGGAGCGCGATGGCACCAACGATGAGCGCGAGCAGCATCGAACAGATGATTGCGATCGCGACGGCGATTGGAAACGGCAACGACAGTCCAAGGATGTACGTCGTCGGACTCGTGGCGGGGCCAACTGTCAGCACCAGGGTCATATAGGCGCCGAGCGCGATATAGCCGTAGAAGGCCAGGTCGAAGTCGCCCGACCACCCCCAGATGATGTTGAGCCCCAGCGCCATGATCGCGAAGATCGACCCCTCGGTAAGGACCGATACCAGGTAGTCGATCATTCGAAGATGCTCCGCCTCCCACCCACGAAGAGGCCCCGAGGACGGACGAGAATCACCACTGAGAGGATCGCGAATGCGAACGCGAGGTTGTAGCTGGCGCTGAGGTACCCGCCGAAGAACTCGAGCGAGATACCGACGATGACCCCCCCGACGAGTGTCCCCACCGCCTTGCCGAGGCCGCCGGCGACCGCGGCGGTCAGGGTGATCAGGAAGAAGCTGAAACCCGAGTACGGGCTGAAGGTGCCGACACTCTCGGCGAGGATGAAGCCCGCATAGCCCCCGATGAGCCCCGCGAGCAGCCACGTGAGCGCTGCCACCCGGTTGGCGTTGATCCCGGAAACCCTGGCCAGTGAACGGTTCTGCGAGACCGCGCGCAGCGACTTGCCGAAACGCGTGTGCTGGATGATCAGGTACAGCACCGCGGTGATCACGACCGCGGAGACCATGATCTGAATCTCAGTGTCCGTCCACAGAAACGGTCCGATGGTTCGTGGCGCTCCCTGCGGGACCGAATAGCCGAGGTTGGAGGCGCCGAAGATGATCACCAGGACGTTCTGGATGACGAGCGAGACACCGAGCGTGGCAATGAATGTCGGCAGGCCGCCGATGCCCCTGCGCACAAACCGATCAACGACGCCGTTGTGCACCGCGAGCGCCAGCGCACCACCACCCGCGGCGGCGGCCAGCCCCGAGAGAATCACACCGCCGCCATGCTGCTGCACGAGGTACGCGCAGTACGCGCCGACCGTGAGGATCTCTCCATGCGAAAGGTTGGCGACATTGGTCACGGAGTACTCGAGGGTGAAGGCCAGCGCCGACAGCGAGAGGATCGCTGCGGTGACCAAGCCGAAGCCGAGCGTGAGGAGAGCCTCGTGCACTAGATCGATTCTCCGACGATTTGACGCGACGGCGCTGAACGGCCGGGGACGTCACGGAGGCAACGCACGGCCGGTGCGCGCGTTGCCTCCGATTCGTCAGGGAGTGGCTGTGGCAAGGTCCGATGCGGAGAGCAGCGCAATCTGGCCCTCGGCGCCGGTGGTGGCGTCGGCCTGGAATGCCCCGTACGGACCAAAGACGTTGTTGTAGGCGTTGAAGATGAGATCACCGCTGGCTCCGTCCATCTTGATCTTGGTGCCCGCCTTGATGCCCGCGAGACAAGCCTTGTAGGTATCGCACGGTGTTCCCGGCGG
This sequence comes from Candidatus Dormiibacterota bacterium, assembly GCA_049283735.1. Lineage (GTDB taxonomy): Bacteria > Chloroflexota > Dormibacteria > Aeolococcales > Aeolococcaceae > Palsa-851. The sequence continues at coordinate 5,105 of JBAPWO010000198.1, forward strand.
GTTGGTCACCTGCTTCATGGCGGCGATCACCGCCGGGCCGTCGGTGGTGCCCGCCTTGTCCATCGCAAGCGCGAGGCTCAGCACGGCGTCGTACGCGTAGTTGGCACCGGCAATCGGTTGCGCATTCGCACCGTTCTGAGCGGCGAACGCCGTGGCGAAGTTGTCTGCCGCAGCGCCGGTTGCGTTGGTACCGTAGACCGAAATCAGGTGAGCGTGGGCAATTGGATACGTGATCGCCTTGAGGTAGTCGTTCCCGCTGGTGACGTCGGTTCCCACGATCGGGATGGCGAGGTTGTCGAGTTCCTTGAAGTTCTGGAACATGACCGCTGCCGTCTGCGGATCGAGCTGGGTGAAGATGACATCGGGATGCGCGGCGATGATCTGCTGCACCTCGGTTCGGTACGACGTCTGCCCGGGCGCCACCGTGACGTTGGAGACGATCGTGTTGCCGAACTTCTGCCAGGTTGCGGTGATCGGCTTGGGGATCGTCTGCTGGGCGATATCCGATGAGAAGAGGAGCGCCGCCGTCTTGTATCCCTTCTGCTTGGCGTAGAGCGCCATGGCGACGCCAAGCTGGGAGTCGGACGGGCTGTCGCGCCAGAGGTAAGGATTGACGTTCTTGTCAAACGCTGTGCTCCCGCCCTGGAACTCCGTCGGGATCTTGGCCGCACTCACGATCGGCGCCACGGCCGCGATCTCCTGCGTCTCCGGCCCGATGATGCCGCTCACGTTGTCCGACGAGAGGAGCTGTCGCACCGCGGGGACGGCGTCAGCCTCGTCGCACTGCGTATCCGCGTGACTGAGGTCGAGCTGCTTGCCGAGCACGCCGCCGGAGGAGTTGATGACCTTCTGCGCCACCTGGGACCCCTGGAGCATTGCCTCGCCGAGGACCGCCAGCGGGCCGGTGAAACACGAGAGCACGCCGAACGACACGTGGCCGGCGCTGTCCGTCTTGACGTTGCCGCCGCCGGAGCTGCCGCTCGGGCTGGAGCTGCCGCAGGCTGCGACCACAACGGCGACCGCGACGCCGGTGAGAAAACGTTTGGGAGCGCGCGTTTTCGGGCTCCGGGCGATGGCTGTCGGCGACACTGTCCAACCTCCGTCAGCGGGCAATTCAGAGGGCCGTCCCCAGTACTTGCGGAAGTCTGCTCCGGCGTGGATAACTATGTCAATGGGTCAGTGGATAGGCCAATTTCGTAGGATAGTCCTGCCGTGACCGTCGACACGTCGCCGCTCCGTCCTCTGGGCCGCACGCGTCTGTACGAGGATCTCGTCGAGCGCCTGGGCGAATTCGTCATCCGAACCAACCTTGCTGTCGGCGAACGGTTCCCGCCCGAGCGCGAGCTGGCGTCGCGGCTCCAGGTCAGCCGCGCGTCCCTGCGCCAGGCGCTCGCGGTGCTCGAAGCCCAGGGGTTCATCGAGGTGCGTCACGGAGGGGGTGTCTTCCTCCGCCGCAGCCGCGGGTTCGGCGGCATGCTGCACAAGCTCGTCGAGCGCCGGGGCCGGCTCCCCGAGGTGCTGGAGGCGCGCGAGCTCCTCGAGGTGCGGCTCGCGGAACTGGCGGCGACGCGGCGCACCGACGATGACCTGGCGGCGATGCGCTCGGCGCTCGTGGCGATGGAGGCTGAGATCGCCTCGGAGGGACTCGGTATCGACGGCGATGCCGCGTTCCACCATGCGGTGCACCGCGCGGGCAACAACAAGGTGCTCGAGCACGTCATCGACGGACTGGCCGAGGCGATTCACGAAACCCGCCTGGAGTCGCTGACCGAGCCGAACCGGCCGCGGAACTCACTGCTGGCCCACCGGCGCATTCTCGAGGCGATCGAGGCGCAGCACGAGGCACGAGCGGCCGATGCGATGCGCGCGCACCTGCGCCAGGTGGCGGACGTCGCGCTGTTGCGGTGGGAGCCGCCGGTCGAGGATCCGTCTCAGCCATGACGCCGCCGTCGTGGCTGGAGCATGTGACCTCGGTGGCGGAACGGGGCCGGGCGATGCTCGGACGCGGCGCCGGAGGCACCAACAGCACCGCCAACCTCGCCGCCACATGCCGGCGCCTGATCGCCGGGCGTGGCGAGGCTTCGGGCCTGGCCCTGGCCACCGACGTGGTGCGCGCCCTCGAGGGCATGAGCAGCACCGATGTCGCCGCATTCCTGGAGGTGCTCGCGGGCTCGTTCTCGGCGCCCGCTGACGAGGTCGCTGTGGCGGTTGATCGCTGGCGAGCGGACCCCACCGATGACGCCGTGATGGCGCTTGCGAGAGCAACCGAGGCGCCTCGGCAGGAGCTGTTCCGGCGGCTCAACATGGTCGGCGGCGGCGCGGCTGCGCTGGTGAAGTTACGCGGCCAGCTGCTCCGCCTCCTACCGGAACGCCCGCATCTTCGCGGCGTCGACGCCGACCTGCGCCACCTCCTCTCGTCCTGGTTCAACGGAGGCTTCCTGCGCCTCGAGCAGATCAGCTGGGGAACGCCCGCGGCGACGCTGGAGCGTCTGATCGCCTACGAGGCGGTCCACGAGATCGACGGGTGGGACGACCTGCATCTGCGCCTGGCCGCGGACAGGCGCTGCTTCGCGTTCTTCCACCCACTGCTCCCCGGCGAACCGCTGATCTTCGTGGAGATCGCCCTCACCCGCGAGCTGCCGGCGGCGATAGCCCCGCTCCTCGACGGGCAGCGACGCATCATCGAAGCCCGAGAGGCGCACACCGCCGTCTTCTATTCCATCAGCGACTGCCAGCCCGGCCTGCGCGGCATCTCATTCGGGAACTTCCTCATCAAACAGGTGGTGCGCGAGCTCTCTGCCGAGCTGCCCGCGCTGCGGACGTTCGCAACCCTCTCGCCGGTGCCCTCGCTGGCCAGGGCGCTGGCAGACCGACGCGACGACGGCGGATTCACCGACGAGCGGCTCCGCGCCCTCACCGCGGGCCACCACGATGAGCTGCGTCGCCTCGCCGCGACCGCCGATGAGCTGGAGGCGTTGTCCCGGCTCCTGCAGGCGCCCGGTCCACATGACCCGGTGGTTGCGCGACTGGCTGGACGCCTGGCTCTCGCCCACCTGCTGCACGTCAGCATCCGCGGCCACATCGCGGACAGCGTCGGGCATTTCCACCTCTCCAACGGCGCCCGGCTCGAGCGCATCGACCCGGACGGAGATCTGTCGCTGAAGGGCCGCGAGTCATGCGGCGTGATGGTCAACTACGTGTACGAGCCGCAACGCGTGGAGATCAACCACGAGCGCTACGTCCGCTCCGGTCACGTGGCCACCGCCGCCTCCCTGAGCGGCGAGGTCAAGGCAATCGACGCGGCCTGGTCGAACACCCGGCGGCGCGAACGCCGGGCGGCGCGCGCAGCGCACTGACGGATTAAGCCTCGAGCGGATCTAATGCTGCTTGTGGTGGTGCTTTTTGCCGCCGCCGGTGTTGGCGGGCAGGCCGTCTCCGGGGCCGGTGGACTGGTCACTGGGTACGAGCGCTGCCTCGCCGGTGGTCGCGTCGGTCCCGGGCATGAAGTAGGCCGTGCCCCACTGCGTGCTGGTCGAGGTGAGCCCGGCCGGCATCGACGGCCAGCGGTCTGCGAGCCCGGAGAGCGCGTGCGCCATCACCGCGTGCCAGATGGGCGCCGCCCCGGTGATCCCGGTCGTGCCCTGCATCGCCGAGTCGTTCGCGTTTCCCACCCAGGTCGCCGTCGCAAGCTGGGGTGTCCACCCGACCGTGAAGTTGTCCTTGAAGTTCTCGCTGGTGCCGGTCTTCGCAGCAACGACGTGGCCGCGCAGGGTGAGCAGGCCGTGCGCGCCGAACTCGATCACACGGTTGGCGTCGTTGCTGAGCATCGTGTTCATGATGTAAGCCGCGCGCGGATCGACGGCCTGTTTTACGGCTGGTGTGACGCCGGACAGTGCGTGTCCGTTGAGACTCATGCTGATGATGAAGCGCGCCGGATGCAGGACCCCTGAGTCCGCCAGCACGGCCCCGGCCTGCGCCATCTCCAGTGGTGGCACCGGATAGGTGCCGAGGGTCATGCTCGGGCTGTACGACCCGGGAGACTTGCCGAGGGTGGTGACGCCCATGGCTCGCGCGGTCTCGACGATCGTCGGGATGCCGGTAGCCAGCTCCACGCGGATCGCGGGGATGTTGAGCGAATTTCCGAGCGCCTCCTCCACAGGAAGGATGCCGTGCCACGTGCGGTCGTAATCGTACGGGCTGTACGACGATGTGCCGTACGGACCTCCGCCGCTGGGCAGCGTCAGCGGCCCATCGAGCACCGGCGTCACCATGCTGACGCTCCCATGCTCGATGGCGCTGGTGTACGTGAAGATCTTGAACGAGGACCCCGGTTGGCGTGGTGCTGCGGCCATGTCGATCTGTCCCCCGGGAACACCCGCGCCCGCGCTGCCAACGTACGCGAGCACGTCGCCCGAGGCGGGGGCGATGACCACCGCCGCGCCGTCGGTGACGTGCAGCCTGCCAAGTTGGGCAATCTGGGAGCTGACCGCGTGCTGCGTGAATTGCTGGAGCGCCGAATCGAGCGTCGAGATGATCCGCAGCCCCGCCGTCGACGTGTCGAGATGCCACGTCCTCCACACGCTCGCCACGACGCGGGCCGTGAAGAAGGGCTGCAGGTTCACGTTGTCCGGATGCGCGGTTGTATAGACGAGACGTTCGCGAAGGGCTGCGGTCTCCATCGTTGAGGTGATCACACCTGTGTCGACCATCGCATCGAGGACCTGATGTTGTCGCGCCGCTGCCGCGGATGCATCGACAAGGGGGTCGTCGACGCTGGGATTGTTGGGGATGCCGGAGAGCATCGCCGCCTGCGCGAGGTCCAGGCGGCTCGCTTCGACTCCGAAGTACGTGCGCGCGGCGGCCTCGATCCCGGTTGCGCCCGACCCGAAGTAGATGTCGTTCAGATACTGGTCGAGGATGTCCGCGCGAGACGTCACATTGGCGATGCGCTCGGCGAGCGCGATCTGCTGAATCTTGTAACTGATGGTCCTCGAGTCGCTGAGGTAGAGGATTTTCGCCAGCTGCATGGGGATGGTGCTCGCACCCTGGGATGTGCCGCGAGTCAGATCCGACAAGGCCGCCGCAGCGAGGCGTGGGATGTCGACGGCTCCCTCACTCCAGAAGGAGCGATCCTCCACGGCGACGACGGCGTGCTGAACCAGCGGCGAGATCGCGGTCAGCGCGACCGGGATCCGCGTTGCTCCGGGCGGATGCAGATCCGCGATCAGACTGCCGGATCGGTCGTAGACGAGCGTGTCGGCTGGAAGGACGCGCGGGTGCGCGCCGGCGGTCGAGGCCGCCGCTCCGCCGAGAGCCAGCAGCACGACCGCGGCGCCGGCGACCGGTAGGCAGAGGAGCGCGGCGATCAACGCGATGACGATCCTGCGTGACCTCCGCTGCTGAGGACCGACGCGTACTCGCTCCTCGAGCCGGCGACGAGCGAGCTGCCGCCGGCGCAAACGAGCGGCGTCCACAGGGTCTCCGCTCTGGAGATTCAGATGATTTGGCAACGAGGGGTCTCTTGTGAAGTGCACCGAATACGCCACTCGCGTCAGGGGTGGCCTCCGTCCCAGCGTACAGAGGCTGTACCCGACGGTGCCGTCGCGGACCTGCGGGCACGTCAGCCCCTGGGCACCCCGAGGACGCGACGTCCCGCGAGCAGCGACCGCGTCACACTATTAGAAGAGACACGTTCAGGCGGTCGCGAGGAGGCGACGCATCGTATGCAACAGCCCAGCATCCACGCCACGGAGATCGCGCTGACCCGCATCCAGCAGGTCCGGGCCAATCGGAAGCAGCCTGACGCCGGGGTCAGGATCGCGATCACGGGGCGGTCGAACGGCGAGTTCGTCTACGAGCTCGCCCTGGTCTTCGCCGGTCAGGAGCGCGAGGACGACATGATCTTCGACGGCCCCGAGGGGATCGCTTTCCATGCCCCGCCCGCCACCGTCCCCTACCTCGACGGCATCACCCTGGACGCCGACCGGCTCAGCGGCGCGCTGACTGTGCGCAACCCCAATCCACTCTGGCTGGACCCCCTGGCCGAGCGGGTGCAGTCGTTTCTCGACCAGGACATCAATCCGATGGTCGCCGGGCACGGCGGGCACATCGACCTGCTCGACGTCACCGACGGCAAGGCGTACATCCATATGGGCGGGGCGTGCCAGGGATGCGGGATGGCCGACGTGACCCTCGGCCAGGGGGTCCGGGTCGCACTGCTCGAACGCTTCTCCGACATCACCGACGTGGTCGACTCGACCAACCACGCCGAGGGCACCAACCCCTATTACCAGGCGGCGAAGAAGTAGCCGAGGCGGTGCCGGGTATCGGGCGGAGGCCGGCCTGCGGGCTGAGCGGTGACCCATGAGGGTGCTGCTCATCTCGTGCTACGAGCTCGGCCATCAGCCACTTCACGTCGCCTCGGCGGCCGCCTTCCTGCGAGGCGCGGGTCATCACGTCAGCGCCGTGGACCTCGCCGTCCAGTCCCTCGACGAGGCCGATCTCGATGCCCCCGCGCTGGTCGCCATCGCGATTCCGATGCACACCGCGATGCGCCTGGCGGTTCCGGTGGCCCAGGCCATTCGCGCCCGTCGCGGGGCTGACGTCCGCATCGTGCTGTTCGGCCTGTACGCGCCGCTCTGCGGTCCCGCCCTGGAACCCGGCCTGGTCGATGCTCTGCTCGGAGGTGAGTACGAGCAGGCGCTGGTCGACCTGGCGGACGGCCACCCCGACCCGCGAGCGATCGTGCTCGACCGGCTTCGCTTCCCGATGCCCGCACGCGACCTGTTGCCGCCGCTCGACCGCTACACCCGGCTGCTGGTGGATGGCGAGGAACGGCTGACCGGCTACGTCGAGGCGACGCGAGGCTGTGTACATCGCTGCCGCCACTGCCCGGTCCCAGCGGTGTACGACGGCCGGATCCGGGTCTGGCAGCGCGAGGTGCTGGTGGACGATGTCGCCCGGCTCTGGGGAGACGGGATGCGCCATCTCACCTTCGGCGATCCGGACTTCCTCAACGCCGCGCCTCACGCGGTGGCCGTCACACGAGCCGTGCACGGGCGCTGTCCGGAGCTCACCTTCGACATCACGACCAAGGTGGAGCACATCCTCGAACACCCGGAGGTGGTCGCCGAGCTGCGCGACCTTGGGCTGCTCTTCATCGTCTCGGCGGTGGAGTCGACAAGCCCCCGCGTGCTCGAGATCCTCGACAAAGGCCACTCGGCCAGGGACGCGCTCGAGGCACTGCGCATCTGCCGCTCGCTGGGCATTGAGTTCCGGCCGTCGCTGCTGCCGTTCACACCATGGAGCACGCTTCGCGATCAGATCGACCTGCTCGACATGATCGCCGCCAACGACCTTGTCGACAGCGTCGACCCGGTGCAGTTGAGCATCCGCCTGCTGGTGCCGCCGGGATCGCTGCTGCTCGCGCTGCCGGAGATGCGCGCCCATCTGCGCGGCTACGACCCTGCAGGTTTCAGCCATCTCTGGCAGCATCCCGATGCGGTGATGGACACGCTTCAGGCGGACATCGCCGCCCTGGTCGCGGCCGACGCCGACGCCGGGGTACCGCCACGGTCGACCCACGCGGGCGTCCGCCGGCTCACCGCCGGCGCCGCTGCTGCATCAGGGCTGCCGTGGCCCGACGCGGCCAGAGAACTGCCACCGCTTCGGGGCGCCCCGCCACGCCTGAGCGAGCCCTGGTTCTGCTGCGCGGAACCCACCACGGCTCAGCTCGCAGGCGCGGCCGCGGGGCTCGGAGTGGCCAACAGCGCCTGAGCCCGCCCTTCGCGTCCGCGATCCGATCCGCGCCCCGTCGCTGTTACCGGATCGTGCAATGTCGGCATGCAGGGCGGGGCTACGCTTTCCCCAATGCTCCTCCTCGCAGCGCCGGCACAGGTCACCACGATTGCCGGTGGCACGTCCTCGACCGGTATCTACCTTGCCGCGCTCGGCGCGCTGATCTTCTGGGTGGTCGTTTACCTGGTCTACCGGGTCGTTATGACTGGGCGCAAGGACTTTGGGATGCCGGTGCGGCGCCGCGTGCTCTGTGCTCACATGCGCGTCGACCACGATCAGAGCGCCGAGGTCCCCTTCTGGTGGACCGATCTTCAAGTGCTCCGCGCGGTGCGGGCGCACTGGCGCCAGACGATGCGTCTGCCGTTTGGGTCCGGATCAGAGGCGAAACCGAACCTGGTGCCTTCGCGGCCGGGGGCGCGACCCCCGCGCTCACGCTTGGCGTGAGCTGCCAGATTCGCTGAGCCTCTGGTTGCCCCGCGTCCCGAGGGCTGGCGCTCACGGGCGCCGACCCTCAGGCCACACGGGACGGTCGCGCAGCCTTACGAGCGGCGCTTGTTATTCCTGCGAGCGATTCCGATCACCAGCCCGATGCCGAGCACGAGCAGCGCTATTCCCGCGCTGAACGCGGTCCCTGACCCGACTCCGGTGTCAGGGGTCGTCGTGGTGGTTGCGAGGACGCCGCTTGTCGGTGTGGGTGTGGGCGTGGGCGTCGGCGTCGGCGTCGGCGTCGGCGTCGGTGTTGGCGTCGGCGTCGGCGTCGGCGTCGGCGTCGGCGTCGGCGTCGGTGTCGGCGTCGGCGTCGGCGTTGGCGTTGGTGTCGGCGTCGGCGTCGGCGTTGGCGTCGGTGTCGGCGTCGGCGTCGGCGTTGGCGTTGGTGTCGGCTTCGGCGTTGGTGTCGGCCCGTCACTTGGCGTCGGCGTGGCGGTCGGCGTCGGAGTCGGCGTCGGTGTTGGTGTTGGCGTCGGCGTCGGCGTCGGTGTCGGCGTCGGCGTCGGTGTTGGCGTCGGTGTTGGCGTCGGTGTTGGCGTCGGTGTTGGTGTTGGTGTTGGCGTCGGTGTTGGTGTTGGCGTCGGCGTCGGCGTTGGCGTTGGTGTCGGCCCGTCACTTGGC
>JBAPWO010000199.1:0-4335 GCA_049283735.1 Candidatus Dormiibacterota bacterium
AGCATCGCATCATCCGCGTGGCCGAAAATGAGCTGCCGCAACCGGATGTCGTGATCGTCGAGGTTGGCGGCACGGTCGGAGACATCGAGTCGCTGCCCTTCCTCGAAGCCATCCGCCAGATGAAGAAAGACGTGGGGCGCAACAACGTGTGCTACGTGCACCTGACGCTGGTGCCGTACGTGAACGCCAGCGAGGAGTTCAAGAGCAAGCCGACCCAGCACTCGGTGAACCAGCTGCGCTCGATCGGCATCCAGCCTGACGCGATCATCGCGCGGAGCGAGCATCCGATCGGCGAACCGCTCAAGGAGAAGATCGCGCTCTTCGGTGACGTGGAGATGCGCGCGGTCATCAACGTCCCGGACGCGAGCTCGATCTACCAGGTGCCGCTCATGCTCGAGGACGCGGGCCTGGGCGACTACATCGTGCAGTTGCTCAACCTCGACGCCACGCCACCGGACCTCACCGAGTGGAAGGACCTCTGCGCACGCATCGCCGCCCCCAAGCCGAGCGTCCGCATTGCGCTGGTGGGCAAGTACGTCGAGATGCCCGACTCGTACATCAGCGTGATTGAATCCCTGCGGCACGCCGCAGTACATTGCGGCGCGGACCTCGACCTCGTGTGGGTCAACAGCGAGCAGCTTGATGAGGACATGAGCCCGCTGGACGGTGTCGACGGCATCGTCGTCCCCGGCGGCTTCGGCCATCGCGGCATCGAGGGCAAGGTGCTCGCCTCCCGATTCGCGAGGCGGCATTTGATTCCGTACCTCGGCCTCTGCCTGGGAATGCAGTGTGCCGTCGTCGATATCGCCCGCGAGGTTCTCGACGGCTCTGACGCGAACTCGACCGAGTTCAACGCGTTCACGTCGGTCCCGGTCATCGATCTGCTTCCCGAGCAGCGCGACATCGAGGAGAAGGGCGGCACCATGCGGCTCGGCGTGTATCCGTGCAAGCTCACCCCCGGGACGCGCGCCGCCGAGGCGTACGGGGAACCGGTGGTCTACGAGCGCCACCGTCACCGCTTCGAGTTCAACAACCACTACCGCGACGCGCTCGCGGCGGCGGGCGTCGTGTTCTCAGGCACGTCGCCGAATGGCAGGCTGGTCGAGATCATCGAGCTTCGCGACCACCCGTTCTTCGTCGGCTCGCAGTTCCATCCCGAGTTCCGCTCGCGTCCCGGCCGCCCCCATCCACTCTTCCGTGCGTTCATGGACGCGGCCACCCGCGACCCGAGGTTCGGCGAGCAGCCGGTCGCAAGCGTCGACGTCGCCGGCGTCGCCGGCGTTCCCACGGAGACGACCAGCCCGGTCTGAGCCGGCCCGCAACGCGCGTCCGGGAACGTTGGTTACGCGAAACCGCCAGTACGGGGGTCCGTTGCACCGTCACTCGTAAAGGTTGACGGAGGCACATTCGATGACCCCGACCCGCGCCGCACTTGGCATTCCGGCCGCAGTGCTTGTCCTCTCTGGATGCGGACTGGCGACCGCACACGCTCCCAAGACAACCACCGTTTCCATATCGCTCCCAGCGTCCGCACCCGCGATCGCGCCGGAGCACCTGACCCGCCCGCTCAAGATGATCACGCCCGCACCGACCTACCTCGTCGCGACGGTCGGGACCGGCAGCACCAGCGAATGGCTGGAGATCATGACCCCGTCGGGCGCCGTCGTCGCCAGGACCAGGATCAACCCGACTCAGACATGGATGACCGCGGCCGGCGCCGGCGGCGCCTACTGGACCGCGAACGGCGCGGAGTATGAGCTCAGCGTCTCGGGAACGGTCCGCAAGCTCGGGCTCGTGCCGAGTGATGCGGGCGGCGTCCTCATCGGACCGGACGGCAGCTCCTACGCGTACGCCACCTCCGACCCGTTGAAGGACGGCTCATTCGTCAACAAGATCACCGTGGTGGACCCGGGCGTCCCGGCGAAAGTGATCGGCGACCGCATCTCGGCCGTCACCGACGACTACCAGTGGTCGTATTACATGGTCAGCTGGACAGACGTCGGCATCGCCTTCGCCCGGGTACCCATCGGCGGCTGTGGCTGCCGCAGCTTCGACATGCAGATGCAGTCGGCATACTCGGCCATCATCGATCCCGTCTCGCTCGGCGAGACCACGGTGACCGCGAGCACCTCGTGCCCGCTCAGCGACATCGGCCCCGACCTCGAGGCGGTGTGCTTCGATGGCCCCTATGAGACGGACGCGATCCGCTTCTCGTCCGGCGGCACCGTCATCCACAACTACGTCCTCTCCGGCAAGAACTTCGCCGGCGACGCGCTGTTCTCCGATGACGCCAGCCAGCTCGCGTACATCACCATCCCGGTGACCGAGGACCAGTGCCAGGGCGCCGGCGGGCCGATCACCGCGACCCTCCGGATCATGAACGTCGCGACCGGTACCACGGTGAGCCGCGCGATGGGCGACTTCGTCCCCTCCGCCTGGTCGGGCGGGGTCATCTTCGGCTCGGTCACGTCCGCGTCCGGCGCGAATTCGTGGCTGGTGGGTGTGAACCCCAACACGATGTCGGTCACCCGCCTGACCCCCAACGGCTCGAACGTCGGAATCATCGGGATCCTGTAGCCGCCGGGCCGCAACGCGCGACCGCGAACTTGGTTACGCGAAACCCCCGGTGCGGGCGCCCGTTGCACCGTCACTCGACACGGTTGATGGAGGCAAACTCGATGACCCGGAATCGCGCAGCACTCGCCATTCCAGCCGCGGTGCTGGTGCTCTCGGGTTGCGGTGTTGCCGCCGCAGTCACGGCGCACACGAAGACGGTCTCGATGGTCATCCCCAAGCTGTCGGTCAGCGACGGACAGCGTCTGCGCTCTCTCCCCCGGCCGGCGGTGTTGCCAGTCGTCAAGGCGACGCCGCCGGCAACCAACCCCGGCCAGGCGACCGCCCCCGGGTCGAGCGCCTTCCTGGTTGCCAACATGAGCGGCGCCGGCGCTGATTCGTGGCTCGAGATCCTCACGCGCACCGGCACGGTGGTCGCGAAGACGGCGATCAACCCCACGCAGGGGTGGATGGTGGCCGCCGGTCCGGGCGGCGCGTACTGGACCCAGAGCGGCTCTGAATACGTGTTGACTTCGACCGGCGCGGTCCACAGGCTCGGCGCGGTGGCAGCTGAGGCGACCGGCGTCCTCATCAGCCCGGACGGCACGGAGTACGCGTACGCGACCGCGGATACATCGGCAAGCGGTGTCACGACCAACAAGATCGTGGTGGTCCGGGTGGGTCGCTCCACGGTGACGATCGCCGATCGCCTGTCCGACCCGAATCACCCCACCGCCGACGCCCCGTCAAACGGCTGGGACTACTACCTCATCAGCTGGACGTCCGCGGGCATCGCGTTCGCCCGGGTGCCCACAGGCGGCTGCGGTTGCGGCCTGTTCGACATGCAGATGCAGTCGGCGTACTCGGCAACCATCAATCCCGTCACCGAGGTGGTCACGCCACTGGCCTCCGATCAGTCGTGCCCGCTGAGCGCGATCGGGCCGGGCGGCGAAACCGCCTGCTTCACCAATGATATGAACACCGGCGGCACGACCGGGCTGCGCGTCAGCGTCGGCGGCGCCCATCGGTACAGCTTCGCGATGTCCGGTGCGAACATCGCCGGAGCCGCGGTGTTCTCACCTGACGGCGCCTCGCTCGCCTACGTGACCGTCCCTGCATCAGAGGATGGCTGCGGCCAAGCCTGGACGGCGACGCTGCGCGTTCTCAACCTCGCCACCGGCAAGGCGACCATGCGGGCGCTGGGGGAGTTCACGCCGGTGGTGTGGGCCGCAAACGGCCTCATCTACGGCACCGTCCAGGGCGCGAACGCGTTGACGCTGGTGTCGGTGAGCCCCACCACGCTCGCGGTCACCCAGCTCAGCGGCGCAGGTGCCGATCAACTCGTCGGGATCGTGTAGCCGGGTACGCTGCAAGCCATGAGCATGGCGGCACGCGGCGCCCCGGCCGAGGCGAGGTTGATACGCGGTCGCAACCGCGGCCTCGAGCTCCTGCGAGCCACCGAGGCAGCGGCGCTCTCGGTGGGCCGCTGGCTCGGGCGCGGCGACAAGGCCGGCACCCGCGACGCCGGCCACATGGTGATGGAGGAAGCCCTCACCGGGATGCCCTTCGAGGGCCGGATCGTCATCGGCCCGGAGGGCACCAGCAGTCGCCTGCTCGCCGGCAGGACGATCGGTGCCGGTCGCGACCGAGTTGACCTCGCGGTGCTCCCGGTCGACGGCATCAGCCTGGTCGCCGGAGGCCTGAGCCAGGCGCTCAGCGTCGCCGCGGTCGCCGAGACCGGCGGCATCCTGCTGCCACCGCCGGTCGCCTACATGCACAAGA
>JBAPWO010000200.1:0-2740 GCA_049283735.1 Candidatus Dormiibacterota bacterium
GAACAAGAGCTTGGCCATTGAGTCTCGGGAGTCGCGCGGCGATACCGAGATAGGTCCACGGTGTCAAGTATCTGCCGGACTTCAACACGGTCGATCGCCGTCAAAACTGTAAGCGCTATGTAGGCGCTGGGCTGTCACAATCTCTTGCTATGAGCAGCGGCATCCAGCCTCACCTGTGGGGAATGATGCCTTTTGCAGGAAAAGTCATCATTCCTGGTTAGACCACTACACCACGTGGGCGCGCAGGCGCCCAAGCACACCGCGCAACCGCTCGTTGCGAACTCAAGTCGGGCGTCCGTCGGGGAGACAGGACTCGAACCTGCGACCCCTGGTCCCCCAGACCAGTACTCTAACCATCTGAGCTACTCCCCGAGGCGCGCCCCGCGACTCTAGCGCGCCAGGCCCAGGAGGCAGAAAACGCCTCAGTCGTCGCTCTCGTCACGGTGACGGGTCACGATCCGCAATCGCACCCCGGCGAAGCCGAAGACCGCCCGGATCCGGTTCTCGAGATAGCGCTGATACGCGAACTGCATTAGCTCGGGGTCGTTGGCGAAGAGCACGATCGTCGGCACCGGGCTTCGCGCTTGTGTGGCGTAGAGGATCTTGAGGCGCCGGCCCTTGTGGGTTCGAGGCGGATGCTCATCGAGCGCATTGCGAATGAGATTGTTGAGCGCCGGTGTCGGGACGTGGATTGCTCGCGCGTCGGCCACCGCCAGCACCGCCGGCATCACGCGCTTGAGGTTGCGACGCTCGGTGGCCGACACGGTCAGCACCGGAACGCCCGGAACGAATGAGAACGAGTCCTGGAGCTTCTTCAGGAACCCTGGGTCCACCCGATCCTCGTGCTTCACGAGGTCCCACTTGTTCGCCGCCACGACCAGGCCGGCGCCCGCCTCGACCGCATACCCGGCAATGTGCCGGTCCTGAGCGCTCGCTCCCTCCGACGCATCGATCACCAGCACACCAACGTCGCTGCGTTGCAGGGCGCGGAGCGATCGCAGCAGGCTGTAGCGCTCGACGTTCTCGGTGACAATGCCCCGCCGCCGGATGCCCGCCGTATCGACAAGCCGGATCTTGCGCCCATCGAGCGAAACCACGGTGTCGACGACGTCACGCGTCGTCCCCGCGACCGGCGACACCAACGCGCGCTCCGAGCCGACCAGCCCGTTGAGCAGCGAGGACTTTCCGGTGTTCGGCCGGCCGATGATCGCGACGCTCACCTCGCCCGCCGCAGGCTCGGTCCCCGCAGCCCCGTTCTCGGGAAGCTCGGCGACGAAGCGATCGAGGAGATCACCGGTGTCGGTCCCCTGGAGCGCCGAGATCAGGAGCGGATCGCCGAGCCCGAGCCGGTACAGCTCGTCGGCGCGATAGCGGTCGACCTGGCTGTCGGCCTTGTTGCCCACCAGGATCACCGGCCGTCCCCCGCGCCGCAGCGCCTGGGCGATCTCCTCGTCCAGCGCGGTCACACCGTCGCGCACGTCGACCATGAAGCAGCAGACGTCGGCTTCGGTGATCGCCATCTGCGCCTGCTCGCGGGTTGCCCGCGTCAGGGCGGCGATGTCCGGGGCGGCATCGCGGGGCAGGGGCACGTCCAGTCCGGCGGTGTCCACGACCGTGAAGCGCTTGCCGCCCCACTCCACCACGCCGTACAGACGGTCGCGCGTCAGCCCGGCGAACGCGTCCACGATCGCCCGCCGCGTCCCGGTGAGCCGGTTGAACAGGGTGGACTTGCCGACGTTGGGACGGCCGACGATCGCCACCACGCCCACCGCCGGGGCAATCGGATCCGCCTCCTCGCGGCGACGCCGGCGAGTGGCGCCGGCCGGGCTCACTTCCCCCCGCCGGGGACCGGCAAGATGTCCATCGCGATCTCCGCGAACGGGGCTCCCTCTGCTTCCAGCGCGAAGGCGTTGACATCCTCCGCGCCGGCCTGGGTGGTCCGGCAGATGATGTAGACGTAGTCGAGCCACGCCCGATCGGTGTCGAACTGTGACGGCCGCGCCGGGTGGTCGGGGTGGCTGTGCCAGATGCCGGCGATGTCGAGCCCCCGCGAGCGCCCGTCGCGATCCGCCTGCATGAAGTCAACCGGGTCGAGGTCGTAGCGATCGGCGCTGCGCTCGGTCCACATGTTGCGTGCCGACGTCGCGTCGACGATGACCATGCGCGTCCCGTCGCGCCGTCCGAGCAGGACGCCGCAACCCTCGTTGGGGTAGGCGGCGACGGCAAGATCGCGGATGCGCTGCGCCGCGGCGGGCGCGATCGTCGCGAAACGCAGGTTCACAGCCGGGCTCGCCGGTACAGCCCTGAGGAGAGATAGCGATCGCCTCCGTCCGGGAGCACGGTGACGATCACCCCGCGGCCGATCCGCCGCGCGATCTCGCCGCAGGCCCAGAGTGCCGCACCGCTCGAATGCCCGGCGAGGATCCCCTCGTCGCGGGCGAGCTTCCGGGCGAGGTCGTACGCGGGCTCGGTCTCGACACCGAGGTCCTCGTCGGCGAGCGAGGGGTCATAGATCCCGGGCACGATCGACGTTTCCATGTGCTTCAGGCCTTCGAGACCGTGCCACGGCTCGGCCGGCTGCACGCTGATGCACTGCACGTCCGGGTTCATCGCCTTGAGACGCCGGGTCACGCCCATGAACGTCCCGCTCGTCCCCAGCGCGGCGACGAAATGGGTCACGGTGCCGCCGGTCTGCTCCCAGATCTCGGCGCCGGTGCCATCGTAGTGCGCACGCCAGTTG
>JBAPWO010000201.1:0-1737 GCA_049283735.1 Candidatus Dormiibacterota bacterium
GTTCCGGAACTGGCAATCACGTTGTGAAAGCCCGCGGCGAATACCGAAATGCAATCCATCTGGCCCTCGACCAGGATTGCGTAATCCAGCTTGCGTATCGCTTCTTTGGCCTGGTCGAGATTGAACAAGACTCGCGATTTGGAATAGATCGCCGTCTCTGGCGAGTTGAGGTATTTCGGCCCGGCTTTTTCGTCGCTTGAAAGCGTGCGTCCAGTGAAGGCGATTACTCGGCCGGTCTCGTTGGTGATCGGGAACACGACCCGGTTGCGAAATTTGGAATAGATGGTCGTTGGTCGCTGGTCGTCGGTCGTTGGCTTGTTCTCAACACGACCAGTCTTCTCTGCAATAATCCCCCCATCCTTGTGATCCCGAGCGGAGTCGAGGGACCTTGAGTCTTGCCGAGAGCTGGCCGTGGGCAGGGAGCCTTCTTTCCATGAGAACAGTCCGCTTGCCCGGAGCGTCTCCTCGTCGAACTGTCCCTTCAGCCGGTCTTTCAGCAAAAACCCAGAATCCGGCGCGTAGCCAATGCGAAACGCTTTGATAACTTCCTGGCTGAGACCACGACCAGCCAGGTATTCGCGGGCGTGTGCGCCCTCAGGGCGGCGCAAACACTCCTGAAAGAAATCTACGGCACACTCGTGGACTTCGAGCAGCACGGTGCGCAGTTTGGCTTCCTCAGCTTCTGCGGGACTGTTGAAACTGAGTTTCGGAAGTGCAATTCCTAGCTTTTGCGCCACAGCTCTGACGGCTTCCGGGAAGGTGACGTTTTCTATCTTCTGGACAAAGTCGAATACATCGCCTGTTGCACCACATCCGAAACAATAGAAAAACTGCTTTGTGACACTAACCGTAAACGAGGCTGTCTTCTCCTTGTGAAATGGACAAAGCCCAGAATAGTCTCGCGCTCCGGCTTGTTTCAGCTTGACGTAATCGCCGACGACGCGAACGATGTCTGCCTGCTGCTTGACGATATCTTTGAAATCGGCCGAGTCGGTCATGGAGGACGACACTATTTTCCGTAGGAATTGTGAGGCAAAGAGGGACAGAAGCAAATATAGCAGCCGGCTTCATAAGAGGAAAAACTGTGAATTATGTTAGTTAACCGTTGATCCGTTAGGAAAACAGGCCTGATACTGCAACACCGTAACAACGCCGGTCCGGATCGCCGTTCTTCTCTTTACACTCCTCCGTCGATTTGAGACACTCGTCCGTGGAAACCCAATCTATTGTTGTCCTCGACTTTGGAGCGCAATATTCGCAACTGATTGCGCGCCGCATCCGCGAACAAAATGTTTTTTCTGCGGTGCTGCCTTGCACCGCGAGCCTTGATGAGATCCGAAGCTACTCGCCGCTCGGCATCATTCTGTCGGGCGGACCTTCGTCGGTTTACGACAAAGATGCGCCTAACATGGACCGGCGTGTATTTGAACTGGGTCTGCCTGTGCTCGGCATCTGTTACGGATTGCAGTTGATGGTGCATTCGCTCGGCGGCAAGGTGCGGGCGGCCGATAAGCGCGAATATGGTCACGCGGCTGTCGAGATCAAAGAAAGTTCGCTGCTTTTTCATGATGTACCCCAAAAACTTTCAGTTTGGATGTCGCACGGCGATGAAGCCGTAGAGTTGCCGCCGGGTTTCCGGTTGGTCGCCAGTTCGACGTATGCTGTTGCCGCCATTGAGAATAGCGACCGAAAAATGTGGGCAGTCCAGTTCCACCCGGAAGTGCGCCACACGCAATC
>JBAPWO010000202.1:0-28542 GCA_049283735.1 Candidatus Dormiibacterota bacterium
GTCGTGAAACGATTGCGCCTGCCCCGTAGCCGCTGAAGAGTGGCACCACGACTGCTCCGAGGCACGCGCACGCGAGGAACATGGAGACGGTCTCCGGGATCATCGGCATGCACAAACCGACGCTGTCACCGCTGCGGACGCCGAGCATGTGAAGCCTCGAAGCGGCGTACGCGGTCTCATTGCGGAGACGGGCATACGTCCATTCCCGAGTGCTCCCGTCGTCGGCTTCCGAGACCACCGCCGTCCGGTCGGGTGCGCGTCGCGCCCAGCGCGTGACCGCGTTGTCGGCGAGGTTGAGCCTGCCCCCGGGCCAGAAGCGCGTCCAGGGCAGTCCGAGGGACGTGTCCATCGCGACGTCGGGGCGCCGCGTCCACGCCACGCCGATGTCGTCGACCATCGCGGCCCAGAATCGTTGCGGGTCCTCGCGGGCGAGCCGGGCGACGCCGTCGAGATCGCCGGCGCCGAGGGTGTCGATGAAGTGCTTGAGGCGCGATCCGCCGGCCTGCTCGGCGGTCGGCGTCCACGCGAAATGCGCTCCCCTGCTGGTCATCTCGCGCTGACCATAGCGCGTGGTCAGCGGTCGATCGACGCCATGTCCCAGTGGCGATCCCCGCGCACGCTCTCGGGGCTCACCGCGGCTTCGAGGCGCGCCACGTCATCGTCGTCGAGGGCGACATCGACTGCCGCGGCGTTCTCGTCGAGGCGAGCGCGTCGCTTGGTCCCCGGGATCGGGACGATGTCCGGCCCGGCGTGGAGCAGCCACGCGAGCGCGAGCTGTGCGGCGGTGACCCCCTTCTCGGCCGCGATGTCGCCGACGCGCGCGGCGATCGCCACGTTGGCGTCGAAGTTTCCCTCGGCGAAGCGCGGGAACCGGCTGCGGCGTGTGTCGGACGGCGCCAGGGTCTCGGAGTTCAGGGCACCGGTCAGGATGCCGCGGCCCAGCGGGCTGTAGGCGACGAAGCCGATACCGAGCTCACGCATGGCCGGCAGCACCGACTCCTCGACGTCCCGCGTGAAGAGCGAATACTCGGATTGCACCGCCGAGATCGGATGTACCGCGTTGGCTCGGCGAATCGTGGCCGGCCCGGCTTCGCTCAACCCGAGAAAGCGGACCTTCCCGGCCTGGACGAGTTCGGCCATCGCTCCGACGGTCTCCTCGATGGGCACCGAACGATCGAGGCGGTGCTGGTAGTAGAGGTCGATCACGTCGATGTCGAGGCGTTGCAGCGACGCGTCGCAGGCGCGATGCACGTACTCGGGATGACCGTTGATGCTCTGCGACCCGTCGGGGCGGCGCTCGAAGCCGAACTTGGTGGCCACGACATACTGATCGCGACGTCCGGTCAGGGCTTTGCCGACCAGCAGCTCGTTGGTGAACGGCCCGTACATGTCGGCGGTGTCGAGCATGGTCACGCCCAGCTCGGCGGCGCGATCGATGGTGGCCAGCGCCTCGCGCTCGTCGCGTTCCGCCGCCGTGCCGTAGAAATCCGACATGCCCATGCAGCCGAGCCCCAGCGCGGAGACCTCCAACCCCTGCGTCCCCAGCCTGCGCTGCTCCACGTCCCTTACCTCCGTGTCGACCGTCCCCGTGACCGGAAGGATGCGCGAAGCGGGTTTGCCTACGCCACCTGAGCGATGGGCGGCGTCGATCCGCGAGCCGCGCGCCCGGTGTCGGCCCAGCCGTAGATCGTGGCTGCGCCGCCGATGAGCCCGGCGACGAGGAACGCGAGCCCGGTGCCGCCGGCCTGGGCGAGCCATCCGGCGAGGAGACCGCCGAGCGGAGCGGTGCCGAAGAAGACGTACCCGTAGATGCCGAGCACTCGTCCGCGCATCTGGTCGGTGACCGCCAGTTGCAGGGTCGCATTGGCCTGCGACGAGTAGAGCGTGAAGGCGATGCCGGTCACCACCAGTGCGAGACCTGCCGCCCATGCGACGTGGAGCGGAGCAAGCGCGAGCTCCGACAGCGAGAACAGCGCCGCGCCGACGACCATCGTGCGCCGGCTTGCCCGCCCGAGTGATGCGGAGAACAGTGCGCCGACGAGCGCGCCGAAGCCGAAGAGCGCCGAGAGAATGCCGAAGATCGCAGGCCCGCTGTTGAGTGTTCGCGAGGCGAGGACGGGGAGGAGCACGTTGAAGTTGATGCTGACCGTCGCGATCACCAGCATCATCACGAGCACCGAGCGGATCACCGGCTTGCTCCACGCGAACTTCAGACCCTCGAGCGATCCGCGCAGGAGGTTCTGGTCGCGCTGATCCTTGCGCACCGGAAAGAGGTCGTGCACGCGCATCAACCAGAGGGCGGCGAGCACCGCCAGGTAGCTGAGCGCGTTGATCAGGAAACAGATTCCGACCCCGGCGACGGCGATGAGTACACCGGCGATCGCGGGCCCGACGATGCGGGAGGCGTTGAAGAGGCTGGAATTCAGGGCGACGGCGTTGGGGAGCTCATCGCGCCCGACCATCTGGATGGTGAACGCCTGCCGGACCGGGTTGTCGAGCACGGTGATCAACCCGGTGATCGCTGCGATGACGTAGACCTCCCAGACTGTCGCGTGCCCGGTGAGCGTGAGTCCGGCCAGAAGCGATGCCGTCACCATGAACGCGGCCTGCGTGCCGAGCAGCACCTTCCGCTGGTCGACCCTGTCCGCAATCGCGCCGCCGAAGAGTCCGAGCAGCCCGTAGGGCCCGAACTGGCAGACCGCGAGGATGCCGACCGCGAGCGGCGAGTGGGTGTTCTGCACGACGAACCAGGCCTGGGCGACGCCCTGCATCCAGGTGCCGCTGATGGACACGACCTGCCCGAAGAAATAGAGGCGGTAGTTGTAATGCCGGCGCAGGCTCATGAAGGTGCGCGCGGTGGCGTTGCCGATTCCGAGGCTCACTCCGCTTGCGCCAACAGCGCCTCGAGCGGCGCGATCGCCCCGGCGACGGCGGCGAGGTCCGTGTCGGCGAGCTTGCCGAGCCGGGCGGACAACCAGGCGGTCCGCTTGGAGCGGATCGATTTGAGCACGCGCTGACCTTCGGGGGTGACCTCGAGGTCCACCCGGCGCCGGTCGCGTTCCGCCTGCCGGCGGGTGATCAGCCCGGACGCCTCGAGACGGTCGATGTGGCTGCACACCGACGGCATCGACGTCCCTTCGCGAGCGGCCAGCTCGGCGACCCCGATCCCGGGGGTGCCCTCGATCAGACCGAGCAGCGAGAGCTGTCCGGGCGAGACACCGGAGGTGTGCACCTCCCGGCGCAGGTGGCGGTTCAGGTGGAGCAGCACCGGACGGAGCCGGTTGGCGACGTCGACGGGCTTGCTGGCGGCGGTGTTCATGTGAATTGATTATATCGGCTAACTAAGTTTCTGACAAGCCGTCTCGCACCCGGTGGGAACCCGACGACGGGTCTTCGCGTCTCCGTCTCCGCACGATGTGAACCCGCCTGGAGGACCCTGAGATGCGCAAGTTCCTGTTCGCCGGCCTGGGCGTTGCCGCCGCGGTGGTTCTCCAGGCGGGGCCGGCGTTCGCATGCGGCGGCCTGGTCGCGCCCGACGGCGACGTTCGGCTTGCCAAGGCGACGACATTCGTCGCCTGGTCCGGCGGCGTCGAGCACTATGTCACCAGCTTCGCCTTCACCGGCGCCGTGACCGACGTGGGCTGGATCGTGCCCCTCCCCGCGGTCCCGACCTCGATCACCGAGGCCGGGGCGTGGACCCTGCAGCGGCTGGAGCGTGAGTTCGCCCCTCCCGAGCTGCTTCAGCTTGCCGTCGACGCCGCACCGGCGCACGGCGCTCCGGCGATCGTGATCGAGCAGGTGCAGGTCGAAGCGCTCGACGTGACCGTCCTGAAGGGGAGCGGCCAGGCCGTCATCGACTGGTGCACGCACAACGGGTTCCTGGTTTCCACGGAGATCAAGGACCACCTGCTCCGCTACGCGTCATCGAGCCCAGTGTTCATGGCAGCGAAATACAACACGTCGCTGGCCTTGCAGCGTCACCAACAATCGGGCGACGGGGTACCCCTGCTGATCACCATGCGTACGCCGCATCTGTGGGTGCCGCTCGAGATTCTCGCGACCGACGGAGTCCCGGTGAATGCCGATCTGTTCCTGCTCACCGACGTCCCGCTGCGCACCGCGAACGGCGTGGCGGTGACGTCGCGCCTCACCGACGGCACCACGCTGGACGGCGCAGCGGGATTCACGGTGGCGGGCGCGGAGGCGATGAACGCGAGCCTTCACCACGATCTCTCCATCGACCGCAACATGTCCTGGGTGCCGGCGCACGGATACATGACCTATCTCACGCTGAACGCACCCGGAGCGCGGGTCACCTACGACCTCGGCGTGGGAGCCGACAACGTCATCCGGCTCACCTCGTTCGGATCCACGCTCGCGGACCTCGGAACGACTGGCGCGACCCCCGGTTCGCCCGACCCGTCCGACCTGCTCTTCCCCACAGTGCTGATCGCGGGAACGCTGATCCTGGTGATTCCCCTGTCGCTCTGGCAGATCAGGCCTCGTCTCAGAGGTTGAGGATCTCGACCGGCTCGATGCTCTCGGCGAGGGTCATGCCGGTCACCGTGGCGAAGAAGTAGAGCTGGGCCTCGAGCGTCCGCGCGATGTTGGCAGACTCGCGGAACCCGTGTTGCTCGCCCGGGTATCCGATGTACGCACAGGGAACGCCGGCGTCGCGCAGCGCCGCGAACATCATCTCCGCCTGGTTCGTCGGGACCACCGGGTCGTCCAGACCCTGGAGCAGCAACACCGCGCCACGCACCCGATCGATGAAATGCACCGGCGAGCGGTCGTACATCCCGCGGCCCTTGGGAAGCGGCGCGTCGTAATGCGACTCGAACTTGTGCCCTGCCTGGGCGAACAGCGCCTCGAGGTCGGCGATGCCGAAGAGGCTCGCGCCTGCCTGGAACAGATCGTGGAACGTCATCGCGCAGAGCACGACGTATCCACCCGCGCTCCCGCCGTGGATGAACAGGCGGTCGGGATCGGCGTCACCGATGTCGACGAGATATCGGGCACCGGCCAGGCAATCCCCGACGTCGACCACGCCCCACTGTTGGTTGAGGCGATCCCGGTAGGTGCGGCCGTAGCCGGTGCTGCCGCCGTAGTCCACGTCGAGGTATGCGAAGCCGCGGCTCGTCCAGAACTGCACCGAGGGATCGAGGGCGAAGCTCGTCGATGATGTCGGGCCGCCATGCGCGCGCAGCAGCAATGGCGGCCTGCGACCAGGCTCCGGCGCGACGGCATCGTTGCGGGGCGCGTAGTACCAGGCATGCGCAGTCTCGCCGCCATATCCCGCGAAGGTCACATGGCGCGGACGCGAGAGGATCGATTCGTCGATCGCCGCGACTTCGCTGTCGGACCGCACGGTCCGGTGTACGCCGGTCGCGAGGTTGAAGCGGACCACACCGAGCGACCGGTCCGGACCTCCGGCGAGAAAGAGCACGTCTTCGCCCCGCGCGCTGACGTGCAGCCCGAACTCGGTGAACGGAACGTCCAGGCGCGCCGGCTCGCCTGAGGCGTCGAGGGAGAAACACTCCCATGCGCCGTCGCGACACGCCCACAGGACGAGGCGCCCGTCGCCGCGGAACGCATACGTGGAAAGCCCGAACACCCATTGCGCCGCCCCGCATTCCGCCTGCATCGGCGCGAGCGCATCGACCTTCGCGCCGTCATATCGGTAGAGGTTCCACCACCCAGTCCGGTCCGACGTGAAATGCACGACTGAATCCGGAGACCATGACGGCTGAAAGATCGACTCGGCAGGCCCGCCGGCGACCAGCTGCGCATCCCGGGGCATACCGGACTCGTCGATACGGGCAACCCAGAGCTCGCTTCCGTCCCAGGGCATGTTGGGCTGATTCCAGGTGAGCCAGAGCATCCTGGTGCCGTCCGGGCTCACCCGCGGCGACGAGTAGAAGTCGTTGCCGGACATGAGCGAAACCGGCTCGCCGCCGCTCAGCGGGACGGCGCGAACGTCGTTCACGACGGTTGCGCCACGGTGGTCTTCGACGATGCAAATGAGCCGGTCGCGCGCAGCATCGATCTCGAAGTCGGCGTAGCGCAGTCCGGGATCGACCGCTGTCAACGGCTCAGGAGCGGCGCCCGGAACGAGCGTGTGGATCCGGCCGTCGCCGGCGTTGGAGAAGAACACCGTCCCGCCGTGCGCCAGCATGGCCGCGCCCCCGTACTCGTGCACCCAGTTGCGCGCCGAGAAAGGCGCGTCGATGAGGTCGGCGATGACCCCGTCGTGCTCGCGCACGATGACGCAGCGGCCGTGCTCGACGGGGCGACCTTCGATCCAGTAGGCATCGCCGTCGCTGAGTTGCACATCGAGGAGCCGCATCCGGCTCGCGGCGGCGCCCTGGGCGGTGATCGGCGACGGCCAGACGGCCGATGGGGTGAAGGTGTCTCCAGCGTGCCGGGTCACGCGGTTGGAACGACGACGAACTGCTCCGCGAGGCGCCCGGGTTCGAGTCCGTTCATCTTCGCGGTGGCCTCGAGCCAGCCGCGCACCCGCTCCTCGAGCGCGTCCCAGTCGCTGTACTGGCTGCGATGGCAGCGGAGCGCGGCCAGCTTGCGATCCGCGGTATCCGTGACATCGACCACCCGGACCTCCTGGCCGGCGCTCATCACGGCGCTCATCCAGACTTCGGCAACCGAATAGGGTTCGAGGCCTTCGACCTCGAGCAGTTCGCGGTGCGCAAATGGGTTGCGGGCATCGGGATACACCGCGCACAGCGCCGCCTCGCCGGCCGCAAGGTGGTCGGGGTGGCTGGCGAAGATGCGCGTGAAGTTGCGCACCGGCGATTGCGTGATCACGCGCTGCGGCTGTTTCACCCGGATCACCCGCGAGATGTCGCGGCGCAGCTCGATGCTCGGCGTGAGCCGTCCGTCCGGGTATCCGAGGAACGTGAGGTCGGTCACGCCGACTTCCTCGGCCGCGGCGGTCTGCTCGATGCGCCGGATGCCGGCCATCTGCTCGCGCGTGATGCTGCGGTCGGACCCGCCGGCGTCGCCGTCGGTCACGATGCAGTAGGAGACCGTCACGCCGGCGTCAGTCCACTTCGCGGTGGTTCCCGCGTTGCCGAAGTCACAGTCATCGGGATGGGCGACGACCACGAGGACGCGTTCGATTCCGTCGATCTCTGACACTTGAAGGATGGTAGCCAAAGCGGACGCCGGCGCCCCTCCGACCCGTGCGACACTCGGTGCATGCCTCCCGATCAGCCCACGCACCCGGACCTGGGGCGGCTCGCCGAGCTGCTCGGTGAGTGGCGTGGTGAGGGCGAGGGGCAGTGGGCTTCGGGAGAGCCGTTCCGCTACCTCGAGTGGGTCACCTTCGGGCACAACGGCAAGCCATTCGTCGCCTACGCACAGCGAACGACCGCAGCCGACGACGGACGCCCGCTGCACGCCGAAACCGGCTACTGGCGAGCGCTCCCGGACGGCGCCGTGGAGGTCGCGATGACCCATCCGATCGGCGTCGTCGAGATCGAGACCGGGCGATGGGAGGGCAACCGCCTGACCCTCCGCGCGGCGACCGTGAAATGCACGCCGACCGCCAAGACGGTCACAGGGCTGGAGCGCGAGCTCGAGCTCGACGGCGACGTCCTCACCTACCGCCTGCGCATGGCCACCGACGGCTGCGAGCCTCGGCCCCACCTGGCCGCTGCCTTGCGCCGGGTCCGCGCGACCGGCGAGACGGCGGAACCCTGAGCCGTGCTCGGAATTCCCGTCCCGTCGACGATGCGGCGGCTGCTCGCTCGCCCAGGCGCGTCCTCGTCGCGCCCGCTGCCGCTACGCGATCCGACGCCCGACCCCGGACTCTTCGGACCGGACTCGGTGACATGGGTCGTCATGCGCGAGCCGCGGCTCCTGCTCGCCGCCGGGCGGGCGCTGCTCCTCCAGGCGGCGAACCCGCTGGTCGCCCAGGGAGCGATCGAGCACAGCACGTATAAATCGGATCCCTACGGACGCCTGGAACGAACCGTCCGGTGGGTGACGGTCGTCTGCTTCGGGACGACCCGGGAGGCGGAGCGAGTCTCCGGCGGGGTGAGCACCCTGCACCGGCCGGTCTCGGGAACGTTGCCGGGGGCAAACGCGACCTCGAGGGTCCCGGCCGGGACCCACTATTCCGCGAGCGACACCAGGCTGCTGCGCTGGGTCCACGCATCCTTTGTCGACACCATGCTGGTCGCGCACGACGCGCTCATCGGCGGTCTCAGCACCCAAGAGCGCGACGCATTCGTTCGCGAATGGGACGTGGTGGGCCGGCTCATGGGGCTGCCGCGGCGCCGGTGCTGGCCGGATGCCCGGGCGCTTCGCAGCTACGTCGACCGCGAGGTGCGCCGAGGTCAGGCACTTCCGGGTGCCGGCTCGCGAGAGGTGGCGGAGACGGTCCTCCACCCTCCGGTCAGATCGCCGCTGCTGCGCCCGAGCATGGACACGCTCGCCTTCATATCGACCGGGCTGCTGCCGTCCGAGTTGCGCCGCGGCTACGGGCTCCTGTGGACCCCGGTCCACGCCGCTTCCTTCTCCGCGCTCACCCGGTCGCTGCGCCTCACCGCGCCTGCGATGCCGCGCCGGCTTCGCGTCTCGCCCGTGTACGACCTCGCCCTGGCGCGAGCTGACGGGCGCTGGCCGGACGCGAGGGCCGCCTGAGCGAGCGCGCGATCTCACCCAGCAGGGTGAATTTCGGCCCGGATGCTGATCGAGCGGGTGACGAATCGCTACGCTACGACCAGCGTCCTGGGGCAAGGGTACGCCAGCGGACATTCGCCGTCCCGGACATTCGCCGTCATTTCGCCGTCACAAGGAGGCGTTACATGACCTTTCGGAGTTGGCGGGCCAAGTCGTTGCCCGCTGTCATCGGTCTGGGGGCGATCGTTCTCGCCGCGTGCGGGAGCACCAGCACCGCCAACACCGGACCCGCGGTGACCAAGACCGAGGCGACGTTCGCCGAGGGTCAGGGCGCCCAGCCGAACTACATCTTCCCGCTCGCGTCGCTGGCGTACTTCAGCGTCGCCAACCTCAGCCAGTTCCAGTTCCTGATGTACCGGCCGCTCTACTGGTTCGGCGATAACGGCCAGGTCCAGTTGAACACGAGCCTCAGCCTCGCCGATACGCCTGTCTACTCCGCGGACGGCAAATCGGTGACCATCACCCTCAAGGGCTGGAAGTGGTCGGACGGCACCCAGATCACTGCGCGTGACGTCCAGTTCTGGCAGAACATGGTCACCGCCAACGCGTCCAACTGGGCCGGCTCCTCGCCGGGCGAGTATCCCTCGAACGTGACGGGCACAACGATCAGCCCGACCAACCCGCTGCAGATCACCTTCAACCTCACCCAGGCCTACGGCTCGTATTTCTTCACCTACAACGAGCTGAGCCAGATCACCCCGCTGCCACAGCACGTCTGGGACAAGGAGTCGGCGACCGGGGCGGTCGGCAATTACGACCAGACCCCGGCCGGCGCGCAGGCGGTGTACAAGTTCCTCGACGCGCAGTCGAAGTCGATCGCGACCTATGACACCAACCCGCTCTGGCAGGTGGTCTCAGGCCCGTGGAAGCTGCAGTCGATGGACACCGCGGGCAACATCGCGATGGTGCCCAACCCCGGCTACGGCGGACCGATCAAGCCGACCCTGAAGCTGTTCAAGGAGGTTCCGTTCACCAAGGACACCGCCGAGTTCGACCAGCTCAAGTCAGCAACGTCGGTCACCAACACGACGATCGACTGGGGCTACATACCGGACGCGGACTCGTTGCAGAAAGCCTCGCTGGCCAACATCTACAACTTCTCGACATGGGCGGGGTGGCAGATCACCTACTTCCCGGAGAACTTCACCAACCCGACCAGCGGCCCGATCTTCAAACAGCTGTATTTCAGACAGGCGATGCAGGACCTGGTCGACCAGAACACGTTCATCAGCAAGGCGTTCTTCGGCTACGGCTACCCGACCTACGGTCCGGTGCCGACCAAGCCGTCGTCGAACTTCGTGGACGCGTTCGAGCGCAACAATCCATACCCCTACAGCCCGACCAAGGCAGTGTCGCTGCTCCAGGCGAACGGGTGGACGGTCAACGCCGGCGGAGTGAGCGTGTGCACCAGCGCGGGCACCGGCACCGGCCAGTGCGGCGCAGGCATCCCGAAGGGTGCCAAGGCCGAGTTCAAGCTCCAGTACGAAAGTGGGTCATCGTCTCTGGACCAGGAGATGGCGCAGTTCAAGACGGACTACGGTCTCGCCGGGATCGCGATCGACCTTCAGACCGCACCCTTCAACACCGTCATCGGTAACGCGACGCCGACGGACCACACCTGGGACATGGAGTTCTGGGGCGGCGGCTGGATCTATGCGCCTGACTACGAGCCGACCGGTGATGAGCTCTGGTCGTGCACCGGAACCGGCGCCAACGTGCAGTACGCGGGCTCGGACTCCGGCGGCTACTGCGACCCGCAGGCCCAGGCCGACATCCTCGCGACTGAAACAAGCAGCAACGTGCAGGCGATGTACACGTACGAGGACTACCTCGCGAAGCAGCTTCCGGTCATCTGGATGCCGGTCAACTACGCGCAGTTGAACATGATCAACAAGAATCTGAAGGGCACCCAGCCGCTGGACCCGCTCCTCCAGATCTACCCGGAGAACTGGAGCTGGTCCTGAGCCAGGTCCTCTAAGCCAACTTTTACGGCCTCGACGGGGGATGCCGGCTCCGGCCGGCGTCCCCCCGTCCGTTCCGCTAATCTTTGATGCAATGGGCGTCAGGGCGAGGTAGGAGCACATGCTCGGCTACATCATCCGGCGGGTACTGCAGGCGATCCTGATCACGATCGGGGTCACGCTGATCGTCTTCATCCTGCTCCATGTCATCCCTGGGGGCGGCGTTGCCCGGAACATCCTCGGCCCCCGCGCCAATGCCGCTCAGATCGCCCAGTTCAACCACGACAACGGCCTCGACCAGCCGCTACCGCTGCAGTACCTCACGTACCTCTGGCAGCTGGCGCATGGGAACTTCGGGTTCTCGTACAAGCTCAACCAGACCGTCGCGTCGATCCTGGTCCAGTATCTCCCCAAAACGCTGCTGTTGCTAGGTCTCTCCTACGTCGTCGCGATCGTCATCGCGATTCCGCTCGGGATCTACCAGGCCGTCCGGCGCAACAAGGTGGACGACTACGTCTTCACCGGTGCGTCGTTCATCCTCTACTCGATGCCGGTGTTCTGGCTCGGCATCATCCTCATCGTGCTCTTCAGCTTCGTCCTCCACTGGTTCCCCGCCGAGGGACCCCAGGGCGCCTACGTCACCGATGACCTCAACCAGTTGAGCTCGCTCGTCCTGCCGGTCGCGACGCTCTCGCTGGTGACCATCGCGTCCTTCAGCCGGTATATGCGCTCGTCGACGCTGGAGAACATGGTGCAGGACTACACGCGGACTGCGCGCGCCAAGGGTGCGTCGAACTCGAGGGTGCTGTTCGTGCACGTGCTGCGCAACGCGATGATCCCGATCCTCACCCTGATCGGGCTGTCGGTGGGCTACGTCTTCAGCGGTGCTCTGATCACCGAAGCTCTCTTCAACTACCCGGGGGTCGGCTACATCTTCTGGAACGCGACACTGCAGACCGACTATCCGATCATCCTCGGCGTGATCGTCGTGACCGGCTTCGCGACCGTCCTCGGCTCGCTGATGGCCGATGTCATGTACGCGATCGCCGACCCGCGCGTGAGGTACCGCCGAGCATGAGCACGTTGGATCAACCGCAATCCATCGCTTTTCCGGTCCCTGGCGGAACGACCCAGGAGAAGCCGGCGGAAGTGCAGGATATCGTCCCGGCCTTCGAGGCCCAGGGCGTCTGGCGGCTGGCATTCAACGTTTTCGTGGAGAACCGGCTCGCCGTGGTCGGCGTCGGCATCGTGGTGTTCATGGTCCTGTTCTGTTTCGTGGGGCCGTTCATCTACCACACGAATCAGGTGGACACAAACCTTGCAAACGAATTCCTGGCTCCGTCGCGGGCGCACTTGCTCGGTACCGACCAACTCGGGTTCGACATCATCGGGCGGTTGATGATCGGCGGTCAGACGTCTCTCGAGATCGGTATCGCGGCAGCGCTCATCGCCACGGTGTTCGGCGTCCTCTGGGGCGCCGTGGCAGGCTTCTTCGGCGGCTGGATTGACAACCTCCTGATGCGCTTCGTCGACATCATGCTCGCGATTCCGGCGCTGTTCCTCCTCCTGTTCCTGGCAGTGGCGTTCCCGCGCAACGTCTTCACGTTGATCCTCGTGGTCGCGGTCACAGCGTGGCTCATCCCGGCACGTCTGGTGCGAGCCGAGGCGCTCACGCTGCGTACCCGCGAGTACGTTCAGGCGGTCACCATGATGGGTGGGGGCGGATTCCGGATCGTGCTCCGCCACATCATTCCCAACTCCATGGGCACGATCATGGTCAACGCGACCTTCCAGGTCGCCGATGCCATCCTGCTGGTCGCGGCGATCAACTTCCTCGGCCTCGGCATCGCCCCGCCGGCGACCAACTGGGGCGCGATGCTCTCCGACGGCACCAACTACATCGCCAACGGCTGGTGGTGGTTGATCTACCCCGCCGGGATCGCGATCGTCCTGACGGTGGTTGCGTTCAACTTCATCGGGGATGCGCTTCGCGACGCTCTTGAGGTGCGGCTCCAGAAGC
The DNA here is from genome assembly GCA_049283735.1 of Candidatus Dormiibacterota bacterium. Taxonomy (GTDB): domain Bacteria; phylum Chloroflexota; class Dormibacteria; order Aeolococcales; family Aeolococcaceae; genus Palsa-851. The sequence continues at coordinate 12,685 of JBAPWO010000202.1, forward strand.
GCTGACGGCGGCTCGTCGTGACGCCTCGGCGCGGTCGTCGGCGCCGCACTCTCGTCCGGGTCCTGTCGGCTTGGGGTCCCCTCGCCACGCTCCGGGTCGGGTCGCCTGTCGAGTGTCGGTTGTTGTTGGGTTGCGACGCATCCTCGGCGCCCGACCCTCCGGTGGCGCTGCCCCCCAAGCCGCCACCAGGACGGGTAGTCGCATATGGGGACGGCCGCGGCGTTGCTGCGGATCCGTTGGCGCGTCTCTCGCTCGGGGGAGCCTTCGGAGCTTTGTCCGGTGGCAGCGTGAGAGCGCTGGGCTCGTCACCTTGTTGATGGTTCTTGCTTGGGACGGTCCAGCGGCGGAGCGGCCCGAGATCTCATTGCGGCTCACGCGGTGGCGCATTGCGGCGGCGGTTGCCGACGTACTACGCTGCGGTTTCTAGGGGTGGCCTGAGGGGGAAGTGGCAGGCGGCTTGGTGGTGCTCGCCGAAGGCGCGAAGTGGGGGTTCCTGTTCGGCGCACAGCTGCTGCGCGTAGGGGCATCGGGTTCGAAAGCGGCAGCCTGAGGGCGGGTTGATCGCTGATGGGATCTCGCCTTTGGGTGCGTCCATGTCCTTGCCGCGCTCGATATCTGGGTCGGGGATCGGGATCGCGCTGACCAGACCTTTCGTATATGGGTGCGCGGGCAGCGAGTACAGCTCGGCGCCGCTGCCGATCTCGACCAGCTTGCCGAGATACATGACGCCGATTCGATCGGACATGTACTTCACGATCGACAGATCGTGGGAGATGATCACATAGGTCAGCCCGTATTTCTCCTGCAGAGCGTTCATCATGTTGAGAATCTGCGAGCGGATGGAGACGTCAAGGGCCGACACCGGTTCGTCCGCGACGATGAGACTGGGATTGAGCGCGAGCGCTCTCGCCAGACCGATACGCTGCCGCTGACCGCCGCTGAACTCGTGCGGATACCGGTCGAGCGCGCCGCGCGCGAGGCCGACGTCGTTGAGCAGCTCGGCGCAACGCTCGATCTGCTGCGACTTACTGCCGATGCCCTGGATGGCGAGCGGCTCGCGCAGGATGGTGACGACGCGCATGCGCGGGTCCAGCGATGCGTAGGGGTCCTGGAACATCATCTGCATGTCCCGGCGCTTGGTGCGGAGCTTCCCCCTTCCCATGTGGGCGATGTCCTCGCCGTTGATCACGATCGAGCCCGAGGTCGGCGGCTCGAGGGCGACGATCATTCGCCCCGTGGTCGTCTTGCCACATCCCGACTCGCCGACGAGTCCGAAGGTCTCGCCGGGGAGCACCTCGAAGGAGACGTCGGAGACCGCGTGCACTGCACCGACTCGCCGCTGCAGGACGGCTCCCTTGGTGACGGGAAACTCCTTGACGAGGTTCTTCACCACGAGAAATGGCTTGCTGCCATTGGACGCGATCGATGTCGCGGTCGGAGTCGCCGGCGTGACCGTCATCCGACCGGGACGGTTTCCGGGACGACCGGACTGTCGACCCCGGCGGGGTGATGGCACGCGTAGTAATGCGCAGTCTCGTGCTCGACGAGCAACGGCTCCTCGGCGTGGCATATCGCGGTGTCGTACCTGCAGCGCGCGGCGAAGCGGCACGCCGGTGGAGGCGCGGTCAGGTCCGGCGGCAGACCGGGGATGCTGTACAGCCCGGTGGCGGCATCCTGGTCCAGCCTCGGGATCGCCTCGACGAGCGCCTCGGTGTACCGATGGCGCATGCCTTTGAACAACCTCCGCGTCTCCGCCGACTCGACGATCTTGCCCGCGTACATGACCGCCACCCGGTCCGCGCGGCCGGCGATCACACCCATGTCGTGGGTGATCAGCAGCACCGCCATGTGCAGGCGCCGGCGAAGATCGTCCAGGAGGTCGAGGATCTGCGCCTGGATGGTGACGTCGAGCGCAGTGGTCGGCTCGTCGGCGATGAGCAGCTTGGGGTCGCAGACCAATGCCATCGCGATCATCACGCGCTGGCGCAGACCTCCGGACAGCTGGTGCGGATAGTCATGGAGGCGCTCTCTGGGGCGAGGCATCCCGACCAGGCCGAGGACTTCCGTGCAGCGAACGCGAGTCTCGTCGTCGCTGAGGTCCCGATGGATGTGGAGCGCCTCGCCGATCTGGTCGCCGATCGTCATCGTCGGGTTCAGCGACGTCATGGGATCCTGGAAAATGACCGCGACCTCATTGCCGCGGATGTCGCGCATCGCCTTCTCGTCGAGGGGCACGACGTTGCGCCCGTTGAGCTTGATGCTCCCTTCCACAATGCTGCCCCCGGACGGCAGCAGCTTCATGATCGACATCCCGGTGATGCTCTTGCCGCTACCGGATTCGCCCACCAGCCCCAATATCTCTCCGGGGGCGATGCGCATGGAGATGCCGTCCACCGCACGGACCGTCGTCCGGGACAACCGGATGTAAGTCTTCAAACCATCGATTTCGAGTACGTTGGTCGCGTTGTCCACGGGAAAGTGGCAATCCTCCTCATCGGCAGTGTATCAGCGCCACCACGCGCCTTTGTGGCTTGTTGAGAGCGGTCCGGATTGGCTAGGCTCGTGCCGTGCAAGTGACCGAAGGGGGCGCGGGCATGCGGGCCGAGGAGGACACGTTCGTCGGAGTCCGCGCCGTCCGGATCCATGTGAGGACATGGCTGCCCGCCGGCGCGCCCGCCGGCGTCGTCGTCGTCGCGCACGGGTTCGCCGAGCACGGCGGGAGATACGCGGCCGTGGCCGAGCGGCTGGTGGACCAAGGCCTCGTCGTGCGGGTCGCCGACCATCGAGGCCACGGGCTCAGCGAGGGGAAGCGGACCAGCGTCGTGCGTTTCGACGACTATGTCGACGATGTGACGACCGTGATCGCGCAGGCGCGCGCGCGCTGGCCCTCGCTGCGTCTCGTCCTGCTCGGACACAGCATGGGCGGCCTGATCGCTCTCGATCTCGCGGTGCGACCGGACGCTCCGATCGACGGTCTCGTGCTCTCCGCACCCGCGGCGTGCCCGCGCGACCTCTCGAAGCTCACCCTCATCGTCGGCAACGCCCTGTCGCGCATCGCCCCGAATACCGGCGTCCTGCGCGTCCCGCTCAACCGGATCAGCCGCGACCCGGCGGTGGTGGACACGTACAACAACGATCCGCTGGTCTTTCGAACGCCGATCCGCGCGCGGCTCGGTGCGGAGATGCTCGTCGCCATGGACCGGGTCGACACCGGACTGCCGTCGCTGCGCGTCCCGCTGCTGGTGATGCAGGGCACCGCCGACGGTATCGTCGATCCCGGGTGCGGACCCCACGTTTACGACCGCGCCGGCTCCATCGACAAGACGCTGAAGATGTACGACGGCCTCTGGCACGAAATCTTCAACGAGCCCGAGCGCGACCACGTCCTCAGCGACCTGACCGGCTGGTTGGGGTCGCGCCTCAGCTGACCCGCGGTGCACTAGAGTTCCTCGACGATGCGCGAAGTGTGGTCCGTCAAGCCCGGGTCAAAAGTCAATATCGCAACCATCGATCCGGGCGATACCCGAGCCCTGAAAGGCGGTCGCGCGGCGGCGGACGAGGCGCTGCGCGGTGATCAAGCAGCCCTCATCGAATTGCAGACGCGTATGTGGGCCGAGCACACCCGTTCCCTGCTGCTGGTCCTGCAGGGCACCGACGCCTCGGGGAAAGACGGCACGATCGCACACGTTTTCGGAGGCGTGAACCCGCAGGGGACGCGCGTCACCTCGTTCAAGCCGCCAACCGCCGAGGAGCTCGGGCACGACTTTCTCTGGCGCGTGCACCTGGCGATGCCACGCGCCGGAGAGATCGGTATCTTCAACCGATCCCACTACGAGGATGTGCTGGTGGCGCGCGTGCGCAAGCTCGTCCCCAAATCGGTGTGGAAGCTGCGCTACGACGACATCACGGCCTTCGAGTCGTTGCTGCATCAGGGTGGCACGACGATCATCAAATGCTGCCTGCTCATCTCCAAGGACGAGCAGCGTCGCCGTCTCGAGGAACGTCTCAGAGATCCACAGAAACGCTGGAAGTTCCAGCGTGGCGACCTCGAGGATCGCGCGCTGTGGAAGGAATATCAGGCCGCATACTCGGAGGCGATCGCGCGCACATCGACCAAGGACGCGCCGTGGTACGTGATCCCGTCGGATCACAAGTGGTACCGCAACTGGGCGGTGAGCCGGATGCTCATCGAGACGCTCACCGAGATGGATCCGAAGTACCCGGAGCCGCCCGATCTCGCCGGTATCAAGATTACCTGACACACGGGGGAATCCCCCGTGTGTGGCGACCCCGATCGGATTTGAACCGACGATCTCCACCTTGACAGGGTGGCGTGTTAGACCAGGCTACACCACGGGGCCGGAAGCACCCGATGATAGCAACCGGGCTCGCAGCGAACCGGACCCAAACGTGCACGTCCGTGCTCCGGGCAGACCGGAGTACGGTGCAGCCATGCCCCGCCGGCCCATGCGCCCCAACGAGATCTCCTCGGGAGGCGTGGTGGTGCGGCGAGCCGCGGATCGGTATGAGGTCTGCCTGGTCAGCGATGGGCAGCACTGGGGTTTCCCCAAGGGCCACATCGAGCCCGGCGAAACCCCTGAGGCCGCTGCCCTGCGCGAGATCGCCGAGGAGACCGGTATCCCGCTCCAATCGCTCGTGCTCCGGACCCCGCTGCCGCCGTCCGAGTACGTGTACCGCCGCCCCGATCACGGCGCCCTGGTCTTCAAGCGCGTCCATCACTTCGTCGTCGAGGTGCCGGAAGGCACAGAGCTGCATCCCGATCCTGCCGAGATCGCCGAAGCCGTTTGGCTCGGCTTCGACGACGCGAAGGCGCGGCTGAGCTTCAGGAACAGCGTCTCGGTCCTCGACGCGGCACGGAGCCTGCTCGAGGGCGAACCACCCCGGGGGGCGCTGTCGAGCGCGCCGTAGAATCGGGCCGCATGCAACTGTTCGACACCGCCCGCCAGGAGGTGGTGCCCTTCGAACCGCGGGGCGGGCGGGTCGGCATCTACGTGTGCGGCATCACACCGTACGACGCGGCGCACCTCGGCCACGCATTCGTCTACCACGTGTTCGACGTGCTCAATCGACGCTTCCGCGACGCCGGCATCGCGGTGCGCAGCGTGCGCAATCTCACCGACGTCGACGACGACATCCTGCGCGTCGCCCGCCAGCGCGGCGTCGACTTCCGAGAGCTCGCCACCGAGCAGGCGCGCATCTTCGACGACGACATGGCCATGATCGGTCTCCTCCCCGTCGACGTGGCGCCGCGCGCGACCGAGCACGTCGAGGAGATGGTCGACTGGACCGCGCGGCTCGTCGACGGCGGGTACGCCTACGCCGTCGAAGGCTGGGTCTTCTTCGACTCGGGCGCGTATCCCGACTACGGGCGGCTGAGCCGCCTCGACCATGCGACCCTGATCGAGCTCAGCCGCGAGCGAGGCGCCGACCCCGACGACCCGCGAAAGCGGCACCCGCTCGATTTCGTGCTCTGGCAGTCGTCAGCAAGGGGCGAGCCGAGATGGCCGAGCCCGTGGGGCGCGGGCCGTCCCGGCTGGCACATCGAATGCACCGTGATGTCGACCGGCGCGCTCGGGCACCCCATCGACATCCACGGCGGTGGCGACGATCTCATCTTCCCGCACCACGAATCGGAGATCGCCCAGGCCGAGGCCGCCGGGGTCGCACCCTACGTCAGGCACTGGACGCACGTGGCGATGGTCGACCACGAGGGCAGGAAGATGAGCAAGTCGCTCGGCAACCTCATCTTCGTGCGCGACCTGGTCGCTCGGGTGCCGCCCGCCGCGGTGCGCCTGCTGCTGGCGTCGCACCACTACCGGCAGTCATGGGCGTATGACGACGGCGAGGTCGAGGCGGCGGCGGCGCGGTATCGCCGCTATCTCGCCGCGATGCAGGCGGGCGGCACGCTCGCCCACGAGGCGGCGGAGCGGCACGAGCGGCGATTCTTCGAGCGCCTCGACGACGACCTCGACACGCCCGGGGCGCTCGACGAGCTCGACGCCGTCGCGCGCGAGCTTTCCAGTGGCGCTTCGGGCGCCGCGCCGGGCACCGAGGGTCAGCAGCTGCTTGGGCGGTTGCTCGGGGTTCTCGGCGCGGAAACGCCCGTTATACGGGCGATTCCCTCGTGAGGTAGGACGTCTTGAAGACAGGGGGACACGGGGGATTCCCCCGTGTTTTAATCGCCCCAGGGCGTGCGGTCGCCACGCGACCGGAAGCGGAGCACGGCGGAGGAGATGTTCTCCTCGAGGTACCGGTAGAAGAGCTGTCGCTGCGACACGTCGATCGCGGCCTCGACCTCCTGGCCCTCGCGCCGGCGCGCGATCCAGGGTGGAACGCCGTCGGCGACCACCTCGGTGCCCACCTTCACGTGCACCAGCGCGCCCTCGTCTTCGCTCACGTGCACGGTGACCTTGAGGACGAGACCGGTGTGCTCGACGATCCGCCAGCTCCGTTCCCAGCGAGCCTTGCGAGCCGGGTCGTGAGCCAGCCGGACGGATTCGTCGACGATGACGCTCTCGCCGTTCCGTGCCGCGCGGCCCAGGAGGCGCCGGATGCTCTGATCGAGATCGCGCGCGATCCAGTCGACGAGCGACGGTGCGCGATCGTTGAGGTCGGGAAATCCGTTCGGGTCCTTGGCCAGCTCGCCGATGGCCTGCACGGTGCTGGCATGGCGGCGGCAGTAGCCGATGCCGGAGAAGGACACGCTGTGCGCGGGACAGAAGGCGGTCTGACAGCGGCGGCCGCGACGATCGCGGTACGCGCACACCTCCGCATTGGTATTGGCACATCCGCGGAGGGAGCAGGGAATGGCCGGGGCCACGACGAGGCCGTTGCCGGTGTCCTGCGGGGTGGGTTGGAAGACGGTGGTCATCAGCGGGACTCCACGGGGACGATCCTAACCCGGGGTCGCCGCCCTGACCGGTGACGGAGCTGTTGCGACCTGCCGATCGAGGGCTGTCGCGAGGCGTTGGATGGATCCCATCAACTCCGCGAACGCCTCCGTCGTTAGCGACTGCGCGCCATCGCTCAGGGCGTTCTCGGGATCGGGATGGACCTCGATCATGAGCCCGTCTGCGCCTGCGGCGAAGGTTGCGCGGGCCATCGGGGGAACCAGATGGCGGTGGCCGGTGGCGTGGGACGGATCGACGATCACCGGCAGGTGCGACAGCGACTTGACCACGGGCACGGCACTCAGGTCGAGCGTGTTGCGGGTCGCGGCCTCGAACGTGCGGATGCCGCGTTCGCACAGCACCACGTTGGCGTTGCCATGGGCGACCACGTACTCGGCGGCGAGCAGCCACTCCTCGATGGTGTTGCTCAGCCCGCGCTTCAGGAGCACCGGCCGGCGAGCCCCGCCGACGGCCTCGAGCAAGGCGAAGTTCTGCGCGTTGCGGGTACCGACCTGGAGCATGTCGGCGTACTCCGACACCAACTCGACGTCCGCGGGGGTGAGGACCTCGGTGACGATCGGCAGCCCGGTGGCTTCGCGGGCCTCAGCGAGGTGGCGCAGCCCATCGAGTCCGAGCCCCCGAAACGAGTACGGCGACGAGCGGGGCTTGAACGCACCGCCGCGAAACATCGTCGCTCCGCCGCGGGCCACCGCCCGCGCGGTCGCCAGCACCTGCTCGCGGCTCTCGACGGCACACGGCCCGGCGATGACGACGAACGACCCGTCGCCGAACCGCACGCCGGAGACATCGACCACTGTGGGATCAGGATGCCACTCACGAGTGACCTGCTTGTACGGCTTGCTCACCGGGATCGCGTCGACGACCCCGGGGAGGTCGCAGATCGCGTCGCGTATCGACCCCGGGTTGCTGCCGAGGACCCCGATCGCCAGGCGGTCGGCCCCGGGCAGCTCGATCGGCTCGAAGCCGCGCTCGCGCACGTGCCTGATGACGTTGGCGACCTGCTCGGGCGTCGCCTGCACGTTCATGACCACCAGCATTGCCTGATCCTACGAGAAGCCAGGGGTCACGCCCACCTCCAGGTGTTCAGGACTTGCTGGAGCAGCGCGGCGTCGCGGGCGAAGCTTGCCTGCGCCGTGTGAAGCGCGATCTCATAGGTGTTGCCCGCCTGGTTCACCACCATCTCCTCGTCCTCCTGCGCCGCGGTGCCCGTGGCGATGACCACAAATGTGATCACCACACCGGAGACGCCGTCGACGTCGACGGGTTCCGCCGGGCTCACGTCGACCGCGCCGGGCGGAACGATGCTGGTCAGGTGCTGCCCGAGCTGGTCGTCCGCAACCGGCTGTGGCGTCGTCCTCGCGACGATCACGCCGCGATCGGGCGACGCAAGGAGCATGAGGACGGCGCCACCCCCGGTGAGCGCGGCAACGGCGTTCGGGTTCGTCGTCTGATCCTGCCAACCGGCCGGGATGCCGGTACGGAATCCGCTTGCGACGAACGGTTGCGACGCCGCTGCGGGGCTCGCGGACGCCGCAGGGCTGGTGCTGGGGGTCACGATCGCGGTGGTCGCGCCACACGCGGTCACGAGCAGAGTCGCGACGCACGCGCCTGCCGCGAGGGCGTGCTTGCAGGGGGAAGGCAAGGTCACGCCACCGAGGATAGCCGAGCGATCCCGCCTGAGCAGGTGTCGATGCGAGGACAATCGCACGCATGGCAACGCGCTCTGCACTCCGCGTCACCCGCTTGGTACCCGCACACGCAGGGCAACTCGGCGCGCTCATCGATCATGAGCCGATCACCAACGTCTATCTGCGCAGCGAGCTGCGGCTCGGGTTCGAGGCAGGCGACTGGTGGGGCGCTTTCGAAGAGGACCAGCTGACCTCGGTGGTACTCGGGTGGTCGTTGGTGGTGCCCTACATCCCCGACCTCGATGCCGCAGCGCCACTTGCGCAAGCCCTCGGCGCCGGCGCGCAGCCGCGCATGGTCGTCGGCCACAGGGCGTCGGTGATGGCGCTGCACAACGCTTTTCGACCGCCTCGCCCGGCGCGCGAGCTGCGTGACCCACAGCCGCTGATGGTCCTCGATCGGGGCGATCTTCGAGCCATGCCAGCCGACGACGTACGCCTCGCGACGCGAGCCGACCTCGAAGCGCTGATCGTCGCGGCGGCGCGCATGCATCGCGAGGAGATGGGCGTCGACCCGCTTGCGGTCGATGCGGCGGCGTGGCGGATGCGCATGCTCAGCCTCATCGAGCGACGCTGGAGCTGGATCTGGATGCGCGACCATGAGGTGCTGTTCAAAGCCGAGCTTTCGGCATGGACCCCGGACGTCGTGCAGATCCAGGGCGTGTACACCGCCCCGAAGTACCGAGGCCAGGGGGTTGCGCGCGCCGGGCTTGCCGCCGTCTGCGCTTTCGTCTTCAACGACGTGCCGCGCTGCAGCCTCTATGTCAACCAGTACAACGTGATCGCGCAGCGTGTCTACGCGCGGCTCGGATTCAAGCCGGCGGACACGTTCGCGACAGTGATGTACTAGGCGCAGAGACCATGATCGAGACACGCGCCGAGGTCACCCTTCCAGTCCCGCCCGAAGAAGCGTTCGCGGTCGTGGCCGACATCGAGCACGCCGACTGGCTCCCTGCCATCCGGCGGCTGCGCCACATCAGCGGGCCGTCGGGCGGCGTCGGCGCGCGCTATGAGGTCGAGGCGGGGCTGGTCGGTCGCCACCTGCGCGGGGTGCTCGTCTGCAGCGAGCTGACCCCGCCGAGGCGAATGGTCCTGACCCTCGAGGAGGGTTTGGATCTGACCGTCGAGGTCACCATCCGCAAGGTTGTGGGCGGCTGCACCGTCGTGATGTCGGCTCGATACTCGCTCAGCGGCCGTCCGTTCGCCGGCGCGGTGGAACTCGCCTCGCAGGGTCCCGCGCGTCGCGAGACGGCGCGTGCCTGCGAGCAGCTCGCCGCGCGTTTCGGGCGCAAGAGCGGCCGAGTGGAGCGAGCCGCGGGGTGAGCCGATGACCAGGAGCGAGCTGACCGACCGCGAGATCCTCGACGCCAAGGTGCGGTCGCTTCCCCCGTTGAGTGAGCCGGCGACCGCCGACCTGCTCGCCGAGGTGCGGATCCAGGGGAGGGGCCTGGCGCTCGACGAGCTGGTCGAGCACCAGCTTGCGGCCATCCTCGAGCTCGCCGAGGCCCGCCGTGGCAAGGGCGTCGAGGTCGGCGACCTGGCCCAGGAGGGGACGATCGCCGGCGTGGTGGCGGTCATGGAGTACGCGGGCCAGGGTGGCCCCGCGTCTGGCCTGAGCAGGTTCGTCGGGCGGCTCGTCGCCTCCCACATGGACGACACCATCGAGCTCGCTGCGATCGAACGTGCGAGCGATGAGGCGTTCGTCCGCGACACCGAGATCTACGAAGCAGCCGAGGTCCGGGCCCGTCACGAGTTCGGCAGGGAGCCGACCGTCGTCGAGCTGGCCGCGGAGCTGGGCTGGCCGGAGGAGCGCGTGGCCATCGTCGGGGCGATGCTCAACGAGGCGCGGGCCCGCTACGACAGCGAGATCGTCGAATACCTCGACGACATCGACGAGGAGTAGGCGCCACTCGCAGAGGCCGATCTCATGGCCCCGCAGGGGCCTGAGGTATCAGCGCGTGGCCGAGAAGTCGACCTCGCTCAGCGGCGAAGATCGTCGCCGCGCCAGTCGAGGTCGTGCAGGCCCTCGCCGGTACCGCGGCGGATCGCAGCGTGCCCGAAGCGCTCACGCAGGCGGTCGAGTGTGTGGTCGATCCGATCGATCGCCGGCCGGTCGAACAGGTCCAGCTGGGGCGCGTCGGCGAGCCCGCTCACGCCCACGCCGAGCAGGCGTACCGCATCACCCGACCAGGCGGTGTCGAGCAAGGCGAGCGCGGCGTCGCGGACCGTGGTGTCGGTCGCCGTCGAGGACGCCAGCGTCTCCTGTCGTGTGATCGTGGTGAAGTCCGAGTAACGCAGTTTCAGCGTGACGGTGCGCGCCGTCCACCCTCCGGTGCGAAGACGGGCGCCGACGTCGCTCGCGAGTTCGCCGATGCGCGCGTGCAGGGCCTCGCGCTGCGCCACGTCACGCGCGAACGTCTCCTCGCGCGAGACGCTTCGTGGTGCCCCGGGGACGGTCACCGGCGCCGTGTCGATGCCCCGCGCGCGCTCCCACAACGAGGTTCCGGCGGCGCGGCCGACCCGCCGCTGCACCGTGTCGAGTGGGAGAGCGGCAAGCTGCCCGAGCGTCGATATTCCCAACCCGCTCAACGCCCGCTCGGTCGCCGGCCCGAGCCCGGGCAACCGGCGCAGGGGCAGCGGGGCGAGAAAGGCGGCCTCTTCCCCGGGGTCCACCACGACGAAGCCTCGTGGCTTGCGAAGGTCGGAGGCGATCTTGGCCACGGTCTTGCAGGTCGCGACACCGAACGAGGCGTGGAGCCCGGTCGCGGCCAGGACCCGATCGCGAATCTCCCCGGCAATGTATTGCGAGGTCCCGAAGCGGCGGGTCGAGCCGGTGACCTCGAGGAACGCTTCGTCGAGCGACAGCTGCTCGATCACCGGGGTGTAGTCGCGCGCAATGTCGAAGACGGATTTGGAAGCATCGCGATAGGCGCGAAAGTCGACCGGCACCACCACGGCCTGCGGGCACATGCGCAGCGCCGTGCGCAGCGGCATCGCGGAGTGGACTCCGAACGCGCGCGCCTCGTACGATGCGGCGCTGACCACGCCGCGGTTCAACTGCGCGGTGCCGTCGCCGGACGGTGCGCCGCCGACGATGACCGGGAGTCCGCGCAACTCCGGGCGGCGCAGCTGCTCGACCGATGCATAGAACGCGTCGAGGTCGAGGTGGATGATCGCGCGGTCGGTCACCGGGACGCCCAACAGCGCGCGGCCTCAGTTGCCGGTGTGCTGCCTCCACTCATCGATGTCCGCCTCACGCACGTAGCCTGCGCGAATCATCAGCTCCATGTACGGAACCGCCAGGTGAGGTGCGGCGCGACGCAACACCCATGGCGGTGGATTGTCCTTGTTCTTGTTGACGCTCTGATAGAAATAAATCTGATTCAGATCGCACAGCAGGGCGAGCCGGTGCAGGGAAATCCCCCTCTCCGCGCACCGTTCTTTGATGTACTCCTTGAACTCCACGCTTAGCCCAAGTATATGCCCATGTTCCGCAACGCACCCGGCAATGCTCGAAGTGCCGCAATCACCGCGTCGGCCCTGCTGGAGCCGCGGTCGCCGCTCTTGCTGAGGAGCACCGCGCGCATGCCGGCCGCATGTGCGCCGGCGACGTCGGCGGTCTCGCTGTCGCCCACCATGACGGTGCGTGCGGCGCAAGTCCCGAGCGCCCGCATCGCCGCCTCGAAGATGCGTGGAGATGGCTTGCGCCACCCCACCTCTACGGAGAACGTCACCGCGTCGAGGTGGCTGTCGAGCCCGAGAAAGGCGAGTTGCTCGTGCAGCGATCGGACTCGGTACGGCGCGTTCGAGCAGAGTCCGACGCGGATTCCATGACCCCGGAGGAACTCGAGCAGGGGAACCACCTCCGGGTCAACGTCTGCGCCCCGCCACCACGCCTCCTGCTCGATGCGCAGCAGCTCGTCAAGCAGAGCATCGTCGAGGATGAGATCGGCGCCGGCGTAGGCGCGGAGGGAGACTGCCGCCAGGTCCATCTCCTCGAGGGCGCCGCTGCGCTGGTGCGCGACGACTTCCCGGTCGATTCGGTCGAAAACCGCGCGGACCGTGGCCGTCGACGTCGCCACCTGACCCGATGCCGCCCGGCCTGCCGCGGCCAGAACGGCGAGAATCCGCTCCTCCGCCTCGGCGAGCGCCGCGTCCGGCCGGGAGAATGCGACGAGGGTCTCGCCGTAGTCGAAGAGGACGCCGTCGATCCGGCGCCGCTGCTCTTCCCCGGCGCCGCTCACGCGGGCGCGCCACCTCCACCCCGACCGCCGCGGCCGCGCCGCTTGCGTCCGCCCTGCCAGCGGCGCTTCGGTCGCTTGCCGGTGCTGCGCGGCGACGGCGACAGCTTCTCGAGGTACGCCTCGCCGGGATGCGGCTCGTTCGGATGACCCGCGCGAGCGCCCGGCGCCGATGCAACCCGCGCCTCGTACTCGGCGAGGACTGCTTCGAGCGGCCGTTTGTCGCTCGCCGGAGGCGCGGCCGTCTCCGCCCATGGCTGAGCCTTGGGACTGGCCTCGACGGCGAGCATGTCACCGCCCGGAATCTCGGGCACGGCGTCGAGCACGGATTCGATGGCACGCGCGATCAGGCGGTCCGCATCGACGGGGTCGCGGAGCGGTCGATCAGCCATCGACAGCGGTGCTCCAGCCGGCGAGCCCGAGGCCGCCGATGGTCTTGACGTCCAGCTCGCCGTCGCGAGCCAGGGCCGAGATCTGGTCGCGAGAGAAGCGCTCGACGTCCATGCGCTCGTCGGCGTCACGGTCGGTCGGTCCGTCGGTGAGGCCGGTTGCCAGAAAGAAGTGCATCACCTCGGTCGAGTATCCGGGCGTGAGCGGGGCGGTGGCCAGCGGTGTGATGCGCGCGGCGCGCAATCCCGTCTCCTCGGCGAGCTCGCGTTCGGCGGTGCGTGCCGGCGCCTCGTGATGGTCGCGCGTGCCCGCAGGCAACTCCCAGAGCGCGCGGGCGACGGCGTGGCGCCATTGACGCACCAGGACGACCCGGTCATCCGCGTCGATCGCGACGATCGCGACCGCACCTGGATGGGCCACGACCTCGCGTTGCGCGCGAGTCCCGTCCGCGAGGCGCACGTCATCCTCGTAGAAGGTCAGCAGCCGGCCGGTGTAGATGACGCGCCGGGACGTCTGGGTCTCACGGAGATGCTCCGTGGCTCCCGGATCTGTGATCACCGTCTGAGTGTGACGTCCCTACGAGGAATTCAGGCGCAGGACCACTCGTGAGCCTGACCGTGGGCGAACATCTTCGCGGCAATATTGGCCTGTGCCACCGGATTCCAGATCGTGGCCGCGGTCCCGCCGTTGGCGATGAACGTCGACATCAGGAACTGGAAGACGCCGATGTACGGCCCGCTCGGATTGACCGAATTCCAGTGGAAGTGCGATTCGCAGTTGGCCGTCCTGAGCATCCAGGTGACGCTCACACCCCAGTGCTCGGCGGCGGCGGTGATGTCGGCGACGACCTGCGCCTGGCTGACCGAGAGGCCGCTGGGGACCACGAAGCCCGGATGGACCACGGGGTGGTGCCGCCGGACCGCAGGCGCGGGCTTGGCTGCGGGCAACGCGATGCTCACGAGCATCGCGGACCGAACCCGAAGCATCATCGGGTGGGGCGTCACGTTGGCGAGGCGATCGACCTCACCGACTGACGAACGGACCAGTGCGGCGGACGTGGGTGCCCCCTGGGTGGGCGTCGTGATGAGCACTGCGGTCGCCGGTCCCGCCACCATCATGAGGCAGCCAAGAACCAGTCCACGTGCCCGCTTGGGTACATGCAAGGCGGATCACTCCTGTTGGTCGGGCTCCGGCCATCTCACCCCTGGCCGGGCTTGAAACTCGGCCCCCTGATGCCACGACACCCAGGCGGACCTGAACCTCGGCGACCCTATCACAACGGGTACTTGTTCCTGCAACTCGCCCAAACGGAGCGCTCGCGTCTTACCAGCCGGTGGACGCACCGAGCGAGCAGGAGGATGGGGCCGCGTTGAGCACGACCGGGACAGCCGCCTGCAGCGTCGATCCCACCGCCCAGACGAACTGCTCCGAGCCTCCTCCCAGGATCACCCCGGCGCGGTTCTCGCAGACCGCGAATCCGACCACGGCCACACCGGCCGACACCGCCGGTGAGGGCGTGAGCGTCGCCCTGACCTCACCGTAGCCGTGACCCGAGTGGCACGGCTGGCAGGCGTAGGCGACCGAGGCTGCGGCGAAAACGGGCCCGAGGCTGGTCGGCCACGAGGCGACCGTGACCGTCGCTTCGACCCCCGTGGCGCCGTTGCAGGCGTCGGTGCAGTCCGCGGTCACCGCCAGCGTCTCGCCGGGCCCGAGGTTGACCGGCACCGAATCGAGGGAGCCGAGCGTCCGGCCGGAGCGTCGGGTCACGAAGTGGACGACCACCGCCGAAGCCCCGTGGAACCTGGCGTTGTTCTTGAGGGTGGCGACCGGGATCGCAGCGAGGTCGAATGTTCCGACGCCGAGCCCCAGCACTCCGACCGACATCGTGTCCGCGGGAAGTGGCGTGGGCGATGGCGTTGGGATGGGCGTCGGCGTCGCGCGCGGGGTCGGCGTCGTCGGCGTGGGCGCCCCCGAGCAGGCTGAGAGGAGCACCAGGGTGACGCCGGCGAGCCAGAGGACGGGGGACCGGGTCCGAGGCATCCTCACCATCCTAGGGGCAGTTTCGGCGTCGATCGGCGCGTGACAGAATTGGCATCGCGGTCAATCGTCCAGCCCACGGAGGCGCTCGCTCTTGCATTTCTCGGCTGAGCACGACGCCCTCCGGGAGACGGTGCGCGATTTCGTGGCCAGGGAGTTGCGCCCGCATGCCGATGAATGGGAGGCGGCCGAGAGCTTTCCGGACAGCGTCTTCGCGAGGATGGGCGAGCTCGGGCTGCTCGGACTGCGCTATCCGGAACAGTACGGCGGCCAGGGCGGCGACTACTTCAGCGCCATCGTCCTCGCCGAGGAGATGGCACGCTGCGGATCCGGTGGGGTCGGCATGGCGATCAGCGTGCACACCGAGATGGCCACGCCCCCGATCCTCAAGTGGGGCACGGAGGAACAGAAGCAGCGATACCTCGTCCCGGCGATCAGGGGGGAGAAGATCGCCGCGCTGGGCATCACCGAGCCCGACGCGGGCAGTGACGTCGCGAGCATCCGGACCCGTGCCGACCGCGTCGACGGCCACTGGCGGATCAACGGCAGCAAGCTCTACATCACCAACGGGGT
>JBAPWO010000203.1:0-13952 GCA_049283735.1 Candidatus Dormiibacterota bacterium
AGACTGCTCCCGTTGCCGCCGACGATGCAGCGGCCGCTGCGGCCCCGAATGAGCCGGCGACAGATGAACCGTCGCCACTGGCGGCCGCCGCTGATCAGCCAGCGGTCGATGAGCCGTCCGCAGTAGCCGTCGCCCCTGATGAGCCTGCGCATGATGAGCCGTCTGGGGAAGCGGTCGAATCGACGCCGGACGAGGCGGGTGGCGTCGCGGGGGGCAGCCCCGACGCGCCAAAAGCTCGGCGGGGAGGGGTCCCCGCGACGACAGGACCCGCCGCCGCCGAGGAGCCAGCTGCGGAATGACCGACTACGCAGACCTAACCCGATTCATCGCCGAGCGAATCGTCTCCAATGCCGCCGCGGTCACCGTCGATTCGCGCCCCCGAGGCCGGAGCACGATCGTCACGCTGCATGTTGCTGAAGAGGACATGGGCAAGCTCATCGGCAAGACCGGACGCAACATCGAGGCCGTGCGCGCGGTGGTGCGCGCTGCGGGGTTGCGTCATCACCAGCGCGTGCAGGTGGAGTTGAAAGACCTGCGGTGACCGGCGGCCGCCCACTCGCCCCGGCCAAGCTGCGCGCCGCGCAGGTGCTTCGCGCGCACGGCGTGCGCGGAGAGGTACGGGCTGAGCCGATCGGCGGCGACCCGAGTCGTTTCACCCCTGGCACGAAGCTCGAGACCGAGGTCGGCGCGCGATCCCTCACGGTGCGCACCGCGCGACCCGGGCCTGGGAATGCGGTGCTCCTCGGCTTCGACGAGATCACCTCCCCAAACGATGCCGCGCTGCTGCGCGGTGTCTACCTGTGCGTCGACGTCGAGGCGGCACGCCCGCTCCCCGACGGTGAGTGGTTCGTCTGGCAGCTGGTCGGACTCCGCGTCTTCGACACGAGCGGCGCCGACGTCGGCGTCGTCGACGATGTCGAGGCGGGTGTGGGCAACGACGTGCTGGTCATTCGCGACGACGCCGGCGTGCACCGGTTGCCGATGGCGCGTGATTACGTGACCGCCATCGACGTCGCGTCGGGCACGATCACGGTCACGCCGTGGACCGAGGAAACGGTGTGATCCGCTTTCACGTGCTCACGATCTTTCCCGAGGTGTTCCCAGGTCCGCTCGGTATCGGTGTGGTCGGACGCGCGCTCGCAGCCGGCGACGTCGACCTGCGCGTGCACGACCTGCGTGAGCACAGCGAAGGCCGCCATCGCCAGGTGGATGACGAGCCGTTCGGTGGCGGTGCCGGCATGGTGTTCAAGCCCGAACCGGTGATTCGCGCGGTGCGCGCGTTGCGTGATGCCGAGCCCGAGGTCCGAAGCATCCTGCTCTCACCCCAGGGGCGGTTATTCGACCAGGGCGTCGCACGCGAGCTCGCCGCGGAGCGCTCGATCCTGCTCGTGTGCGGCCGCTACCAGGGCGTCGATCAGCGTGCACGCGACGAGATCGGCGAGGAGCTGTCCGTCGGCGATTACGTGCTCAGCGGCGGCGAGGTCGCCGCAATGGCAGTCATCGAGGCGACCGCCCGGCTCGTGCCCGGCGTCGTCGGCTCTCCGGAATCACTTGGTGACGAGACATTCTCGGAGGGTGCCGGGGGCGGCTTCGAGGCACCGCTGTACACACGCCCGGCCGACTTCGAAGGACGGTCGGTGCCCGACGTGCTGCGTGACGGCAATCACGCGGCGATCGCGGCGTGGCGTCGCGACGAAAGCGCGAGACGGACCGGGCTGCAACGCCCCGATCTGATACGGTCTGGCCCAAGGCCCGGAGGAACAACGTGAATGTCATCGATCTGCTCAAGCGCGAGCAGGAAAAACCGCAAGTCCCCATCCTGCGTTCTGGCGACACCGTTCGCGTGCACGTCAAGGTCGTTGAGGGAACCCGCGAGCGCATCCAGGTCTTTGAGGGCGTCGTGATCGCGCTCAAGGGCAAGGTCGGGCTCGCGACGAGCTTCACCGTGCGTCGTATCGCCCACGGTGTCGGCGTCGAGCGGACATTCCTCGTGCACGCACCTCGAATCGACCGGATCGAGGTGCTTCGCCACGGCCAGGTGCGCAGGGCAAAGCTCTTCTATCTTCGCGAGAAGGTCGGCCGTCACGCGCGCATCCGCGAGCGCCGTCAACCGATCGGTGGCGCCGCGATGACGCTGCAACGCGCCGAGCTCGAGGTACCCGCCGACGCCGACGTCGAGCCGGACGAGCTGGACGAAGCGCCGGACGATCAGGAGATCGAAGGCTCGGAGCTCACCGAGGTGGACGCGGAGACGGACGACGCCGAGGTTGCCGCCGCGGCCTCGGAGAGCGACGGCGGAGCGTAGCCGGGGGTCGCGAACCCCCGAGCAGCTTCCTCCAGCTCGGCCCCTCAAGGACCGGGTCGGTCACGCCGGCGAGGTCGCCGCGCTGTCGTACCTCAAGGAGCAGGGCTTTCGCATCCTGGCGCGCGACTGGCGCAGCCGTCTCGGTCAGATCGACATCGTCGCCGAGGATGGTGACACGCTCGTGCTCATCGAGGTGAAGGCCCGCCGCGGCACCGGATTCGGAACCCCGGAGGAGGCCGTCGACGAGCGCAAACGCCGGAAGCTGCGCATGCTCCTCGAGCTCTATCGCGCCCAGACGCACCGCCAGAAGCAACCGTGCCGGATCGACGTGATCGGTCTGATGATGGACGGAGCGATGACGGTGACCAGGATCGAGCACATCAAGGACGCAGTCCAGGACGACTGAGCGGCGCCTTGACATGTGACTATATGGTCACGTATCCTGGCGTGGTGACTGACGACGACCTCGTGTTCAAAGCACTCGCCGATCCAACCCGTCGTTTCCTCCTCGACCAGCTCTTCCAACGTGACGGCCGCACGTTGACGGAGCTCGAGTCCGGGCTGGAGATGACCCGGTTCGGCGTGATGAAACACCTCAGGGTCCTCGAAGACGCGGGGCTGGTCGTCGCACGCCGATCGGGGCGGGAGAAGTTGCACTTCCTCAACCCGATACCGATTCAGCTGATCCACGACCGGTGGATCGGCAAGTACCGAGAGCGCTACTCATCGGCGCTCGCAAACCTCAAAACCGAACTGGAGGACATGGCATGACCACGACAGCGACTGCGATCGGCACCACCCAGGTCTACCGGGTGTACATCAAAACGACACCTCAGGCGATCTGGGACGCGATCACCAAGCCGGAATGGACCGAGCGATATGGGTACTGCGGCCGCGTCGACTACGACCTGCGTCCCGGCGGTCCGTACACCGGGTACAGCAGCGAAGGCATGCGGGCGATGGGCGCCCCCGAGGTGGCCGTGGACGGCGAGGTCCTTGAAGCCGATCCGCCCCACAAGCTGGTGCAAACCTTCCGCATGGTGATGGATCCGGCCATGGCGGCTCAGGGGTTCACTCGCGTGACATACGAGATCGAGGAGCGCAGGAACGGCGTCTCCAGGCTGACCTTGACGCACGAGCTCGAGGGTGCACCGCTGCTGGCGGTCCTCATGTCGGGCGGTATGGAAGACCAGGGGGCCGGCGGCGGCTGGAGCTGGGTGCTCAGCGGTCTCAAGACGCTGCTCGAGACCGGGCAATCCCTCGACGCCTCGGGGCATCAGTGAGCTGAATCCGCAGGAGGCCCTGCGCGACGCGGCGTGCGCTGCGCTCGCGCGGGGCTCCACCCTGGCGGCGACGCCCCCATTGATTGCTCAGACGGCGGTGCGCGGGCTCGCTGCCAGGCTGGAGGCGGCCGGCGTGATGATCACGACGCCTTCGGACGAAACCGCGCATGCGTACTTGCGGCCGGTCGCCCGCTTGAGAACGTCAATGATGTGAAACCGAACGGTCTGCTCGCTGATGGCGTCGACGTACTTGTTCGGAGCACGCATCGACCATATGCCGTCGGGATTCCTGGCGACGCACAGCAGCGACTGTGGATCTGCGCTGTGGTCGAGGACGTCGAAGCGCTCGAGCGTCTGCGCGGACCACGGTTGCAGCTCCGCCAGCGAGAAGGTTCCCGCATACAACGACGTCCCGGCCTGCATCACCACGCAGCAATGAGATGCCGCCGCACCTGAGTTGGCGGCTTCGATGCGCAGGGTGCTGCCCGAGCCAACGTCAACGGCCCGCCACTGCGGGTGCGGCATGACCGGCAATCCGAGGCCTCGACGCCGTTCGGTCCGCTCGGCCCAGATCAAGGTCGTCCCGGTGATTGCCACGACCAGGATCGCAATCTCGATGATCAGCGGCCAGTCCCAATCCACAGCGCAAGGTTAGCGCCAAACAGACGTCATCGAGGGAGCGCCGAGATCGGGCCACGAGAGCGCGTAGGTGGCCTGAAAATGGAGCGACTACGATGACCCGATGGCGTCTCGGTCGGACGTGGCAACGGGGGGCGGGCCGGCACCGCGGCGGCCCCGCCGCACCGCACGCGCTCGCTGGGCGCTCAGCATCTCTGCGCTCGCCCTGGCGCTTTGGGTCACCGGCTCCAGCGCCGCCGTGACCCCGAAACCCCTTCCGATCACTGTGCGTGGCGCCTCGGTCACCCGAACCGTCGACGACGGGCAGGTCTCGATCTCTGTGCCGTTGGACTGGAACGCGGGTGAAGCCTGGGTCATGCCCGGTTCGTTCAGCGACCTGGTCGGCAGCTTCAGCAATCAGTTGCTGTCATCACCGTGCACCACGAGCTGGAACTCGATCAGGTGCGGTCCACCGCTGACCACACTGCAGCCCGGCGGAATCCTCGTCGAGGTGTTCTCAAACAGCGCCATCGATCCCAACTGGACGATCGGCGGTCAACCAGGGGTGCCGACCACGGTCTCGGGGCTCACCGCACAGCTCGACGTCGAGACCGGGAGCCGGGATGCGTGCGCTGAGCTGGGTGCCGATCGGAGTCGCACCGAGCGCATCGCCTATCCGCAGCCGCCGGAGGACTACATTGAAATCGCCGTCTGCTCACGCGGCCTGGCGGATTGGGTCGGTGCCCGGGTGATGGCGTCGGTACGGGTCGTCCTGCTCGGCTGACGACCGGATCACGCCGGGATCAGGTCCGCCGGCGGCGCGCCTTCGTGCGGCCTTCGGGTGCTCCGACCAGCCGCGCGAACAGAGCACGAATCTCCTCCGGGCTGAGCTCGAGGGTCGCGTCGCCGACGTGCAACTCGAACTCCTGCAGCCTGGGTCCCAGCGACACCCACGGTCGTGCGAACGTCCAGACCTTCTCGGCTCGAGCGATCTCGATCACGCGCTCGCGGAGCGACTCGAGGTCGACCGCAAAGCGGAGATGCATCATCGGGCTCTGGACGGGGTCGGGGAGAATCTCGACGCCCGGGAGTCCGCGCACCGCGTCGGCGATGGCGAGGGCATGGCGGTAGTACGAGGGCATGCGCGGCAGGCGGATCCGCAGCGCCGAGAGCGCTGACGCGGCATAGGGCCACAGGCCGAAGGCCCGGCCGCCATGGCGGGTGCGCCAGACCGACAACTCCTCGATCACGTCGGTGTCGCCGGCCACGCAGCAGCCGGCGATGCCCCCGAGTCCTTTGTAGAAGGACACGTAGACCGTGTCGAAGAGACCCGCGACATCGCTGATCGATTTGCGGTGTCCGGCCCTGTAGAAGGGGGATGCATCCCAGAGCCGGGCTCCGTCGAGGTGGACCGCGGCGCCGCGATCGCGTGCCCACGCCACCTGAGCGACGAGCTCCCTCCAGGAGGGCAACGTGCCGCCGAGTGACCGTTGCGGCAACTCGACGAGCAGTGCCGCGATTGGCTCGTGCACCTGGGCAAGACTCGCCGATGACAGCGGCTCGTCGCGAGGTCCCACGGGAACCCCGAACAGACCGTGCATCCGCTCATAGCCTCGTTCCTCGTTGGGTCTCCATGTGGCACGCCGGGTGGAAGGCGACGCTCCGGCTCGAGCGTCGATCGGCGTGGACCCGCAGCGTGGCCTGCTGCGCCATCGTCCCGGTCGGAAGGAACAGCGCCGCGTCCTTGCCGAGCAGCGACGCGACCTCGCGTTCGAGCTCGGTGACCACGCCACCGATCCCGTAGTAGTCGATCTCGGTTCCCGGCGGGATCGTCGCCAGGAGCTTGTCGGCCGAGCGGCGCCCGTGGCCGACGAGGAACCGCGTGCAGGACTCGGCGAGGGCCTCGAGCTTCAGGTCTCGGGAGAAAGCCGGCGGCGTTTTGGTTTTCGCGGCGCGCCCGTCGTCCTTCGTTTCTTTTGCCATGCGGCGACGATACTGGAGCGGATCTCGCGCAAGTGGCGTCCGGGATCGCAACTCCGGATGCTACACTACTATGTATGCTTGCCTGCGCAATAAGCTGCGCCACCCGAGGCCTCGCCGGGGTGCCGGTGCGGGTGGAGGTCGACATCTCGAACGGACTACCGGCCTTCACGATCGTCGGGCTGACCGACCGGGCGATCCAGGAGGCGCGGGAGCGCGTCAAGCCGGCGATCCGCAACGCGGGATTCACATTCCCTCAGCGACGGGTCACGGTCAACCTCGCGCCGGCCGAGCTGCCCAAGGAGGGGACCGCGTTCGACCTGGCGATCGCGATTTCGATACTCCGCGCAGAAGATACGTCGCTCCGGCTCGACGGGTTGGCCTTTCTCGGCGAGCTCGCGCTCGACGCGTCGGTCCGCCCCGTCACGGGCGTTCTGCCGATGGCAAGATGCCTGGCAGCCGCTGGCATCCGGCGGCTCGTCGTTCCCGTCGAGAACGCCCCTGAAGCAGCGCTCGCCGACGGCATCGAAGTCCTGGGCGCTTCGTCGCTGCAGGCGTGCGTCGAGTACCTCCGCGGTGACGGACGCCTGGTCGCCGGGGTCCGCGACGCGTCGCCGCCCGCGCCCTCGCCGGAGCCCGACCTCGCCGCCGTGCGCGGACAGGGCCAGGCGAAACGGGCGCTCGAGATCGCCGCGGCCGGCGGGCACAACCTACTGATGACCGGACCGCCCGGTGCCGGGAAGACGATGCTCGCCCGGACGTTGCCGTCGCTGCTCCCCGACCTGCGCTCGGATGCAGCCCTCGAGGTGGCCGCGATCTACTCGCTGCGCGGCACGCTGCGCGAGCGCCCGCCGACCACATTGCGGCCGCCGTTCCGGGCGCCGCACCACAGCATCTCCCGCGCCGGGCTCGTCGGCGGCGGAACCGGCCTGGCCCAACCCGGCGAGATCAGCCTCGCGCACCACGGAGTCCTCTTTCTTGATGAGCTCTGCGAGTTCTCCCGTCAGCACCTCGAGGCGCTCCGTCAGCCACTCGAGGAGCGCTCGGTGACCGTCGCCCGAGCTCGCTCGGCGGTCACGTATCCGGCCGACTTCATGTTCGTCGGCGCCTCCAATCCCTGTCCGTGCGGCCATCTCGGTGACGCCCAGGGCTGCAGCTGCGAAGCCCGGCAGTTGACCACGTACAACGGCAAGATCAGCGGACCGATCAAGGACCGCATCGACCTGGTCGTCTCGGTGCCGCGCCAGGAGTACCGCGACATCTTTGACGGCGCCGACGAGGAACCATCGGCGGCGGTGCGACGCCGAGTGGAGACCGCCCGCTTCCGGCAGGGCGAC
Source organism: Candidatus Dormiibacterota bacterium (assembly GCA_049283735.1). Lineage (GTDB taxonomy): Bacteria > Chloroflexota > Dormibacteria > Aeolococcales > Aeolococcaceae > Palsa-851. The sequence continues at coordinate 7,524 of JBAPWO010000203.1, forward strand.
CGTGCCGGGCACGGCAACGCGGCGATGAGCGGGCGCGAGATCCTGGCGGCCGCGCGCTCCACCGCACCCGCGCGGCGCCTGCTGGCGCTCTCGGGTGAACGCCTCCACCTCAGCGCGCGGGGCTTCTTTCGGGTGCTCCGGGTCGCCCGCACGATCTCGGATCTCGCGAGCGAGGATCGGGTGGGGGAGGACGCGCTCGCCGAAGCCCTGCACTACCGCATCGAGATGACCGGATGACCGAGCCGCACTGGGTCGATTCGTCGTCGCCCGCCTGGCCCGATCGGCTCGCCCACCTCGAGTCGCCGCCGCCCGGGTTCTGGCAGCTGGGGACGACCGGCCCGGTGACGCCCTGCGTGGCGGTGGTCGGCTCCCGGCGCGCGACGTTCCAGGGTGTCGACATCGCCCGATCGATCGGCGCCGAGCTCGGCGCCGCGGGCATCCAGGTGGTCAGCGGGATGGCGCTCGGCATCGATGCCGCGGCGCACACCGGCGCCCTCGACGCCGGCGGCTCGACGGTTGCGGTGCTCGGTTGCGGCATCGACGTCTGCTATCCGTCCCGGCACGCCGAGCTGCGCGCTCGGATCATCGCCCACGGGTGCCTGATCACCGAGGAGCCGGCCGGGACGCCGCCGTTCAAGCACAACTTCCCCAGGCGCAATCGCATCATCGCGGCACTCGCCCACGCGGTCGTGGTGGTCGAGGCCACCGAACGCAGCGGAGCCCTGAGCACCGCGCGCTGGGCCGCCGACCTCGGTCGCGAGGTGCTCGCCGTGCCCGGGTCGATCCGTTCGCGCCAGAGCAGCGGCACCAACCTGCTGATCCGGGACGGTGCTCGACCATTCCTGGGAATCGGCGATCTCCTCGACGCCGTCCCCGCCCTGCGGGCGGCGGTCCCGGAAACCGCCCTCGACACCCTGCCAGGATTTGCCAAGAGTGGCCTCGAGCGTTTCAGCCCACCGCTGCGGGAGATACTGGCACGCATGGGAACGCAACCGGTCCACCCGGATCAGGTCGGGGTCGCCCTCGGCCTTTCACCGGCGCTGGTCGCCAGCCGGCTGGGTGCGCTCGAGCTTGCCGGAGCCGTAATGTCCCTGCCCGGAGGCCTCGTGGCCCGTACCGTATAGCCGGCGCCTGAGCCCCCATAGGAAGTCCAGAAAGTGTCACGTCTGATCATCGTCGAGTCGCCCAGCAAGGCGAGAACGCTCGCCCGTTTTCTCGGGTCCGAGTACATCGTGCTCGCCTCGATGGGCCACGTCCGCGATCTCCCCAAGTCGAAGATGGGCGTCGACGTCGACGCGGGATTTGCCCCGCAGTACGAGCTCATCAAGGGAAAGGAAAAGCAGATCCGCGACCTCCGAGCGGCCGTCAAGAAGGCGTCATCCACGCTGCTCGCGGCCGACCCGGATCGCGAGGGAGAGGCGATCGCCTGGCACCTCGCAGAGGCACTCGGCCTCAACAATCCCGACCGAATCGTCTTTCACGAGATCACGAAGCTCGCCGTCGACGCCGCCCTCGCGCATCCCCGCAAGATCGACCGCTCGCTCGTCGCCGCGCAGGAGGCCCGCCGGGTCATCGACCGCCTGGTCGGCTACCGGCTCTCACCGCTGCTCTGGCGCAAGGTGCGCGCCGGGCTTTCGGCCGGCCGCGTGCAATCGGTGGCGGTGCGCCTCGTCGTCGATCGCGAAACCGAGATCGACGCGTTCGTGCCCGTCGAGTCGTGGACCATCGATGCTCTTCTTGCCAAGGATGGCAGCAACCCGTTCAGCGCGCGGCTGGTCGCCCGACGTGGTGATACGGATGCCGCGGAGCGCGAGAAGCTGGAGCTCGGTACCGAGGCCGAAGCCGGTGAGGTCATCGCCGCGCTCGGGCTCGACGCCAACGGGGCGGTCACCGAGCGGACGCCCGCGTTCGTCGTGCGCTCCATCGACGTCAAGGAGACGACCCGCCGGCCGCTCCCGCCGCACACCACGAGCACGTTGCAGCAGGACGCGAGCTCGCGGCTGCGCATGTCGCCCAAGCGCACCATGAGCATCGCCCAGGAACTGTACGAAGGGGTCGAGCTCGGCCCTGCCGGTTCGACCGGTCTGATCACGTATATGCGCACCGACTCGATCCGGATCAGCGACGCGGCCCGTGACGAGGCAGCGAAGCACATCATCGCGGCGTTCGGCAAGGACTACGTGGGCACCGGGGCGGTGCGTCGCAAGGCCGCCGTCAACGTCCAGGACGCGCACGAGGCGATCCGCCCCACCGACGTGAACCGGACCCCGGACTCGGTCAGCTCGAGCCTGTCTCCCGGACAGCTGAAGGTGTACGACCTGATCTGGCGTCGCTTCGTCGCGAGTCAGATGAGCCCGGCGAAGTACCTCAACACCACGGCGATGATCGACGCCGCGGACTACGTGTTCCGAGCCACCGGATCGCTCATCACCTTCGAGGGCTTCCAGAAGGTGTGGAAGCGCGACGAGGAGAAGGACAAGGACACGATGCTTCCGGCGCTCGCCGAGCGCGAGGAGCTCAAGTGCCTCGAGATCGCCGCCGAGCAGCACTTCACCCAGCCGCCGCCGCGCTACACGGAGGCGACCCTGATCAAGGAGCTCGAGGAACGCGGCATCGGTCGCCCTTCGACCTACGCCGCCACCATCGAGGTGATCCAGGAGCGCCAGTACGTCCGCCAGCTGGAGCGACGTCTGCATCCGACCGAGCTCGGCAAGACCGTCGACGCCGTCCTGCGCCAGAACTTTCCCGAGATCGTCGACGTCGCCTTCACCGCCGACCTCGAAAAGCGGCTCGACTCGGTGGAGGAGGGCAGCCGCGCCTACGAGCCGACGGTCCGTGAGTGGTACGAGCCGTTTGCGGAAACCCTCGAGCGCGCCGAGCGATCGATGGAACGCGTTCGCGTCCCGGCGCGAGAGACCGGTGAGGAGTGCCCGGAGTGCGAGATCGGGCGCCTGGTCGTGCGCGAGGGAAAGTTCGGCGAGTTCGTCGGCTGTTCGCGGTTCCCCGACTGCAAATACATCAAGGACCGCAAGACCACCGAGGCGCTGGCGACGGGGGAGATGTGCCCCCGCTGCGGCAAGCCGCTGGTGACCCGCCAGGGCCGGCGCGGACCCTTCGTGGGGTGCTCGGGGTATCCCAGCTGCACGTACATCAAGGACGATCGGACCCCGGCCGCGGCCGAGGCCGACGGCGCCGAGCCCGAGGAGTTGGGCGTCTGCCCGCAGTGCGGCAAACCGCTCCGGCGCCGGAGCGGGAGACGCGGCACCTTCGTCGGGTGCACCGGTTACCCGGACTGCAAGTACATCCAGCCGGGCGCGCCCGGAGCCCGAGCGGCCGGCCCAGCACCCGAGCCGACCGGCGAGGACTGCCCCGAGTGCTCCAAACCGCTGGTGACCCGCAAGGGCCGCTACGGTCCCTTCGTGAGCTGCTCCGGGTACCCCGCCTGCAAGTACCGCCCGCCCAAGGCTGTCCACGCATGACCGGCGCGCACGCGACGACCGTCGTGGCGGTGCAGCGCGGCGGAACGGTTGCGGTCGCCGGCGACGGCCAGGTGACCGTCGGCGACATCGTGATGAAGGCGCGCGCCTCCAAGGTGCGCCGGCTTTTCCATGACCAGGTCGTCTGCGGGTTCGCCGGCGCCGTCGCCGACGCCCTGACCCTGTTCGACAAGTTCGAGCAGCACCTGGACAAGCACCAGGGCAACCTGGTGCGCGCGGCGATCGGCCTCAGCAAGGAATGGCGCACCGACAAATACCTGCGCCGTCTCGAGGCGATGCTCATCGTGGCTGACGCCAACCGGATCCTGCTGCTGAGTGGTGACGGCGAGGTCATCGAACCCGACGACGGCGACGGCGTGGTCGCGATCGGCAGTGGCGGACCCTATGCGCACGCGGCGGCAGCCGCGCTGCTCGAGAGCACCGATCTCGGGGCCGAGGACATCGCCCGGCGCGCGCTGCTGATCGCGGCCCGGCTCTGTATCTACACCAACGACAACATCACCGTGGAAACCCTCGAGCTCGCCACCCCGGCGCCGGCTGCGCCCGTTCTCGCGTGACCAGCGCCGCGGCCCTCGTGCCCGTCCCTGGCGAGAGCGACGACGCTCGCCATGACCTGATCGAAGCAGTGGCGGGGGAGACCCTCCGCCCCGCCGAGGTGGTGCGTCGGCTTGACGAATACATCATCGGTCAGCACGAGGCGAAGCGATCGGTGGCCATCGCGCTGCGCAACCGGGTTCGCCGCCGCATGCTGCCCGAGGATATGCGCAACGAGGTGTTGCCCAAGAACATCCTGATGATCGGTCCGACCGGCGTCGGCAAGACCGAGATCGCGCGACGAGTGGCGCGGCTGACGGAATCGCCGTTCATCAAGGTCGAGGCGACCAAGTTCACCGAGGTCGGCTATGTCGGCCGTGACGTCGAGTCGATCCTTCGCGACCTGCTCGAGCAGACCATCACCGAGCTGCAGGAGGATCGCGTCGCCGAGATGGAGCCCCGGGCTCGCGTGCTTGCGGACGCGCGGCTGGTGGAGACGCTCCACGAGGCGAGCGAGCGGCAGCGCGCAGCACGGCCACGTCCGGGTGAGGACGCCGCTCCACCCGATCAGGCCGCGGCGGAGACCCGCCAGGCGCGCGCCCGGCGGCGCCGGCTCACCCGCCGGCTGGCGGCCGGCGACCTGGAGAACGCGACCGTCGATATCGAGGTCGAGGAGCCATTCCAGCCGGCATTCGAGGGCTTCACCGGGACCGGGCTCGAGGAGGTCGGCGTGTCCCTGTCCGACTTCTTCTCCCAGCTCGCTCCGCCGCGCAAGCGCAAGAAGCTCATGACGGTCGCGGAAGCCCGCGACGTGCTCATCGACGAGGAGACCGACCGGCTCATCGACATGGACCGCGTCTACGACGACGCCATTCGCCTGGTCGAGGACTCGGGCGTGGTGTTCATCGACGAGGTCGACAAGATCTGCGGTCCCGCGTCCGACCGCGGGCCTGACGTCAGCGGCGAGGGGGTGCAGCGCGACCTGCTGCCGATTCTCGAGGGCTCGACGGTGCACACCCGGTACGGCCCGGTGCGCACCGACCACGTCCTCTTCATCGCCGCGGGCGCGTTCACCGCGGCACGTCCGAGCGACCTGATCCCCGAGTTCCAGGGCCGCTTCCCGATCCGGGTGGAACTGAAGCCGCTCAGCGAGGACGACCTCGTCCGCATCCTCACCGAGCCCGGCAACGCGCTGACCAGGCAGTATGCGGCCCTGCTCGGCACCGAGCGCGTCACCCTCGACTTCACCCCTGACGGCATCCGCGAGCTCGCGGCCCAGGCGTACCGCGTCAACGAGGAGGACGAGAACCTCGGCGCCCGCCGGCTGTTCACGATCATGGAGAAGGTGCTCGAGGACGTCTCCTTCGGCGCCGAGGAGCTCGCCGACACCACCGTCGTCATCGACGCCGCCTACGTGGGCGGACGCCTCGGCGACCTGGTGCGGAACCAGGACCTCCGCCGCTACGTGCTCTGACGCCTCGAGGGGAGGTGTAGGCAGCCGGCGGGGCTGGTACACTCCGGTCATCTCACACGTCCGGTTTCACGCGGCCGGCGGGTGCCCGGTGCCCCCGGGTCGCCGCCGCGGTTCACCCCGGACGGAGGCACCACACCACAGGAGCGACCTACCATGCCGGCAGTAACACTGCGTCAGCTGCTGGAGGCCGGAGTTCACTTCGGCCACCAGACCAGCCGGTGGAATCCCCGGATGCGCCCATACATCTTCACGGCGCGCAACGGCATCCACATCATCGACCTCGAGCAGACCCAGAAGCAGCTCGACGTCGCCTGCGAATACCTGCGAGACATCGTCGGGAGCGGCCAGAAGGTCCTCTTTGTCGGTACCAAGAAGCAGGCCCAGGACGTCATCGAGGAGGTCTGCCGGAACACCGGGCAGGCCTACGTCACCCATCGGTGGATGGGCGGGATGCTCACCAACTTCACGGTCATCCAGCGCCGCCTGCGCCGCCTCGCCGAGCTTCGCGTGATGCAGTCGAAGGGCGACTTCGAGCGCATGAGCGGCAAGGAGGCCAACGACGCCCGCGACGACCTCGAGCGCCTCGAGAACAACTTCGCGGGCATGGCCGACTTGAAGCGGCTTCCCGGTGCGGTCTTCGTCATCGACTGCAAGAAGGAGCGGATCGCGGTCACCGAGGCCAACAAGCTGAACATCCCGATCGTGGCGATCGTCGATACCAACTGCGACCCCGACGACATCCAGGTGGTGATCCCCGGCAACGACGACGCGATGCGCAGCTGCCGGCTGATCGTCACCGAGATCGGCAAGGCGATCGCCGAAGGGCTGCAGCAATTCAGCGAGCGCGAGCTGCAGGAACGCCAGGAGGCCGAGAAGCGCGAGCGCGAGGCGGCCGTCGCCGCCGAGGCGGCAGCAGTCGTGGCC